>UQRY01000001.1 GCA_900543675.1 uncultured Mycoplasmatota bacterium
GATGATTCACTTCTACTAATACACTAACATAGTATTTACCACTTGAATACTCACTAATAGTTGCGTTGATAATTCTTCCAGGTAAAGATTCTAAATTTCTATATCCTCTAATCTTTACTTCTTTTAATTTAGGAAGAGTAATTACTTTTCTTTTTAAATCTACTTTAATATTCTCATATTTTCTTCCTTTATAAGTACTCGTAATATAATTCGTTCGATAACTTCTTTTTGAACTATACTTTCCTTTAAACTTAGGATAATTGTTTTGATGTTTGGTAAATCGTTTAAATGCGTCCTCTAAATCAAATAAACTGCATCTTAAACTACAAGAGTCCACTTCTTTTAAGAATGGATATTCTGAATATAAATTAGGAAAATCTTTAATCGTATCGAAACAAGTCAAATGTTCTTTTTTTCTTTTTTCAAGATAATGATTATAAACCAGTCTTGTACAACCAAACGTCTTTTGAAGTTGAATGATTTGTTTATCATTTGGATAAAGACGGAATTGGTAACTTTTATACAACATACTCATGTCTATCCCTCCCTGTTGTGAATGGTTAATAGGAGTTTATCAAACAAACGTATGTGAATCAAGCGAATTACAAAATTTTCTATTTTTTATTTTATTCTTCTATACCAAGCAAATTCCTAGTATATAAAAAAGAACTTTTGACAAGTTCTATTTATAAATTATCCAACCAACTAAAGGTTCAGATTAAATTCTCATGGTGCCCGAGGTCGGACTTGAACCGACACGGTATTGCTACCAATGGATTTTGAGTCCATCGCGTCTACCATTCCACCACTCGGGCAAGTAAATCAATTATAACAAGAAAAAAATAGAAAGTAAAGTAGTTTCCATAAAAAAGCCTAGGCAATAAAAAAAGTATAAGATTAACTCTCATACTTTTTGACATACTTTTCACTAAACCAATAATCACCTAAGAAAATAATTACTCCAAAGGCAACAAAACAAGCAATAACCACCAATAACACAGATAAAAGTACATTATTAGGAACAATCCGATAAAAATTAATAAAAATATTATTAAAAGCCACTAACAAAGTAAATGCTGTAGTAATCAATAAAGAACTTAGTATAGCTTCTCCAAGATATACCTTAATACGTTCCTTCTTTTTTCTTTTCTTGATCAACTTTTGACGAAAGAAACATTTTTTATTAGAAGAGCGAAAATCAACTACATGAACAAAATAGATAACTACCGATAATACAAATAAAAAAATAAGTTCTAACAAACAATCCTGTAAAGATTCTTGACGACTATACTTATACATACAAGCAATGATCAAATATAAATACACAAAAATCATCACAAAATAATAAACCTGACGAGCATTTACTTTTCCACCTTTTTGTAAATCAGACTCACTTTTCTTTTTCCTAACTATCTTCTTTTTCATACGAAACCTCCTACCTTATATTATATTAAAAATATATCACAAGATAAGTAAAAAGTAAATTACAGTTCTTCTAGTTCTTCGACTTTTTCACTCTCATCTATTTCCGTATATTTAGAATGATACAAATCAACATCTTCATTTTGAGAAATATCGATATGAGCAAAATCTTCTAGTTTAGGCAAATCCTCTTTCGACGACAAACCAAAATAGTCTAGAAACTCACTAGTTGTCCGATAAAGAATAGGTCTTCCTACCGCATCACTTCTTCCTACTTCTTTAATCAAACCTTTAGCCACTAATTTACGAATCATCTGACTACTACTAACGCCCCTGATTTCATCTACCTCTAACCTAGTAATCGGTTCATTATAAGCAATAATGGCTAATGTTTCCAAAGCAGCTTGACTAAAAGTATTACTTTCAGGATTTTCAATTAATTTTTGAAAATATTTTTTATGTTCTGGCTTAGTCGTCAATTTAAATCGATCTCCTAAAAAGTGAATCCGAATACCACTATCCTCTTTTTCATAACGGTCTCTTAACACATTTAAAATTTCTTTTACTTGGTCCAAATCCACTTCCAAAATCTCTACTAACTGATTAAGCGTTAACCCTTCTTCACCAACAACAAACAATAATCCCTCTACTACTGCTTCTAATTTCATGCAACCACCTCGATCATAATTTGTGAAAAATCACTTTCTTGTTTAATCAATAGCTCCTGTTTTTTAGCCATCTCTAAAATAGCCAAGAAAGTAACGACAATATATTCTTTAGTTACCACTTCAAATAATTCGAAAAAATCTACGCGTTTTCTTTTGGTTAAAATATCACGAATACTCTTTCTTCTTTCTTCCACCGTAATTTCTTTTTTGGTTACTGTCGTCTGAAGTGGTTTTTCTAATTCCTTACGATTCAAAAACTTTTGAAAAGCAAGCATTAAATCTTCCAAAGTAACATCACTACTAGGGACGACCCCTTCTTCCACATATTCTTTTAAATTATCGGGAGCTTTGGTATAAAATTCTTGACGTAAAGATTCCAACTCTTTAAAATTCTTAGTTACCTCTTTATATTTCTGATATTCTACCAAACGTCTAATCAAACGTTCTTTGGGATCTTCTTCCTCTTCTTCCCCTACATCTTTTTCTTGACGAGGAAGTAACATTCTACTTTTCATCTCGATTAATTCACTAGCCATCACTAAATATTCACTAGCAATATCCAAATTCAACTTTTCCATTTTCTGAATATAAGCCAAATACTCTTCGGCAATATCCGCTATACTGATCTCCCATATATCTACTTTAGATTCTTTGATCAAATGTAACAACAAATCTAAAGGGCCTTCAAAATTATCTATTTTTACTTCATACTCCATGCTATCACCTATTAACTACTAAACATTATATCATAATACCGAAAAAAACTAAAAAAAGAAAGTCTCAGAAATAAAGATTTATGATATAATTACATACAAGTTGGAGAGTTGTCTGAGTGGTCGAAAGTGTAGCACTCGAAATGCTATGAACGGTTAAGCCGTTCCCAGGGTTCGAATCCCTGACTCTCCGCCATGAATAGAGATAAATACTAGAAAGACTAGTATTTTTTCATATCATAGAATGAGGTTAACGATGAAAAAATTTACGATGCGCGATGAAGAATTTATTTGTGAACACTGTCATAAACAAGTAGCTAAACTAAATTATACCGCTAGAGATCACTGTCCCTTTTGCCTATACTCTAAACATGTTGATATTTTTCCTGGAGATAGAGCCAATTCTTGTCATGGATTATTAAAACCAATCGGAATAGAAAAATTTAAAGATAGTTATAAAATTATCTATCGTTGTGAAAAATGTCATCAACAACATAAAAATATCATCGCCAATGACGATGATATGGATATCATTATCGAATTATCGAAAAACAACAATTAATTTTGTGGTCTAAAGAATAAGCTAAAAATAAAGGTAAAGACAATAGCCGCCGTAATACCAGAAGCAGTAAGATCAAACATTCCCATTAGTAGTCCCATAATTCCCATATCACTAGCCTTATCTAATGCCCCATGAATAAGGGAATGACCAAAACTAGTAATTGGAACTAACGCACCAGCTCCTACGCGATTAATAATCTGATCATAAATACTAAAAGTATCTAAAAAAGCACCAGTTACCACAAAAATACTAGTAATATGGCCAGCTGTTAATTTTGTATTGTCCAAAATCACTTGACCCAAAAGACAAATAAATCCACAGAACAAGAAAGAAGTTAAATAGATCATTTGATAACCTCCAAACTGATTGCATGCGCAATACTTAAAATATTTTCATGTTGATAGACAAAGGTAGGAGAAAATAACGCTCCCGTTGCGACCAATAATACTTTTTTAATTTTCTTCTTTTTCAACAGTTCTAACACAACACTATAGTTCACTAAAGCACTACATACCGGTCCAGAGCCACCAGCTTGGACCTCTTTTTGTTTTTCCAAGTCATAAAGCATAGTACCACAATCATTATAATTTCTACTGATATCTAATTCGTATTCTGTTTTCATGAAATCGATCAAAATCTCTTTACCATAAGTCCCTAAATCACCAGTTAAAATCAAATCATAATAATCAGGAGTACGATTTAAATCCATCAAATGACGATGTATCGTATCCGCAGCAGCAGGCGCCATAACGGCTCCCATATTAAAGGGATCATTCTGTTCATAATCAACAATCCGTCCAATCGTAGAACTTTCTACTTTAATTCCTGTATTTTCATTGGTTAATAAAATACTAGCTCCTCCAGTTGCGGTAAATGTTGCGGTCTTCGGTTTTGGTGCTCCATACTCAGTTGGATTACGGAATTGCTTTTCACTAGACATATTATGCGATGAAGTAGAAGCAATCGCTCTGTTGACTTTACCACCATCAATTAAACTACTGCCTAAAATCATTCCCTCGACACTTGTCGCACAGGCACTGTAAATGCCTAAGAAAGGGAAATTAAATTTTTCAGAAGAATAACAGGAAGAAGTAATTTGATTCATCAAATCTCCTGAAATGATGACATCGATATCCTCTTTTGTTTTCTTCGTTTTTTTAAGTAAAGCACGAATACTATCTTCTAAAATTTTCGCTTCTGCCGTTTCCCAAGACTTTTCCCCATGATACAAATTATCAAATGTCTGATCAAAATATTTTTTTAATGGTCCTTTAGCTTCATAAGGTCCCGCGATCGTTGCTGCATCTTCAACAAATACTTGATTATATTTAAATGTCATCTTCTAACCTCCCATAATAATCAATCTAAGCATTCCAAAAAACCAAGCCGAAACTACCCCATATAAAATTACACTACCCGCTAATTTAAAAATATTACTACCTAATCCAAAAATAGGTCCTTCTTTTCGATATTCGATACCTGCACTCGTCATCGAATGAGCAAAACCAGTAATGGGAATAATTAATCCACACTTACAGAAATTTACCCATTTATCAAAGAAACCTAGTGCAGTAAACAAACTAGCTAGAAAGATTAAAGTCACTAGCATAAAGGTAGAAGCATCCTTAGTGGAAATCTCAAAAAAACCTGCATAAAACTCTGTTAACAACTGTCCAATTACTCCGACAATACCACCCGTCACAAATGCAATAAACGCATTTTGACTTCTTGTCTCCGTCGGTTGATGTTTTTTCACCAACTCTTTATATCTTGTCTTTTCCATCCATTTATCACCCACTAATAGTATGAGGAAAAGAAAAAAATTCTATACAAAAAGATAGCTACAATTCCTAGCTATCTGTTAATACACCTCGTAATTTTTTTAAAATCTTTGTTTCTTCTCGAGAAACTTTTACTTGATTGACCCCTAATACTTTACTCGTTTCACTTTGAGTCATATCTTCAAAGTAACGGCAAGAGATCAATTTTCTCTCTTCTTCATCTAAATCCTCTACTGCTTGTTTTAAATCAAGCACATCCGCATCATACCCAACTTCTTCATAAGCTAATGTATGATAAAGATTCATTTCTTTTCCTTCATCATCTTCATTTAAAGCATAATCTAAACTACGCACAAACTCCTGAGACAACATCACTTCTTCAATCACACTACGATCAATCTCTAAAAAATGACTAACTTCATCAATCGTTGGTTCTTTTTGTAGACGTTGTCTAAGTATCTCCCTAGCCCGCTCAATTGGTTTTACTAACGAAGATAATTCTTTACTGATCTTAATATTTTTATTTTCTCGTACATATTTTAAAATTTCTCCTTTAATATAAAGAAAAGCATAAGAAGAAAACTTCGTATTCTGGCTAGGATCATAATGATCCAAAGCATTTAATAACCCAATCCTACCTACTTGTATCAAGTCATCCATATCATAGTAATAACGAAACTTATTCGCATACGCCACTATTCTTCCTTCATATTCTTGTAAATCGATAGCCATATTTTCACCCTTATCTTATTTTATTTAAGGACTGCGACCTACAACTACCTAATAAACTAAATATGCATTAAACGAAAAGCACTTAATTCATCACTACTCCTTTCCACATCCGGCAAAGCTTGATCTAATTCATCAGCTACTTTTTGATTTAAATGCGATCTATCCCCACAGACAATTAACCTTCCATCATGTAAGACAATATCATGGTAGTGACTCATAATCACACTAACCCCTTCTTCATCAAGAAAAGATAAATCCTCCAAATTAATTACAAAATAACGTACTCCATGAACGTGAATCATCCGATCTAATACTTCATTTAACTCTTTTGATGTCCGTTTACTAAGAACCCCTTCTAATCGTACAAACAACATCCCATGTACAAACTCCATATCGATTTGGAACATAATCCACCTCTTATTCTTGTATATTAAATATAGACCACTTTTCAAAAAAATTATACAACTTCGACAAAACCTCCAAAAAGTTTTAAAAAAAGAAGTCATGACAACTTCTTATGAAACTCTAAATTTTTAATTATTCTCTTACCTGGTACCTGATCTTGTAAAATTTCATTTAAATCACTTAGCTTACCAACCACTTCCTGTCTTTTCTGAATCAATTTTTGTTTTTCTTGTTCTAACTTTCTAATCTCATCGAAACAATCAGGCGCTTCTTCAATTGCGGTTAACACATGGGATAAACGTCGATACTCTTTAGGATTAGAAGCATTCTCTCTTCGTGCCACTAAACGCTCCATAACAAAAATTTTAAAATCAGGTCGTGGAAGAATTTTCTCTTGTTCACAAATTCTATCCATAATTACAGGAACTAAATCCATAGTTATTTGAAAATTAGGTAGCTCAATAAAATTTAGTAAATCAGAAAACTGTAATTGTTGAACAATTGCTAAATCATTATTTTTTCTTATCCTAGCAGGTAACTTTTGATAACTAGGATCTTCATATAAACAGCGAAAAGGATAAAGATACTTTTCTTTAGCAATAAAACTAACGATTGAAACATCGCCACATTCTCTTTTTAATTTCAAAGAAGAACTGTCCCAACAATACCTACTAACATCGATTCCCATCTTTTGAAAATGAACAAACCAACTATACATTTTTTGATCCTTTAATTCATCGATAAACTCTGAAAAAGAGTAACTGCCTTCATCATTGACAAAGGCATCAAACAAAGCTTTTTTCTTTTCTATAACCTCGTCTTTTTTTCTTCTTTTTAAACCACGGCTATCTTGATCAAAAAAGTATTCTAAAAATTCAAGATTTCTCTTCTTTACCCCTTTCTGACACATCAACTCAAATAACATTAACCGACGCTGAAAAGAAATATCAGAAAGTAATAATTCAACAGCCACAGAAAAAGAAGAATCATCTAAACATAAATCAGAAAAACTAAGTTCACCAATATCATTTACTCGCCAAGATAATGATCTTAACATATCTAAAGCTTGCTCTCTTTTTTCAGAAAGAGAAAATTCCTTTTCTAATTCTACATCTGGAACATGTTCTAGGTCTTCTTTCACATCTAAATACTCATTACATAAATTTTCAAGAATTTGAAAAGGGCCATCTTCTTCAAGTGGGATAAAGACCACATCAGGATCTTTCCAATCTTGAATTAATTTATCTACTAGTAAACATAAAAGAAAAGAATCTTTTAGTGGCTTTTTTGTAGAAGTCAAATGCTCATAAAGAGCAAGTAAATCATAAACTGTTTCCTCATTCTTCTTAAACACTTCTATTTTTTTCTCAAGTTCTTTTTTCTGCATATCAATATCCTTGGTATTTTCTACTTCTCCTATTGTCATTATCTATTTCCCCCTATTAATACTATAACGAAACTTAAAGGAAAAAGCAATCATTACTTCGTATGTAACCAACCTTTTTTCTCTAAATACGAACCCACAGTTAAACTAAGTTTATTAAATACATATAAAGAAGAAAGTAACAATACCGCAAAAATAAGAGCAATCTCTACTGTAACTCCATGAATATTGAAGAAGTCAGATTGGAATATTGATCCATAAACAAAACCTAGAATTAAAAGAACAAATAGAATACGACGTAGACGATTAAATGGCTGACAAATTCGATAAAGTAAAATAAAACCTGTCATTGCTGTTAAAAAGATAACCAAACTAGAAATAATTTCATCAGATAAATGGAAAACATATTGAAAGAGTAGTACCATAATTACATTAAATGCTACTGTTAAAGCAGCTGGTAAACTTCGACTCAACACTTTTAATAAGAAGTTTCCTTCTACTAATTCATGATTTGGCTCTAACGCTAAGATAAAAGATGGGATTCCAATCGTAAACATGGTAATTAATGTAAGTTGAATTGGGATAAAGAAGTATTCAGAAGAAATAAAGACACAAATCGCAATTAGAAGTATTGTAAATATCGTCTTAGATAACAGTAGTGAACTACTTCGTTCAATATTATTAATAATTCTTCTTCCTTCGGCAACAATTTTAGGCATCGAAGCAAAGTTAGAGTCTAAAAGAACAAGTTCACTAACATTACGAGCAGCTTCACTTCCACTAGCCATCGCAATACTACAATCAGACTCTTTTAAAGCAAGTACATCATTTACCCCATCACCAACCATACCGACAGTATATTTCTTTCTTTTTAATGCTTGAACTAATTTCTTTTTCTGAATTGGTGTCACACGACCAAACACAGTATAACGAGTGACAATATCATCAAAATCTTCATCCTTAACCGTAGTCATATCAATTCCTTTTACGTCATCCATTCCGGCACGACGAGCGATACTTTCCACCGTCTGATAATTATCTCCTGATATAATCTTTAGTAAAACCCCTTGTTCTTTAAAGTATTCTAAAGTTTCTTTAGCGTCTGGACGAATTCGATCCTGAATCAAAAGAAAACCTAGTACTTTTAAATTTTCTGGATGTTCTGTTAGTAGTTTAAAATTTCTAACTACAACGAGTACCCGATAATCTCCAACATATTGTTCTAAAATATCTTGAACTTGTTGAATATCTTCCCCTAAAACAAACTCGGGTGCCCCAATATAAAATGACCCTTGTTCCGTGTAAGAAACAGCCGAGAATTTTCTCGCAGAAGAAAAAGGAATTTTTCCAGTTTCTGCATACTTGTCTTCCGTACCGAAAAAATCGATAATTGCGCGCATCGTTGGAGTATCTTCGCCAAAAGAATTTCCCAACTCTTTTAAATAAGTAATTAACTCTTCCTTATCTTGCTTTTTATACGGAATAACATCCACAACATCCATTTTTCCTTCCGTAATTGTTCCTGTTTTATCTAAACATATCACATTAACACGTGCCAAAATTTCAATACAATATAGCTGTTGAACCAAGACTTTATACTTAGAAAGACGAATAACACTAACTGCCATTACTGAACTAGTAAGTAGCACTAATCCTTCTGGAATCATCCCAATAACAGCCGCAACAGTAGAAAAAGTAGCCTCAGTCATACTTCCCATAATTGAATATTGATTAAAGAAAAATAAGATTCCAACTGGTACAATCAAAATCGATAATATCTTCAATAACTTCTCAAAGGAATGCATAATCATCGAATTTACTTTTTTCTTGTATTTAGCTTCACTAGAAATAACAGAGATATAATTCTCTCCACCAATGTGTTCTACTCTAGCTATACACTCACCACTCACAATAAAACTACCAGATAATAGCATGTCCCCAGCTTTTTTCACAATTGGATCTACTTCTCCTGTTAAAAAGGCCTCGTTAACTTCTACTTCACCTTCTAAAACAATCGCATCAGTGACCACTTGATTACCTAGTTTAAGAGATAAAACATCATCTAAAACAATCTCTTCAATCCCTACTTCAACTAATTTACTATCACGAATCACAGTCGCTTTATTTGAAGCTAGTACCGATAGACGATCAATAATCCGTTTGGAAATCACTTCTTGAATAATACTAATTATCGTATTACAGATAGCAACACCTAAAAACAAACAGTTTTTAATTGCTTCAGTCATTTCCCCTTGAAAAGAACCAGCAACTAAAATCGCAAGACCTAAAGCAAAATTCAAAAAATTGAAATACGTAAATACGTTATCCCGAATAATTTGAGGAATTGATTTAGTTGCCGGTTGATTATCATAATTAACTAATCCATTAGTTATTCGCTCATCTACTTGTTTCTGATTTAGCCCCTCTGTTGGAAGAGGCGAATAGCGCTTTATTCTACTTCCCATCAACACCACTCTTTTCACTACTAATTAGTATAACACATTTAAGAAAACAAGGAGTAAATATGACAAAACTGTAAGAAGAAAAAGATTTTTATAAAAGCGATTTAACTATTTTAATCTATTTATTATCCAGTATAAACTACAACATTACCTGTTGAGTAAAGGCTAAGGATATGATTCTGCATTACTACATCTTTCACATAGATAGTTACACCATCAGGAATATCATAAAACATATCTGTAGGAAGCAAATCAGAAAAATCTGCTTGCCGAAGATCAATAGATACTAAAGATTCACAGTTTCTAAACAGATTATCCAGCGTAGTCACATTTTGAAAGCTAAAATTTGCTAAACTAACAGAAGATAATACAAAGCAATCCTCAAACATTCTATCTCCTGTTAATAAAGCGCTATTTGTCCAACCAGTTAAATCTAAATTCACTAATGATTTACAATCGTTAAACAAACTAGTCATATTGGTAACACTAGAAACATCAAAATGCCGAAGATCCAACTCCGTAAATACACAATAACGAAACATTTGCTCCATTGTTGTTACTTTAGAAGTATCAAAATTACTAGTATCTAAATCGATAAGACTAGAACAATAATAAAACATGCTTTCCATTTGGGTAACATTAGACGTTACAAAAACACTTAAATCTAAAGAAGTTAGCGCTTCGCAATGAGCAAACATTCTTTTCATATTTTCCACAGTAGAAGTATCAAAATTTGTAAAAACAATACTTTCCAAAGCCGTACAATAGTCAAACATAGACTCCATCGTAACCGCTTGCGAACTATTCCAATTCGTAAACTCTAAAGAGGTTAACATAGGATTTTCTTTAAACATAGAATAAAATGATTTTGTCTCACTAACATCTAAATACTCCAAACCTTCTATGGTAGTTAAATTAGAAAAACCACGGAACATACTATCAGCCTCTTCAGGTAAATAAATCTTTTTATCTCCCTGTAAATACAAAGTATTTGTATCAGAAACTAAATATGCCATTACGCTACCATTATTATCTACTGATACATCCCAGCTCTCATTTGCTTCAACAATAGGGGTTAAACTATTTTGAATAATAATTTTTTCTATACTATCACTATAAGCATAATAATTTTCAGTAGAACTAGAAGAATCTCTTTCTAATATTCTAGACATTACCTGAGGAAGATCCTCACCACCTGATGCCACTTTTGCAGATGTATCTACTTCTACATTAAAACTTAGCGATAATCCCTGATCCTCATTTTGTAGCTCTCCTGCTTCTTGTAACCATATTTTTAAAAGATAGCTTTTACTTTCATTAACACTAAGCGGTAAATCAGTAACAATAACATATTCGCTATTTCCAGCAAGATAGCCACTTGTTTGAGAAAAAGAGCCTTTTCTTACTAAATCACCTTCACTATAATCACTACTAGCATTATATAGTGCCCACATTAAATTAGAGCTAGTTATATTACCACCATTCTTTTGTAAAGAAATATTGATCATACTAATGTTATAGTTTGTATCTAAAGTACCAGTATTTGTTATAGTGAACTGATGAATACTAGCATTTTCTTCCGTCGTAGGTACCATATTTGCTGCATTTATATTTAAAGTATTTTCATAAGTAATTTCTAATGAACCATTTTTTACTGATTGAACATCAGAAATAGCACGAGCAGTAAAATAAGAATAACTAGCCCCAATAACTAGTATTGCAAAACCTAAAATAATAATTAGGAATATTATTTTTCTATTTTTATTAATCATAAATATAGCCTCCTCAATAACACTAATTCTTAATATCCCGTTTCGTATAAATAAAGACCGTAAGAAAATAAAGAATCAAGATAAAAACCAAACTGATAATTAAACCGAACGGTTCATAAAGCCCAGTAAGCATACAAGACTCTAAATAATACTCACTATGATATGAGACCATCCAATAATCTAAATAAGGAATTGGTGTATAACAGAAAAACTTTAAGAACGTAAGTCCAAAATTAGAAACTAATACCCATACCCAAATCATAATCGAAAATAAAGTTAAAATAGAAGTAATACTAGCCGTTAAAGCCGTACTTAAAGTAATACTAGATAAAAATAAAATTAAGCTTAAGAAGAAACATGCTGGAATCATACCAACAATCATATTACCTAAATACCACAAGAAGTAAGGGATTTCTCTAACTTCACCACCGATAAATAAAAGCTTAGAAGTAAAGAGTTCACCAAATCCATAAGAAATTCCCACTAAAATAAATAAGATAAGTGAAGCAATTAACCACAGAATAAAAGTTTCAATGATTAAATATAAGAATTTAGAAAGTAAGATTTTTGATCTTTTAACTGGCTTAGAAAGTAACAATTTTACAGTTCCACTATCATGTTCACGTGAAGTAATACCTGTATGGGTAATCGCCACAATAAAGATCACTACCACAATTAAATGAAGTCCCTGATTCATAAAATTCTTAGCCGTTTGATAAGAATAGAGAGATTCATAATTCGATGGATAATATAAATCATGTTTTAAATCATGCTGAATGGCATAATGAAGAATTTGTTCTTTCGCATCAAAATCTTCATTTAACGTTCGATAATACGTCTTAACATTTTTATAACTAGCCTGACTAGGAGATTGATGATATTCCTCTAAAGTTGGTGCTTCAATTTTTCGATTAATTACATCTAAATATTGTTGGGCATTAACTACACGGTAATCACTATCATCCATGATTTTTTCATCGATAATCATCTGATAGATAGCTAAAGTATCAGAATTAATCTCTGTATCAAAAACAGTAGCATAATACAAATTCGTCTGATAAATAGCTTCAATATAAAGATAATAAGCATTCTCTTCTAATGCCCTAGTCACTAAATCAACATACTCATGATAATATGTAAAATCACGAGAAAATTCGGTTGGTGACAAAGAAACCGCTTCTTTCAACTGATTCGTATAACTAGCTACTGTACCATAATACAGTTCATAATGAGCATTTTCTGAAGGTAAAGAAGAAACTTCTTCTAAAAAAGAAGGATCATCTTGATAAGCTTGTACCTGTTCTAAAATAACCAAACGAGTAAGAGCCGAACTTAAATTAAATAAAGCATCCTGTTGCCAACAAGATTCAGTACTACCATTTCCCAGTAACTGAATCGTATCTTGGTAAGGCTTTTCTAACCTAGAAAAAACTTCTGCTACTCCAATATTCACCAAATTAGTCTCTTCTTCTAATGTTTTATTTGCTCTCTGATAAGCTTCATCAAATTCTTCGATATAAATAGGTGAAATATAAGAACGATTAGAACCAAAGAACGATTCCATTTTTATCAAGCTAAAACAAGATAAGATCAAAACAAGAAAAATAACAATCGTTTTTTTCCAAGAAAAATGTTTAATAAATTCACAACGAATTAATCGTAATAACTGCATCTTACTCACCATCCTGCTTAAGTGTCTTAGTCAAAAATTCATCTTCTAAACTAATGTTCTTATCTTTGATTTCCGATACCGCAATACTTTCAACGATTTTTCCTTCTTGAATCAAAATCACTCGATCACAGACATTTTCTATTTCCGATAAAATATGACTGGAAATAAAAATCGTCATCTTGTATTCTTGGTTAATCCGTTTTAGTATTTCCCTAAGTTCTTTAATACCTAAAGGATCTAACCATTCGTCGGTTCATCCAAAATAAGTAACTTAGGATGATTGAGTAAAGCCTGTGCCAATCCTAGTCGTTGTTTCATCCCTAATGAATAAGTTTTTACTTTATGATGAATGGCATCCTCTAAATGAACTAAATTTACTAATACTTCTAAATTCTTAGGATGAGAAATTCCATTCATTAACGCACAAATTTCAAGATTTTTCCACCCAGAAATATTCTGATACATATCTGGATTTTCTACAATACATCCAACATTTCTTAATGCTTTTTCAAAATCTTTTTTTACATCATAATCACAAATACGAATACTGCCACCATCTAGATGATATAGTCCTAACACTGACTTAATAAAAGTAGATTTTCCTGCTCCATTCGGACCAACAAATCCTACAATTTCTCCTTCTTCTAAAGTAATATCGATACCATGTAATACTTCTTTACGACGAAATTTCTTTCTAACTTCTACCGCTTCTAATACTTTCATAACCTTATTCTCCTACTATAAGATCATTATATCAGAAAAAAAGAAAGGTTAATACCTTTTTATCACCAATCATCTAAATATCTTAATTAAATAAATTTTCACTCAATATCCTTTCTACCTCATTAATTAATTCCTCTCGATTAGGGATGTAATATGTGTAAGTAGAAGCAAACACTTTATTGGATAATCCTCCTAAAACATATTCCATAGTGACATCTTTCTTACCCGCACACAAAATAATTCCAATTGTCTCTTGATCAAATTCATCTTTTACTTCACTATTATAATAATTAATATACATATTCATTTGACCAACATATTCTGGCTTCATTTTTTCAGTTTTCAAATCGATCAAGACATAAGATCTCAAAACTTTATTATAAAATACTAAATCAACATAATAGTGAGTATTATCATCTAAAGTAATTCTCATTTGATGACCAACATACATAAAGCCTTTCCCTAACTCTAATAGAAATGAAGATAAATGATGAATTAAATTCTTTTCTAATTCACTCTCTCGAACAGGCTTTTCTTCTTTAATTCCTAAAAATTCAAATACATAAGGTTCTTTCAATATATCCGTAGGACTACTGATCTCATTACCTTTTTTCGATAATTCATAAACTTTCTCGATATTTTTCTTACCATTAGACAATAATAATCTTTGAAACAATAAAGAATCTATCTGCCTTTTTAACTCTCTTTTTGACCATCCAGAATTAATACATTCTTTTTCATAAAAGCTTCTTTCTCTATCATCTTCAATATAAATCAAATAGCAATAATGGGACCAACTCAAATTTCCAGCCAGTGGTTGGAAATTCTTATACCGAATATAAAATAGCCTCATATTATATAACCCTGACAAACTAAATCCTGTCCCATATTTATTCGTTAACCTCTTAGATAAATTTTTTAATACATCTTTACCGTATTCTGCACGAATATTACCATTTTGTTCATTTTCTACAATAATTTTACCAATAGTAAAATACGTATTCACTAAAGTATGATTAATTTGATAAGTCATCTTAGTTTTATTTTCTACAATAATTTTTTCAATCTGATTAAATAATCCATCTACAATCTTTTCATCAATCATTGGTTTTTCTGTTTTATTAGTATTCATATAATTTCCTCCTATAATTTAGTTATTAGTATTGTAGTAAGAAAAACAATAAATGTCTTCCAAATTACAAAATTTTCTATTCAACAATATAGCTTATTTAAAATCCAACATCTAACACACTATTGACTTAATTCAAAATTTTTCTTTTCTTCCTCAACAGCAGCGATCAATTCTTGTTCAGTGGGTAAATGTAGTTGATAAGTAGTAGAAAAAATATTTTTGTTATCTTCTGGAAGTGTATATTTGACAACAGTTTCATTTTTAGTTGTGGATAGTAATATTCCCACAGTTGAATTCTCCTCTTCCTGTTTAATTTCTCTATCATAATAATGAACATACATTTGCATTTGTCCAATATCTTGATGAGTTACTTTTCCTATTTTTAAATCTATAATAACAAAGCATTTTAATAATCGATTATAGAAAACTAAATCTGGATAAAAATGATCTTCCTCTAAAGTTAACCTTACCTGATTACCAACATAAGTAAATCCTTTACCAAGTTCCAATAAAAACTCTTTTAAATGTTCTAATATATTCTTTTCTAAATCACTTTCTAAATACCGTGTATTTTCTTTGATATCAAAAAATTCTAATACAAATGGATCTTTTACTAGATCTTTACTATTCCTTAACACTTGTCCCTTTTCAGACAACTCTAGTATTTTTTTCTTATCAGCAGATAATAACAATCTTTCATACAACAATGAATCTCTTTGCCTTTGAAGTTCCCTCACACTCCATCTTGAATTTATACATTCGTGCATATAAAATTTTCTTTTTGGCTCTTCCTCTATTTTTAGTAACTCTAAATAATGTGACCAACTTAATTACGACGACAGTGTTGTCGTAATTGGAAAATAGATATAAAACTTTCTCATCCTCTCTAAATTTCTTTTAGAAAATCCTTTACCAAATTCAGCAGTTAATTTTTCTGACAATTTTTCTAAAACATAATCCCCGTAATTTGCTCTCTCATCCCCTTGTTGAATATCCATAATTGCTTTACCAATATTCCAATATAAATTAAGCATTTCCGTATTCACAACAGAATAAACTTTATTTCTACTACTAATAACTAATTCTTTAATATTATCAAATATATGATTAATTTGATTATCCATTTTTACCTCCCTTTACTACTCTTAATTTCTTTTCATAGTCATTAGTATTATAGTAAGTAAACACAGGAAAGTCTTCACAATTACAAAATTTTCTATTCAAAAAAAATACGACTTATTTAGCCGCATTTTCTTTTTGTCTATAAGTAAGTAATAAAACGAATAAACCACCAATCAATGTACAAATACCAATAAAGATATACAATCCATTTACTTTAGTTCCTACCACCTTTCCAGGTAAGGAAGTATGATAATAAGAATATAAAGCATAGTCTTGATAAATATTATCATTGATTGATTTATTGTAATCAACAGCTATCGTTTCTACTTTGCTTGACCCATTTAAATAACCTGATGCTTCATAAATATCATATGTCTTCTTGACTGGATCGTAGACTTCTACATATTCATAAGTGTCTTTTTCTTTAGAATCAATTACCTGTTCCAAAGATTTTTCTTCTAACTTCGTAACTAGTTTTTGTGTTTCTTGATAAGCACTTTGATAACTTTCATCGAAAGTGTCTTGGTAAGTACTTCTTACTCGATCAGTAAAGTAATCGATAATAGTAACTTCTTTATCTATCGTAGAGATGATTCTTACTCCAGTTCGATAATCAAAGCCATAAATACTTCCATCTTCATATCTAACTAAGACAAAGCTACTATTTCCTAGAATATTACTACTCATTTCAACAATTTCTTTATTCTTGAAATCATTAGGATATTTGATCTCACTCTTTAAGGAATATAACTTTCCATCCGAGCCTAAGACGAATAAGTAATCTTTATTATTATAAGAATCGATAATTAATTGATCCCCATAATACATCAAGTCAGACTTAAGCATAGTTACTTTTCCATTTTTGATAAAGACTTGATTGTCAACTTCTTTTTCCTGATCAATTAAACTATAACTATAATACGTATCTATCTTCTGATTTTGATAAGTAAAATTATAAAGCGGAATATTGTTTTGTCTACGAGAAAGATTGGTAATATTATTCTCTTGATAAACACCTGACTCTAGATCAAGAACCCTACCATCACTAGTTAAAGCATAGTGATCATATAGGTGGATGAAAGTATCATTATATTCTTTACTCTCATTAGTAATTAATTTTCCATCAGATAAATAGTAATAGTGATTTCCGATAGTAAGTATTGTCTTCTTCACATCATCTGGAGTAAAGATATATTCCTTAGCATTTAATCCATCCGTGACTACTATTCTTAAATCTGTTTGATAATCATAATAGAAAGTCATTGTCTTATCGGTTAATGAATATGGCGTATCGTTAACATAAACAGTTACATATTCATTTAATTCACTAAACTCTAAATTAACCGTATTAATTCCTGATGAATAAGCAATTACTTGAGGTAGACTTCTCATATAATTCATCTGATAAGCAAGAGACATCGTGGATAGCTGAAAAGTAGAAGTTGGAAGTGGGATTAGCTCTTGACCTGGCGTATTTCTAAGAATTGGATAATAGCCAGTCGAAAGTGGCGAGAAATCAAATTCATTAGATGAAAATCCACGATTGGTATAAGTAATTTGCGTAGCCAAATCAGAAGCCGTTCCATAATTTTTTTCTTCAATACCAATAATATCTAAATCAGATACGATTTCTCCATTTAACTGAGAATTTTCATAAATCAAAGTATCTCTCATCGTAGTTGTCAATGCATCCCCATTTCCAACTACAATTCCAGCAGTAGATGGATCATTTACTGCCTCAACATTAGCGACAATGATATTATTATAAATCTGATTAGCTGTTTTCATCGCATCGACTTGACCAACTAAACCACCAGCATTATAACTAGCTGAAATAGAGGAATTTTCTATTAGGTTAGAATAAATGTAATGTAAACCTGAACCTGCCGTATCGATGTAATTATTTTGGTAATAGCCTAAAATACCACCTGCTCCACTACCAGATGCATTGATCGTTGCTTGAATAGTATTATCTCTAAATGTTCTACCTGCATTTACACCATCAGTCATTCCAATAAGGCCACCTACATAATTATTACCAGAAATCACGCAATCTTGAATACTGTTTAAGTATATACTGCTAGCTTCCCCTCCTGTTATACCTCCTGTATAATTGCCAGGATTAACAATATTACTATGGTATATACCAGAATTAAATACATTCCCACCTCCAATTCCTAAAAATCCACCAACATAAGTAGAGGTTGAATTTTTTCCAGAAATTTCAGAGTTTATTATATAACTATAACTAATTGAACGATATCCATTTCCATAAATTCCACCCACATACTGATTACCTGATACTTGGGAATTTTCAATAATTACTTGTGAAATATCATATGCGCTATTATAACCCGCTATACCACCGACTTGACTATATCCATCTACACTAGAATTTTTTATTGTTGAATTCGAGCATCCACCAGAACCATATAGAATACCATGAAAAGTACCACCAGTTGATGTAACATGAACATCATCAGCATCAATATAAAAATGTTTAGCTTGAGTAGAGGTAATATTAGCAATATTTCCAACTAAGCCAGCTACATTATTTGAACTACCTTTAACATTTACCGTTTTTAAAATAATATTTTTAACATCTGCTTCAGTCATTTGACCAACAAATCCTGCCGCTTGATTATTACCACTTACTGTAACGTTATTCAAACGAATATTTTCAATTGATGTACTATAACTCTGAGATATACTTCCAACATAAGCCATTTTTGGAGCATTCACAATAATATTTTGAAAAGTCAAACCCTGCATGGTACCATAAGTATATTGAATAACAGCTGCATAGTTACCTGAAGCAGTAGAAGAAATATTAATATTATCAAAAATAACATTAGAAATACTAGTATCAATTTGTTTAATCAAAGAAAGATTATTTTTAGTAGAAACAATTTCTAAATTCTTTAAGGTGTGTCCATTATCCGTTCCTTCTAAACGATTAAAAACTACTCCAGTATTTACATTAACCTTATCACTAAAATCAATATCTGCTATCAACCTATAATTTTCTGGATCTGTTGTACTAATCTTTTGCCAATCTTCAAAGGACTCTATGTCTTTATAGAATTGTAAATCAATCTTTACAGCAATATTATACGTCTGTTCTACTCCATCCTTTTGATAGACAATTTCTTGTAGTTCGTAACTATCATAAGCCTTGTCTGGTTTCACACTTAATTCTAAAGTTGTTACCCCATTCTCAGTGACATTCTTTCTGATTTCGGTTACTGTTAAACCATCAATTTTGGCATTGTTAACTGGAAGATTATCTTCATTTTGAAGACGAAGTAGTATATAAGCACTATCAATAGAAGGAAATACTTCTATTTCTGTTACTTCAAATTCATACTCAGTTAAATAATTCTTCGTTTGGTTAGGTAACAACTCCGCTGTATCTTTATAATAAAGGTATGGTAATTGATTTTCTTCTAAATTATCTATTTTAAAAGCACTCCCTAATTGAATAAAGTTTTGATAGGTGAAAGGATCATTTAACTGTTCAGTAGTAAGTAAAGTTTCACCATTTGTTTGACTGGTAATTAAACCGTTCATATGCTGATTATTCCAAGCATAATTATTTTGATTGACATTCATATTTCCTACTGTTCTTCGAACATTTTCACTACTAGATTTTGAATAAACATCACCTAAAACCAAAGTATTAGTTACTTGAGAAGAACTATAATTAATTAAATTACCGATTATTCCGCCAACATTTCCTTGAGTAGTATGGATATTAACATTACTATAAACATTGGTTAAATTAATTGAACCAGGAACGTATCCTACTATTCCACCTACATTTTGACTATTTGCTTTTATTGTTCCGGTAGCATAAACATTTTGAATTGTTGCATAACTTGCCCAGCCAACTACGCCACCTATACCAGTTATAGAAGAAAATTCAGTTTCTAAATTTAAATCTTGTACATAACAATTTTCAATTCTAGCATTATCTAAAGAGCCAACGATTCCTCCAATTCTTATATTTACTGCTGGTGTTAAACTATTATGTAATTTTACATTTGTAACTGAACAATTAATTATTTGTGTATTAAACGAAGCCGAACCTATAATACCACCCACATTAAGTGTAAGAGGAAGTTCGATATCTGAAACATGTACATTTTCGATAACTGCCGGATTCGACTGAGTTGTATAGCCAATTAATCCATCATTGTCTAAATCATGTACTTCCGTTTTAAAAGCATGTTTTACATATAAGTTTTTTACCGTACCCCGCAATTGACTAATAATTATTCCATTTCTAGTAGTCGTAGTAAGATTAGAAATTGTATGATTATTTCCATCTAGTACTCCGGAAAAATTTCCTAAATTTGGATTAATTCTATTTTGAAAATCTAAATCAGCAGTTAACATATAATTCTCACTTAAACTATTCTTGATATCTAACCATTCATCGACCGTGGATACTTCTTTAAATAATTCGATTTGAAGTACTCTTTCGCCTTCTTCAAATTCTCTAGTATACGGTAAATTAAAACTATTTCTGGAAGTAATCGATTTAATAAAATATTGTGATACATATCGAACGGGATTACTTACTTCAATAACTAAGGCAGTTGTTCCATTATTATCTTGTTGACTAATAATTGTTGTTGTTAAATCCTTTATAGAAATATCTGTAATCTTTTCATTAGCAGGATTATGAACCGTTAAGGTTACTTTAGCTTTACTTCCTTGTTGATCTACCTTATCTACGGAAATAATATCTACTAAATCTTCATCTTTTAATTCCGGTAAAGGAATATACTCTTGAGTTGGCATATCTTCATTCATAATTAACTGTGGATAATAACCATAAGATACAAAATCATCAACATTAAATTGATTGGTACTACTATTTAATAAACGATCTTGGAAAGTGGTATTCCATAAAGCAGTTTTTGAAGTTTTCAAAGAATGAGACGTATTATAGATAGAATTATTAATATAAAATGAATTTTGTGATTGAGCATTATTTATAATACCTAAATTAGGATCTGTATTTAAATCCCGATTTTCACCTTCTGCCACACTATATACATTTCTAACTGTACTTCGCTCGGAATATCCTATTAAATTTCCTACTCGATCATTAGAATCAGATTCCTCTAACAAATAGGCATCAACATCAATCAGTGAATATATATTTTCTAATACCGTATTTGAAGACGAAATTCCTATAACTGCCCCTACTCTTTGTTGATAACTAGAAATATTTTGATATGAAGCGATGATCTTTTCGCCGTACAAGTAACCATTTCGAATAGTTCCACGATTACTAGCTCTTGCAATAAATCCAAACTCGTGCGAAACATGAACATTATCCATAATATGCACAATAAAATTTTCAATTATTCCATTATTATTACCACATAATAGAGAAAATTGATTAACTGGTGTTTCTGTTGCTTCTTCTAAGGTGATTTTTATATTTGAAATAATTCCATAATTCGAATACATTATACCATTATAGTACGTGGTATCAGAGCCTATCATATAAACATGTAAATCAAAATTTAATAATTTCCCTTCCGGTCCTAAGCCTGGATAAATCAATTGATCAAACTTATTTTCCATTAATAATTGATGTCCTTGAAAATCTAACGTAATATTAAATTGTTCTTCTCCTAAACTAGTATTTAAAGTTCTACTATCATTACGAATATCTAAATCTTCAACTACTAAATAAGTTCCATGTGTATGCATTCTAAAGAAATCATCTGGATTATGAATACTTCTTATTTCTTCATTAGAATTAAACTCTAAACTATCCAAAGTATAAAAACGATCTCTGATTTTTATAGCTAATTCTATTCTATATTCTTTGTTTCTAGATAATTCTTTTAATATTTCAAAGTCCTCTATTTGATGATTTTCTAAATCATATTTGGTGTCACTAATCTTTTGATCGTTCTCATATAATCGAATATAAAAATCGTTGGTAACTATTTCTTGTTTTGTATCTATTAAATTCACTTGAAAAGTAGCTTGATAATCTTCTTTCTCTGAATATTTCTGATAGTCAGTTTGGGTATTCCCTAACTCTACCTGAAAATCTTTAATTATTATAGATATAGGAATATTTTCACCTGTGGTATTTCTTAAATAAAAGCCAATATAACCACTATCATTTAAGATCATTGTTCTCGAAAATGTGGTCCAGGTACCATCAGAATTTATATTCAAATCCGTCGCAGAATTTCCTGCATAGTGATTTACAAAATTAACATCACCTATCTTTGAGCTTTCTTGATATTTAATTTGAAAAGATATCGTTACTTCTTGATTTCGGTATTCAGGTAAATAATAAGAAAAAGTTCTCCAATGATTTATATTTGTTGTTAAATAAGACATATAAATCAAATTATTTTCTTCATCTATTTCTAGGGAATCCTCGGCATTGCTACCTTGTCTTCTCCATTTATCACGATTTCCTATATCAATCAAGTTTCTACTTGTAATTTGTGGAAGTAAACTATCCAGAATTACTTCCCCATGAATACCTACTTCTGTAATGACTTCCTTTTCTAATAAAACTTTACTTTCTTCGTAACTAGAGTTTGTATATCCAGTATTGTATTCTTCAGCGATATAACGAAATACATAAGGGGTTTCTTTCTCTAACTTTTCTAAAGTGATTCTTTCATAGTCAGCATTGATCTTAATATCTTTCATTAACACCAAAGCTTCAGTATTTTTGTTTCTTACTTCTAGGATGACTCTATCGCTTTCAATAGATAAGTCACTATCTTCAATTCTTACATCAAAATCAATAAAGTCTTCCATGGTAAATTGGTTGATGATTTCTACTTTAGATTCTTTCTTTTTCGTCATGAATTCTTTTAAATTAGATAGAGTCGTTATATCATAACTGATATCTCCTTGTCTAATCTTTGCCGTTACTTCTATTTCGTAGTTCGTTTTTGATTCTAGGTTTTCAATAACTACATCTTGAAAAGTTCCTGTCTTTAATTTATTTACTTCTTCACTACCCAATTGGATTCTACTAACTTCTTCTTTCGTATCCTGTTTTCTTGTAACGATTGTTACTTGATCTAATAATTCTATTAATCTCTTATCGGTATTATCAATATTTAAATAAAATCTATACCGAGCAGAATCAGAGGTAATACTCGCTTCTTCAAAAGTTACTCGAATAAATCCTAAAGAACTTAATGGATTGGTACTTACTTTAGTTTCTTTTAATAACTCATTTTCCCTAGTTCCTCTTCCATCTTCTAAATCATAATCTGCATAAATTCTAACAGTATAAATGATATTGGTATTTAAATTCTCTCCATTGATCTTATTATCTTTGATTTCTCCTTCTTGGACTAACTTACTGTTTTCATCATAAATTTCATATCTAAAACGATTTAATACAATATCATCTTTATTCTCTACTTCTACTCCTAAAGTAAATCTCGTAATATCTGTTTCTTCTACCTTGACATTCACAGTAGGTGCTTGCTTAGACGTTCTCGTCTCAAAAGAAGCATTCTCTACTTTCATTTCATTTCCTGCTTGATCATAGATCGTAATGGTTCCTTGATAAGTCTGATTACTCTCTAAAGTTTCCCCAGTTTCATAAGTTACTTTTTCTAACCGTTTCATCTTATTAATTGTACTACTCGATACTTGAAACTCATTATCTCCTACTTGAACAGTAATCTTCTTTATTCCTTTTAAAGCTTCACTTTCTTCACCATTTAAGAATCCAAATTCTTCTAACACAATCTTTTTCGCATAAATCTCTCCATTTTGATAAGTCAATTGAATAGGCTCCAAGGTAGACATATCTTTCGTATGAATTGTTTCTTCAATAAAAGTTCTTCTAATTTGTTTATTCTCTTCATTTAAATAATCATAAGTTCCTACTATCGTAAATTCCGTATCTGGATATAATCCGACTATCTCAATATCTCCACTTCCATAGTAAGTCTTTCTTAAGAATAAATTTCCATTTTGATAGATTTCTATCGTTGGACTCTTCGTAATCCGATTATTTTTATCAGTAATCTCGATATGTGCTTGTAGAGAATAAACATTCGCACGAATATTCGTTAAAGTAACTTCAGGTCTTACAAATCCCTCTTCTACTTCTTCTTCACTTGGTGGAGTTGTTTCCTCTTCTTGATTTCCATTATCCTCTGGAAGTTCTTCCTCTTCATCTGTTACTTCTTGTTTTTCTTTAATCTTAATCAAATCTAAAAAGTCTTCGTAAGTAGTTTGATTATTTTCTATTTCTATTATTGTTTTCTCATCTACTCCAGTTATCTCTTGATAAATCCATGTTTCATCTTTAAATTCATAATACCTAATTTCTTCTTCTTGAAAGTAAATAATACTGTATATCGGTATTTTTCTTTCTTCGGTTTCTGTAACTACTTTTATCGGAAGCGTATTCATCAGTAAATTTTCCTCTAAAAGTACAAAGCTATACTTTTCTTCATCTACCTTCAAATAATCAGAAGTATGATATAAATTACCAGAAGCGATAATCGTATTAGGAAAACCATCTACTTGTTCATAATCTAATTGGATAAATTTATTCGTAGAAGAAAGATTTAAAATCCTACTTCCATCTTTAGAGATTAATGGATAACTAGTGGAAATTTCTTCTTTTTTGTTTTCCCCTACATAAAGCTTATCTCCTTGTTGATAAATCTTATCCATCTCTTTTACTTGAGTAGTTTCTATTTTCTCTCTATCTTCATTATCCTCCTGATATAAATTTGTGGTGATTTGGTTATTCTTTAATAAATAACCATCCATCTCAATAAAACCTACTTCTCTAAATCGCAAAAAGGTGATATAAAAACCTATCACCAATACAACCACTAATATGCCGATTACTTTTTTCATTCTATCACTTCCATTATGAGAGATTATCTAAATAGTTTAAATTTTTCATTAATAATCTGGTATTTTCACCATAGATAATACCATCAATACTGACATTTAACTGATACCCATTTCCTAAAACAAATACATCACCCGTAATATTTTCTTCTATGAATGCGTTATCATTCTTATAATCATAAACCATAAGTTCACCATTATAATTAAAAACCAGATAAGAATAAGGAGAAAGCGGTATTGTTCTACCATCAGGTAATTGAATAGTTACTTCTTCTAAGAAGAAATATAGATCATTACCATCATAAAGAAAAGCATTTTCAATTAAATAATTAAGTCCCCTATTGGTTAAATAACTATCTACACCAGTACCATCTAAAACAGTAAAATAAGGAATCTTACGTTGTTGACCATTCGATTTAGGAAATACAACTGACATATCTTTAGGAAAGATTACTTTTTTTTCTTTTTGATAATAGAATGGATCAGAATCAAGTTCTACCACTTCATCATTGACTTTTAATTCCGTTATTTCTTGTTCATTACTAATCGTTAAAGAAGTATCATACATAAACTTTTGAGTACCAAAATATTGATACATAGAAGCATCTTCTACTGTATAAGTTTCTAATTCTTTCTCTACTTGACGTAACAGTAAAACAACCCCAACACCAATTAGTATAACTGCCAAACCAATCAAAAATTTAACGAAATGTTTCTTAAAAAACAGTCCTAATTTCTTCTTAAACTTTTTCATATTATTTTTCTCCTTTTTTTAGTTTTCTTTGAATATGCTTATTTTTCTTCACTACATAATCAATATCCTTAATCGTAAAATAAGTACCATAAACAAACGTAAAAATAAGTAATAGAATATAAATCAATACTACATACCAAACACTCTGTACTTGAAAAATATAATCATGAAAAATCATCTTAGAGAATAATACAAAATACAAGATAATAGAATTTAAACTATCTAATAGTATATAAAAATATCTTTTGTTGAGTAAGTTATACAAAATACCTGGTATAAGTAAAAAATAGAAATGAACATCTTCAAAAATAGAAACATAATGATTTTGAAAAAGACAGTAAATAAAGAAAATATAACGAACAAGAAGAAGAGAAATGGATATGGTATTCATCGTAGTAAGTCCTAAGAAGATACCATATATTTTTAATTTTCTTCCTTTGGGATTAAATTTCTTAAGGATTAAAAAGGTAAGAGCAATGATTAGAAAAACAGTAATGGAAAAGGTAACAATGAAAGGAAAAAGATGAGCAATTTCATTCAGAATGTTCATAGACTAATTCCTTGATTAATAATTTAAATTGATTATGTTGATGAATATAATAACCTTCAATATTTTCTTTACGAATAGTCTCTTTTTCCGTTTCTATTTCGACACTACCTTCTACTCGTCCAATCATCGCTAAATAATCTTTCATGATTAACAGATTATAATCTTTACTTTTTATACGAATAATCTTTACCTGTTCGATCTGTTCTAAGCCGTTACTGATCGTAAAAATTTTTACTACTAAATCGTTATTCATATTTTCCTATATAAAGGAACTTATCTTCATCTACTGAATCATAAGTACCTTGTAGAATATTTTCAACATCATGTAAGACATCTTCTATCGCTACAAATTTACCAGGTATATTCGTATAATTTTCGGCAACAAACATCGGTTGAGTAAAATAATTACGAAGTTTACGGGAACGATAAAAGATATTTTTATCTTCATTAGATAATTCATCTATTCCTAACACAGCGATGATTTCTTCTAGTTCTTGATAACGGCTTAAATATCGTAAAACTTCTTCTACTAACTGATAGTGTCTCTTTCCAATTTTATCAGGATCAATTAATTTACTAGTCGAACGAAATACATTTACCGCTGGATATAATCCATTCTCGGCTACTTTTCTATCTAGGGTAATTTGTCCATCCATATGAGAAATAATTGTTTGAACTGCTTCATCGGTATAATCATCGGCTGGAATATAAATCGCTTGAAACGAAGTAATAGAACCTGTTTCACAAGAATTAATTCTCTCTTCTACTTTACTGACATCAGAGATCATTGTCGTTGGATACCCATTTTCTACTGGTATTCGATTTAATTCCGTAGAAATTTCTGACTCAGCTTGAACAAAACGATAAATATTATCGATAAACAACAACACATCTTGATGTTCTTCATCACGAAGATATTCCGCTATCGTAAGTCCACTATATACCGTTTTAGAACGAGCGACTGGATTTTCTCCCATCTGTCCAAATACCATAGAAATCTTATCCAAAAGATGAGACTGTTTCATTTCATCATAAAGTTCTTTTCCTTCACGAGAACGCTCTCCAATCCCAACAAACACCGCATTACTAGATAAACTTTGATATACATTGTGAATTAATTCTTTAATCAATACTGTTTTTCCAACACCTGCTCCACCGAGTAGCCCCATCTTAAATCCTCTAGCGATCGGTGAGAAGAAATCGATTACTTTAATTCCTGTCCACATAATATCAGAATTAACCTCGATAGAAGATAAAGAAAGATTATCGTGATAGACATTTCGCTTACGAACGGTAGTAAAAGCTTGATTATCCAGCAATTCTCCATAAGAATTAAAAACTCTACCTAAAGCCTGCTTGGAATATTCCATTTCAATTCCTTTATCTTCTAAGTAAACAGGAAGACCCTTTTTTAGACCAATCACACTGTAAAAAGGAATCGTAGTAGCGATCAAATTCTCAATTTCAACTACTTCTAATCGCAAGTTCTTATCCTTGGTTTCAATTCTTAAAATATCCCCGATCTTTACTTTGTTTTCTACTTCCAAATACACTCTAACATTAATATCTGAAATAGCTAAAACCTTACCGATCTCCATCTTTTTCGCCAACCCTTCTATAGTTACTAATCTGTTTCTTAAATGCTTGATATTTCTTTTCTTTTCTTCGATATTTTGCCTTTTCTTCTTCAATCTCTTCAATTTTCGAAAGGGACTCTCTCGTCGTTTTTTCTCTCATGACATTCTCACTGGCCCAACTATTCGCTTCTAATATCTTTAATTGATAACAAAGATAAATCAAAATCAATTGAGTAAGTACTTGATTCACATCTGTTTCAATCACATAATCACTATCCACATCAACTTCTTCTTTTTCACTTTCGGTAGGAAAAATTTTCTTTACCTCTAAACGAATATCATTCACGTTATAATAATGATTATAAATAACATTCAATTCCTTCAAACGTTTAGAAGTAATCAAAGGATAAATGATCTCTTCGATAGGAGTAAAATCTCGGTAGAAATCTTCTTTACTGATATTTAGTATCACATCTTTACTATCAGAAAATATCTTCTTTCCAATCATAATTTTTTGAACGTCGAGATCTTCTTCAGCTTGTCGTCTCACCAAACTATTAAAATTTCCACAAAAGCCTAAATCATTGCCTAAATAGAAGTTCAATGAAACACCACGTTCATTCTGTACCAATATCTTTTCATCAAGATTAAGATTACGATTATATAATATCTGCGACATCATAATAGCGAGTTCTTTTTCTACCTCAAAATATTTTTCCGCTTTACGTTTAGCTTTATCGACTCTTAGTAGAGAGTGGAAATTCATAATTTTTACGATATTCTCTACATTAGCCATTCTTCTTATCCTCTAAAAAGGAAAATTTCTGAATCATTTCACTCTCACTACAAGGAGAATATTTAGGTTGAATCAATTGATCAAGTATCTTTTTTCCTTCAAATATTTTTGTTTGTAACTCTTTACTCATTTCGTCGATATTGGCCAATTCATAAATTTCTCTTGTTTCCAAATAACTAAGTAACTTACGTCTTACTGTAGCTCCTAATTTTTTCATATCCTGAGTTTGAACTGAACCACCTAAACGGGAAACAGAAAGTCCATAATCGATAGCTGGTTTTTCTCCTTTTTGAAAACTCTTAGAAGATAATACAATCTGACCATCTGTGATAGAAATAATATTAGTCGAAATATAATCCGTAATATCTCCACCCTTAGTTTCAACAACTGGTAGAATCGTTATACTAGCCCCATTTTTATACTGACAGCCTTTTTCTAATAATCTAGAATGTAAATAGAAGATATCTGATGGATAAGCATCTCTTCCTGGAGATTTTCCAGAAATCAAACTGATCTCTCGATAAGCATCAGCATGTCGTTTTAAATCATCTAAAATAACTAAAACATCATAACCTTGCTTCATATACTTTTCCGCTACTGATAAAGCATAATAAGGAGTTAAAACAAGTACTGGTGGCATTTCATCATTAAAAGCAGTAATGATAATCGTATAACTCATAGCGTTTTTCTTTAATAAATCATAATATATCTCTTTAACTTCTTTTTTTGTTTTCCCGATCGCACAATAGATACAGATCACATTTTTACCACGCTGATTAACAATCGTATCTAAACAAATCTGACTCTTTCCTGTTTTTTTATCCCCGATAATCAATTGTCTTTGACCTCTACCAATCGGATAAATCAAATCAATTCCTGTTATTCCTGTCTGAAGTGGTCGTTTTACCGCTGTACGATCCATAATCGGAATAGGGTCTTCTTCAATTTTTACTTTTTCTTGATTTTGAAATTTCTTACCAATTAACTGATCGATACCAAAAATATTAATCATTCTACCCAAGGCATCTTGAGAAAACTCCCCCATATATTCTTCATTAGTCTGATAAGCCAAATCTCCTATGGTAAGTTCCTCATCCTTATGTAAAATGGCAACAAATATACGATTGGTCTCAATCTTCGTTACATAACCAAGCGCTTTATTCGCTAAATTGATCTTTTCATAGAAAAAGACATCATCTAAGCCAACAACTTCGACGATAAACTCTTTCATATTGGTAATTTTCCCAACCCCAAATTGATTATTGTTACTTTCTATTCTCTGCATCTTATCATTAACGATTCTGGTTAACTCATCTTCTTTTTCCACCATAGTATCACTCCTTATGTAAGACTGTAATCATATAATTTATCTTGATAACGAATCCGAATCCCCTTGTATATTTTATCGTTATATATCGTCTTAATCCGTCTATCCAACTGATCATAATTTAAATCCTTATCCCCTACTTCAATATAGATAACAGGATCACTCTTTCTGATTTCTACCTCTAAATATTCCAAAAAATCATTGACACTAAATCTCTTAGTTCCTAGATAATATTTTTCTATTTTCTCTCTAGAACTAGGAGATAATTTCTGGATAAGTTCTAAGAGTAAGTGTTTATCCTCTGATAGTTTGCGATAAATTTCATACTGTCCAATATACTGTTTTAAAGAGACAAGTTCTAAATAGATTCGATCATTTTCTTCTATTTGGTTTTCTCTTAAAAACATTGCAACGATTTTGTCATTATCCAAATCAAATTCTTCGTCAATTGTCTTCAATTTCTGTAATAAACCATCTACTTGATATTCAGGTAATTTATCTGAAACACAGACAACAGCCGCATCTTGAAAATTATCTCCTTCTTCTTCCAACCTTATTCTTTCTTTACTTTTCTCTAATTCAATTAACCTTTTTTCTCTTTCTTCTACTAGATCATCGTAATCTTGGAGTTTTAAAGCAAAATACTCTTTGGATTGATGATTAATCTCTTCAACAATTTTCTTTAATAGAAGAACCATGACTAATGTTAAAACAAACAGTACGATAATAACGCCAACAATAACTTCTATCATGACTCTAATCTCGTCTTACAAAGTTAATGGATTAAAGAATAGTAAGAAGAATACAAAGGCAAATAAGAATAATAAGAACACAGTAGTCACAATCAAGATCGTAATCACGGAATGAACGACATCCGCTTTAGTTTCAGGATTTCTCCCTACTGCTTCAGCCACTTTTGAAGCCATAATTCCTATTCCTATTCCAAGACCTAAAAAAGCAAGTCCCAACATCCAGCCAATAGCATTCATTGTAGCAGATAAAATACTTTCCATAAATTTCACTCCTTATTCATTGATATATTTACTAGTGATCGGAAAATTGTTTACTAATTGGCCATTATAAACAAAATCCTCCACTCTAATTTCTATTAAATAGCCTAAATTACGATTATCAAAGCTTCCTGTATAAACACCGTTCGCAATCTTAGAAACATCAATCGGTTGTTCACTAAGTACTTGATTATCAGAGTACAAGCGAATCGTACCACTTTCTAATTGATAAAGTGGATCAACTTTTAATTCATAATACAATTTACTAGAAGTAATCTTAGTAAAGGCAAGTTGATAATTAGGTTTCTTCGTCTTTATCTTGACAATATCATCTGTTACTTCTGTTTCTAATTCATCCACTGACTTAGCTAGCTGATAACCAAAAGTTATTGTATACTCTGTATTAGGCGTAAGATCTCTAATTGTATACGAAGTGTTTTCCTTATTTAAATAAATCTTTTTTGCTTCTACTCCCTCGCTTTGTAAAAGAAGAAAGATCGCATTATACTCATTGTTCGGATCAAAAACTTGATAATGAACGGTCAAACTGTTCACACTATTATCCACGGATTTCAACGAAACCCAACGAGTTAAATCAAGACGAATTTCATCTTCATTATCTTCTTGTTGTTGCTGTTCGTTCATATCGTTAATATTTCCTGTCAAATTATTAAAACTATTCACGAGTTGTTCAAAATAATCATCATAATAATTGGTATTATCTTCAGTAGTCGTATCGTCTTCTTCTACAACTGGATCTTGATATTCATTACTACTACCAATAATATTTTTTAAATCAATTTCTCGATCAGCTAAAATTAACTTTTCATGAACAACATCGAAATCATACAAACTTCCCTTGATTACCATAGGATTAATTGTCTTCTCATACATCTCATGATTAGCCAATGTCGCATTCCCTTGTTTATCTAATTCGATAATCAAATACTCATCAGTATTTAATCCACTAGTAGAAGTAAACGTACTATCGATCCACAAATACTTACGATCAGCTATCTTATAAAATTGAGGAACATTAGCTTTGACTACTTCTGTCATCTTGGTTAATTTAGTCACTTCTCCAGTTGTAGAAACTTGATAAAAAGTACCATATAAATACATCTTGTAATCGGTATCATTATAGACAACTGTACTTGGACCAATCTTATATTTTTCACTGACACCATCTGTTAACATCGTCAAGTAAAACGCATTAGCAAAACTTTTTTTCAATATAGCATCATCCGCAACTTCGATATAATTAAAATCATCGTCATATAGAAAACTTCCCTTAGCTAAAGTATAAGTTGATGTATCTAAATTTAATACATAGCGGATCCCATAGAAGAAGATCAATAAAATAACGAAAACCAATATAGCAAGTAATACAAACAAACGAATGTTTTTCATTCCTAATTTACGCATCTGACCTTCTCCTTTCTAATCTACAAAGTTATATTGAATAGATTCTTCCGCAATTACTCGATCATCAGTTAAAAACTGCAACTGAATGTAATACACACCTGGCTCTGTAATAGAATCTGGCAATGTATAAGTATAATAAGTAACACCACTAGCTGTACTCAAAACCGGAACAAACTCTGCCTGATTATCTATCGCATATCCATTATTACTATAAATAGAATAACGAATATTATTAATCGAAGTTAATCGATAACTATCATAAAAAGCTAAATTTACTTTAGTCTTGTCATCTAAATTCGTAACCGCATAGATTTTACCAACGTCAACTCCCGCATCATTTAAAGAAGAGGAGACATAAATTTTTTCTTGTTCAACTAAACTATCTGCATCATTAACAACATTCATTGTATATAAAATCTTTAATGTATACTGTTTATCCGGTTCGATATTATTTACCGTAAACTTTTGATTATATTGGTCAGTATGATAATCTTTACCCTTATACTCATCAGGAATAATATCATTACCCTCTTGATCTAAGATTTGAATACGATAATTATCGTTATAAATTACTTTTTGATAGTCATAAACACTAACTCTAAACGTTAAATCTAGTCCTTTAGAATTATCTCTTGTTGAACTAATTCCAATATAGGGTTGACGCAACTGATTAAGCGTATAATAATAGCTACTTTCCGGTTGTAACTCGATCTCATAACTTTCATCATTGTTATCAATCATAGTAAATGCTCGAATAACCACTACATATCGCTGTTCTGTTGTTACTCCACTACCTGGAGAAATTTTAATATACTTGGTCATTTCACGACTAAATACATAATCTGGATCAATAGCCAAATCTAATTTAGTTAGAACTTCTTCTCCAACTTCATTCATATCTACTTTATATACTTCATAAACCAACCGATCAAAACCAGTTATTTCTTGTAATTGATAAGTAACTTTTAAATATTTTTCATCATAACTATCCGCTGTATATTCAATATGAATATCTGATGCCCCAACACTACCTAAAGTTTTAAAATAATAATTACGATTATTATTCTGATAATCAACATCGTATAACTGTGTACGTTCATAAGTACCACCATTATCAACATCAGCAAATACACGAATAAAATAATTTGTTTTAGGGATAAGTCCCTCAATTCGAACTGAACGATCTAAATCGCTAGTAGATACTTCCAAAGTCTGAATTAAATTACTTTCTAACCCAGCTTCATCCGTTTGATAAACTTCAATATAAATCTTATCATTTAAAATTTGACTACCACTATCTCCATAAAGCTTAATATTTACATCCGCATAAACTAATGCAGCTGCAATATTGGTATTACCATTTTTATCCATAATACTAATACCTGGGATAATCATATTAAATTCAAATTTTTCACTACCATCACTCGTTGCCTTTAATTGACCTAGTTGTTTAGGAAATAAATATTCGTAGTTGTAACTATAACCACCCTCATCTAATATCAAATCAACATCGACATCTTCTTGTTTATTTAAATCCGTTAAAGTAATGCGATTTTGTTTTTCCTGTTTTAATTGGAAATGGAATAAAGAACCATTAGCTTGAGGATTAGTCCGTAAATTCAACTTGCTATCTAAGGAATAATAACTACCATCATAAACACTATTTTCGATCATCTGTAACGCAAACTTATCCGTTTGAGTAGAATCATTAGGATTATATACCGTATCGTACCCTAAAACTCCATTATCATAATATAAATATAATTCTGTAGTAACTTCTTGATTCATTAACTCTTCTAAGTCAGCTAAATCAACAACAATAGTACCGTTATCAATAACTAAATTATCTAAAGTAACCGTCTTATCTCCAGTAAAAATTAATTTTGCACCCGCTACTCGATCATAAAAAGCAGTATTTTCAGCATAATCTAACAAAGTAATAATCACACGATTGGTCTCTAAAGTAAGATTATATGTTTTATTGCTTGCCTTATATGGTAATTCAAAGTTTTGATAAACAAGTGATTTTTCTTCTATCCTATCTGTAGTTTTAATCTTTGCTTCCCGAACATATAAAGTTAAATTGCCTGCTCTATTTAAAGGAAACTCTAATTTAGAAAAAGTATCTGATACTTGAATATCTAAATTACCAAGAACACTATCATTAATCTTATAATACATCTTATCATCTACTAATACATGATCAATATCACTGTAACGATACGACCAAACTAATTTGGAGTTCTGATAAGTAGACGGATAAGTATAAAAGTACGCAGACTGCTTTTCCGCATCGACATCAGACGAACGTAATACTACACCCGTTTCAGGTTTTGGATAAACCGTCTCCGTCGTACCATCAAAGTTCAAATCTAGATAAGCTTTATAAGTAAAGTAATAACGATTCCCTCGACGGAAGGTATCATCCTGGACATTATATGGAGTACCATCTTCCAAATAGAATTCAACATAACCAATACTTCCATCTGATGGGATATCATAACTAAGCGTATCAACTACTTTACCAGTCACACTATCGATTACCTGATATTCGATTCGTTTCGCATATTTTTTAGAATTATCATAACCTGCTCGAATTCGATAACCAATAATCGTCTCTGGATCTAGTTCTTCCCGATAACGATCAGGATCACTATTATTACGGATAACATTCACTTCGATCGCATTATTCACATCACTAGGTAAATCTGGAATATAACCGTTAGTTTTCACCGTAATTACATTGTTTTTAATTGGGATATTATTCTGATATGTCGTATAATCGTAAGCATTAGTCACTTCAAGCGTATAGTATTCCGAAGTCATATCCTGATTTTTCAAACCGAAAAAGCTAGGATCTAACAAGAAAGACTGATCATAATATTCAGCTTTTAAATCACTTTCGTAATCATCGAGATTATGATCAACTTTACGAACAGATTTTACTAAATTTCCATTAGTTGAAGTACCAGCATAAAGATTAAACATTAATCCCTCTAAAGTATTTGCTTCTAAAGTATTATCTACACCATCTTCAGCTCCTAATCTAGAAGTAACAGAAAATGCTCGATCAATATCACTACTATCCACAGAATAATCTAAAAGGAAGGGTTGCGTAGGTTCAGTTTGAATAACGACACTTCCGATATAACAATTGTCAATTACCTGGTTTCCATCCTGTAAATTGACAGTAGCATAGACAGAAATCGTATAACTTTCATTAGCGCGTAAATTATTCACCGAGAATGGAATATTATAGCTTCCACTCGTCGTATAAGAATTAGAATTTCCAACAGAATCAGTATAAGTAATTGTCATAACACTGTTATCATCTAAACTAATTGTATTTCCATTATCGGTAATGATAATATTTCCAACAATTCGTTCAAAGGTTATTTCCTTACTTTCAAATCGAATTGAAGGGAATTCAACACCATCCATCTGCATAACATTACTAAATTCTGTTTCATATTCATATTCTTTTTCGTTATCATTAAATGTTGCGATCATCTTAAACACATAAGGAACGCCACGTAAAATTGTTACATTATCAACTGGTAAATCGACAGAAGACTTATTATTTTTTTCGATCACTTCAACACTAGTTGGATTATCCGCTAAAGTTCTCGCATCATAGATTTCATATCGATAGGAAACAATTCCATTATCAACATCGCTGATATTATTCACTTTCAACGAGAAGAGAGAATCCTTTTTATTTACAGTAAAACTAGTTGTACCTAAGAATGGTTTTTGCTTTAACGTTTTATAAGTATTTTCGATAGTAAAATTATCACTGATAATGGAATTGTCATATAAGAAATTATAAACACGTACTTGATATTCTGTATTTGAAGTAAGTTCATCAAAAGTGACTTCTTGACGACGATTCGTTAAGTTATCTAATAAAACCTCTTGTGTTTCTAATACTTCTCCAGAACTATTCATCAACATAACTTCTGCGCTTTTTACTCTAGAAGAATCATCAACCTCTAGATAGAAAGAAAGTTCTTCTGTCGTAAAATAATTTTTAACTAATTCTACACCAAGTGATTCTGTCACAAAGGTTTTCTGAATAAAATCACGATTGTATTCCTTGCCATTCTTAGTATAGTCAGAATTAACTACCAAAATATAATTTGTATTTGGCATTAAATTTTCTACCTCGATATGGAAATTACTCAATCCACTACTTTCACGAGTTTGATAAATAACTTTATTATTCGAAGTCTGAATAATCTTAACTAATAGATCTCCCGTAAGTAGACCGTCTTGATCTTCATACTCAATTGTAGCATCAAGGCGATTAGAAGATACCGTCATATCAACAACAGAGAATAATGGATCATTCACTTTTTCATCTTCATTTACTTCTTCTTCATTATCCTCTTGATTACCATTTAAAGATCCATCCGTCAAACCTTCTAGTGGATTATTACTATCCGTAGGCGTAGGCTCTACTTCCTCACTTTCTTCCTCTTCATCAGGAGTAATCTCAATATTATCATCCGAATCGATCGTCATTTGAGTTAAATTCAATTTTTTCTCTGTACCTAAAAATATATTCTTATCTGTTAGATTAATTTTCACACCATTATCTAATTCAATATAAATATCAGAGGCAACACTTTGAAAACTAGCTTCCTGATTATCCAAACGAATAATATTACCATCTAAAAATTCAAATTCTAAATAACTATTTTCAATGATTTTCGTTTCATCGTTGATAATTAAATTAATCTTAGGAGCAACAATCATATACTTATTCTCGGATATCTTCATCAAAAAGTTTGTAAAACTTAACGTCTTTCCAAGATTTCTAATTTGATAATGACCACTATCTTGATAAGCTAATTTACTGCCCTCATAAAAACTATAGTAGCGAATAATCTCAGTATTTAAATTATCTAAATCCAAAATAGCTGTCTTACTTAAAGTAGAAATACCATTGTCCAAATAATGAATAAAGGAAGTTTTTACTACTTCTACTTCTTCTTGATCAGTATTTTGAAATAAATACTGTTCCTCATAGTTTTCTCTATACTTTGTTCCAGAAGAAAAGTAATACTTTGTGCTACTTTCCACCCCATTTTTTAGAGTACGAGCTAAAATATAACCATCACTAGAAAATTCTTTATATTTCGATTCATTAACACGAAAACCATACCAAAACAATAAACCAAGCATGGCTAAAACAGAAACGATAATAAAAATTACCTTTTTCATCTCATCACTCCTAGACACATCTCTATGTTTATTTTGGATAATTATCTATTGTTTTTATGCGCATCTTTGAAAAAAATAGACAGTTTTTATCCATAGAACCAACCAAAAATGGTGTCTGTTCTATTCTTACTAGAACAAGCACCATTTGTTACCCATAACGATAGCACAGTTTATCTATTCTATTTTATAAAAATCGTCTAAGTATTACTAATAGATTATTATCCGTTTTACTGCTTATCCTATTTTCTTATTTTCATAAACATTATAGCGCAAAATTAGGGGTAATGCAAGTATCTTATTTTAGAAATAGAACTGTTATACAATAAACGATAATGGAGGTGGAATGATGATAAAAATCAACATTGAAGAGCTTCTGCGCCAACAAGGAAAAAGCAAATATTGGCTTAGAACACAAATGAATTTAACATCTAGAAACTTAAATCATATTATTCGTAATCAAACCACATCTATTTCTTTTAAATATATAGAAGATTTCTGTAAGTTTTTAAATTGTACGCCAGGAGAATTAATCCTCCTCCAACCAACTGAAGAGTTCAAAGAAACAAAAAAGGATAAAATCCATTCGTAAAGTTAAAACACTAACTGCCCAACAACGATATCTTTTAAATTTTCCCAAAACATAGATAAGAAATTTTTCTTTTCTACATCTTGATTAACGATTAAATCATAACTACCGACAAGTTGTTCTTGATCAAAAAGTTCAAGTTTACCAACAACACTTCCCTTTTTTATAGGAAGTTTAACCGGAGATAAAACTATTTTCTCTTGATATTGTTTAGCTTGTTCGGTTTTTTTTCGTAAAATACTAATTTCTTCTCCCACTACGACATCGACTTTATCTATATTCCCTCGTTCAATCTTCATTTCATCCACTACCGTATCCTTCGTCTTAATAATATCTACTTGATAAGTATTAAAGCCGTAATCCAGTAACGCCGTCGTTTCTGCATTTCTCGTTTTACTAACTTCTTCTCCCAAAACAATCGCCGTTAAACGCATACCATCTCTTTTCGCGGTAACCGCCATACAATACATGGCCGCATCAGTAAATCCTGTTTTCAATCCGTCAGCTCCAGGATAAGTACGAACCAATTTATTGGTATTGACTAACCAAAACTTATTGGGCGTATCCTCTCGTAAATAATCTTCATAAAGGGAAGAAAATTCTAAGATCTTTTCATGAGTTAATAATTCTTGAGCAATTAGAGCTAAATCACGTGCGGTAGAATAATGATTTTCTTCATCTAGACCTGTTGGATTAACAAAATTAGTATTTTTTAATCCCAATTCATTGGCTTTTGACATCATCATTTTCACAAATTCTGCTTCACTTCCAGCAACCCTTTCAGCAAGAGCAACTACCGCATCATTCGCACTCGCCATACTAACTCCCTTAAACAAATCTTCAACACTCATCTCTTCACCAGGCTGTAAATAAATCTGCGTACCACCATAACCAGCCGCATTAGCACTCACTTTTACCATCTCATCCCAAGTTAACTTTCCTGCTTCTATCTGTTCCAAAATAATAATCTGTGACATCATCTTAGTAAGAGAAGCAATAGCAACCCGTTCATCAGCATTTTTTTCAAACAATACCTTACCTGTTGTATTCTCGATCAAAATCGCACTCCTACTATTAGCCGCTAGCGTTGTATCTGTCACTTCTTCAGCATGAACACTAAGAGGAAATAAGGATAATCCAATAAATAACCATATAAATAACTTTTTCATGAAACACACCACCTAATAAAAGATATGAGAAAAATAAAAGAACTTTCTTTTAAAATTACATACTTCAGAAAAAATTCCATACAGTTTAATAGGTGAAGCAAGATGAGAAGAAAAAAAATACTTCTTCTACTACTTATTCTACTTTTGACTACTAGCTGTCATCAAAATAAAGAAAAACTAGACAAAAACCCATTTAGTCAAATTTCTTATTATCAAGAACAAAAACAAGAACGCTATTTTCGTTATCAACAACAACATAGTGATCTTAGTGCTGAAGAAGTGGTCACAGCGGTCAATATAGGACTTGATCAAGCCCCATACACCAATACCAAAAAAACCCCTTATCTCAATACAACTTATCTACTAGTCAATAAATATCGCTATCTACCACCAAGCTACATTCCTGAAAAGCTAGAGAGAATCGACCCCAAATATACGAATGGTAACAAACAATTAGTTCAAGAAGCTAAACTAGCCTTTGAACAAATGGCTAACGACGCAGAAAGTGAAGGTTATACGATTCGCGCTGTCTCCGCCTATCGTTCCTATTCATATCAACAAGCCCTCTACCAAAATTATGTTCTTCAAGATGGAGAGAAAAATGCCGATACTTACTCCGCCCGTCCAGGTTACTCCGAACATCAAACCGGATTAGTTGTCGATATCGATAATGGTAAACAAGATTTCAATCATTTTGAAGAAACAGAAGAATTCAAATGGATGCAGGAAAATGCCAAATATTATGGCTTTATTCTCAGATACCCCAAAGGAAAAGAAAATCTAACTGGTTACACCTACGAAGCTTGGCACTATCGTTATGTAGGAAAAAAAATCGCCCAAGAGATGGCAAATAAAGACATCACCTTAGACGAATATTACGTAAAATATTTAGAAAACAGTTAAACGATTTCCTCTGATGCAATAGGTTTTGGCGCTTTTTCATCTTCTTGGAAAGTATAATAACTCGTTAAATCTTCCTGAATAAAAGGCGCTCCATCCCGTAAATAAAGCGTACATAAAACATCACCCACTTTGACATCGTCACCAATTTTCTTTTTCAACACAATACCTACCTTAGGATCAATAGGATCTTCCTTAGTTCTTCTTCCTCCACCCAAATCAAGAGAAAGTTTACCAAAACGATAGGCATCCATATCAATAACATGACCACTCTTGGTAGAAAGAATATCTTGAGTATTAGCACTTACTCTAAGACCACTAATATCTCCCCCTTGAGCTTCTATTAACTCCATGAACTTTTTATACGCTTTACCAGAAGCCAAACTGTCTTCTACACGAGCAGCGGCATCTTGAATAGAAATTCCCAATCCAAGTTGAACCATTTTAGCCGCCAATGCTTTCGATAAAGCAACTAAATAATTATTCTCTTCATTCGATAGAATTCGCATTACTTCCAAAACCTCTAACGCATTTCCTATCGATGTACCAAGGGGAATATCCATATAAGTAATCATCGTATCGACATCTTTTTGATAATGATGACCTATTTTTTTCATTAACCTAGATATTTCAATAGCTTCTTCTTGAGTTTTTAATAGTGCTCCTTTACCAACTTTAACATCTAACACAATCTTATCCGCACCAGATGCGATTTTCTTACTCATAATACTAGAAGCAATTAAAGGAATCGACTCAACAGTTCCTGTCACATCGCGAAGTGCATAAACTTTCTTATCTAATGGCGCAAGATGAGCTGTCTGACTGATAATCGCTACCCCTACAGTATTTAACTGCTGAATAAATTCTTCTCTACTCAAATTAACACGAAATCCTGGAATACTTTCCAATTTATCAATTGTACCACCAGTATGACCTAACCCACGACCACTCATCTTCGGCACTTTTAATCCAAGGGAAGCAACAATAGAAGCAACAATCAAAGTTGTTTTATCCCCGACACCTCCAGTTGAATGCTTATCGACAGTAATCCCATCGACATCACTCAAATCTAAAACTTCACCACTACGAATAAAAATATCCGTTAAATCAAGTGTTTCTTCATCAGTCATTCCTCTAAGACAAATAGCCATTAATAAACTACTCATCTGATAATCCGGAATATTTCCTTGAAAATATCCCTGGAAAGCTTCTTCTAATTCCTCCCGTGATAGTACTTTTCCTAATCTTTTTTTATTGATCGTATCGACCATACTCATACTATATCACCTCTATTTTATATAACCATTATATCGAAAACCAACCCATTTGTACAGAACGTTCAAAATTTCTTTTTTAAGTGTACAGGAAGATCAAGAGTAAAGGCATAACCTTCTACTTCACTTTGATCCATACTGTAAGCCGTCGTATTGGTCATGAAAGATTCAACGTCTCGTTTTCCACTCATTTCAACTAATTCTTTCTTTAGTTCCTCTAACTTTTCCAATGGACAACTAGCTAAACGAAAACCATCTCCATAACACTTCATATTTTCTTCATTCGCTAAAACATATCCATTTTCAATCAATTCTTTCGCAAACGCTTGTTCTTTTTCACTAGTCAAAAAATACCCAGGATCGGGTTTAGTATACTCTAAAGCCTCTTCATCATAATGATAATACATTCCTTCATGACACCGACTAGCCGAAAAAAACTGTTTGTAGCTCGCATCAACTAAAAACCAAGTATCCGCTACCAGATGAGTATTTTCATCTTCAATAGGGAAACAAACACAACCAAACGAATGATGACCAGGCATCGTAGTAAACGCCGTTTGAAAACACTCCTCAGCTAAATTCTTGGTTACTGGTAATCCAACTCGCTCAAAGGGTAATATAGATACAATTTGTCCTAATTCACATAATCCATTTAAAGAGTTCTGTTTAACATCGATACCAAGTTGACGAATTCCCAGCCAAGTATTAGTTAATGACCAATCAAGTAAAGTTTTTACATCCTCAAAAGAAATTCCCCTATTGATTCCAGATTGCCGATCCACTAATACTTGTTTTAAGTCAGCAGAAATTGTTTTTACTAAATCAATATTTACATCCTTTAGTTGAATATTATTATCAGTAATGAGATAATTTTCACTAAGTAAAGTAAGCATTTCCGCACGAGTAGAAGCAACTACCTTCGGATAAATTGCCTTATAATATTCCGTCCACCATTTAGCTAGTTCCTTTCCATTATCACTAGAATAATGGTTAGACATTATAATATTTTCGATTTTGTCTAAAATTTCACTTCTTTCCACAATATCCTCCTTAAATCAACTGAACATAGTCTAACATAAAATATAAAAAAGAAAAAGAACTAACTCTAGCTCTATCACAAAAATAATTAAATAAATATCAAATTTTTATAATTCATTGATTTCTTCTAATATTGCATTAGCTAAAATACGATATCCCGCTTCTGAAGGATGAGGATCCCAATTAACTGGACTATAGATGTTTTCTTTTCCCTTAAACAAAGAATAACCACTAATATAATTAATATTAAGCTCTGATGCAATTTGCTGCATACCATTATCATATACTTGATACAAAGAATCAATCTGCTCAGGCCAATCGCCAAAATTAACTCCTGTTAAATGATTATGAAAACCAATTAAATATATTTGGGGATTAGGGGCTCTTTTTATCGTTTCTTGCATTAAAGTCCTAACAGAATCCAACATTGCGTTAATTTGTATTACCGCTTCATCATAGGAAATACTACTAGAAGTAAAAGAAGATAAAATCGGAGCAAAATTATTAGCAGAAACAGCAAAAGTTAAAATATCTTCGGTAGTTAATTGACTTAAATCCCACAACAACCAATTCATATCAGTTACCTGATTACCATAATCAATTGTACCGTTTATCATAACATCAAGCCATTGTTCAATCGTAGATCCAGATAACGATTGGTTTTTATAATTTTCTAATTGATAAGAAGCCTCCAAAGCATCCTTGATCATATCATTAAAACCACCACTATAAATAGAACTCTCACCAGATGCTAATTTGCCTGCTCCAATAGAGTCTCCAATTCCATAAATATAACGAGCTACAGTATTATCTGGTTTATTGGTATTCACCGCCACCTCTGTTTCAAATTCTAAATTTTGATCTTCATTTTGAATACTTCCAGTTTCTTGTAACCATATTTTTAAAACATAATACTTCGTCGTTTTAGCAGGGAGATCAATATTTTCTTCTAAAAGAAGTTTAGTATCTCCACTTTCATACAAACTTTCTATTCCAAATGATCCTATCGCAATAGGATTCCCCTGAACAGTATAATTTTGATCAGCTTCATACAAACGATATTTTAAATTATTGGAAATAACTGGACTACCATCTTTCACTAAGCGAATATTATTTAAATATAAATAATAATTAGCATCAAGTGTACCTACATTTTCAACAGAAAATTGATGAAGTTCTGCATTATTCTCAGTAGTAGGCAACATTCCAACACGAGTAATTTCTTTTCCCGTATGATAAGTTAATTCCAAAGTACCACTTTTTACTACCTGTTCGTTAGAAGTAGCTACTGCAGTAAAATACGCATAACTTACCCCTGTTACAATCAAAGCTATTGCTAATAAAATTACAACAAAAACATATTTTTTTCGAGCCATAATAAATCCCCTTTACTTTCCACATATTTTAACACACTTAATTAATTTTTCTGGTATTAAAAACATCCCATCATGTACTAACCTATATTAATTATAATATCATAGAACGATTAAATCCAAAAGAGAAAAAGCAACAAATGCTAAAAATCAGAATATATGAATGTAAAGTTAATATAAATGATGCAAAAATTATAACAATACAATCATCAATTAATCCTAGATAAAATTAAATATTCAACTCAATCATCCAAAAAGTATAAACTATGTGAACTTTCAAAATTTAATAAATTGGTTAAATCATAGTTTGCTGTTATAAAATATATAAGATCTAAAAACAGAAAGAAAAAAACATACAAGTATTTACGCTTGTATGTTTAACGCATTTTCATTTCAATTAAATCAATTGTTCTTTTAGGGTCATCTAATAATTTTTCATAAAGGCGAATATGTTTTCGTAATTCTTTGATTAATGTAATTTCATCTTTGGCAATATTAATGCCATACGTAGCATCATCACTTGCCACTAAATAACAATCAACACCTAGAAAATAGGCAAGTTCGACATTTAATGCATTAGCTAGATCAATTAAAGTATCTAATGTTGGTGTTCTTGTCCCATTTTCATAGCAACAAATACTTGTTTTGGTTAATCCAACCATACTAGCTAACTGCTCTTGTGTCAAATGATTCTTTAATCTAGCTTCTTTCAATCTACGATCAAACAATAACATGTTGCCCACCCCATATCATCTTATAGGAACATTATAGGGAAATCGTGTCGTAAATTGACGTAAGTTAACTAAAAAGAAACTTAAGGGGTAACATCCTTGGATTTAGAAGATAAGAAAGTTACTTTTTCAGCAATTACATCTAATTGGGTTCGATTTCCTTCTGGCTTTTCGACAACACGACTTTGGATTCTTCCTTTAACCCCAACAATATCTCCTTTACCACAATAATCCACAGTCGAAATAGCGACACTATCCCAAAGAGTACAGTCGATAAAATCAGTTTCGTACTCACCAGCCAAATTTTTAAAACTACGAGGAACTGCTAAGGTAATAAAAGAAAGTTTCTTTCCATTTTCTAACTCTTTTAATTCTGGCTTTCTAACTAAACGGCCAACTAAAACAATCTGATTCAACATAATCCCTATCCCTCCTTTCCAGGCTAAGCATAAACAAAAGAAAGCCAAATGACAAATGAGTCAAAAGGAAAAACTAAATTAAAAGGAAGAAGAAAAAAATAAAATAAAAACCTAATTTTTAAAATTAAGCACAAAAAAAAGAAAGAATAATAAGTTTACTAGATAAGTAAATTTTTTCATCTTCCTTGAAATTCTACATTTTTTGTAATACTTTACGCAATGATTCGAACGGTAAATAAGCACAGCGTTTCCGATTTGGTTGCTTACCAATATCTTCATAAACAATAAGTTCACCCAACTTAGTGGCGTCATATTCTTCACCAGCAAGCATTTTCTCATAATTGGTCAAAATATCTAAAACTTCATTTTTCGTTTTCCCAATAAACGTCTTAATCATCAAACTAGCCGCACTCGTACTAACCGCACAAGCCTCTCCATCAAAACGAATATCCGAAATAACTCCATCCTTAATCTGATATTGAATATCTAAATTATCAATACAACTTTCATTATTCGTATTAAACAAAAGATAATCCTCTTCTTGAACTAATCCTCGATGATAAGGATTTTGGTAATTCTCTAACATAATATTTCTACGACTTAAAGCATCCATAAGTACCACCCTTTTCTACAACACAATTCTAAAAATATCTTTACTCTGTTTTAAGACTCGAATCACTTCATCGATCTCTTCTTTTGTATTATAAAAATAAAGACTAGCTCGACAAGTATTCTTTACTTGTAAATCTTCTTTTAAAATCTTCGCACAATGATTTCCTGCCCGAACACAAATATGATAATGATTCAAATAGATGGCAGTATCTTGACTAAAAACATCATCAACATTAAACGCAACAATGCTACCACCCACATCTTTATTATATACCGTAACATTATCAATCGTCGCTAATTGAGATAAGAAATATTTTTTTAATGAACACTCATACTGATAAATATTTTCCATCCCAATACTCATCAAATAATCAAGAGCAGCTCCAAAACCAATTACTCCCGCAATATTAGGCGTACCTGCTTCTAATCTAGAAGGTAAACTTTTATACTCCCAAGAACCTTCACTACTAAACGTAGCATTCATGCCGCCACCAACGATTGTGGGATGTAACTCTTCTAATAACTCTTCCTTCCCATAGAGAACACCAACTCCAGTTGGACCTAACATTTTATGTGCGGAGAAAGCCAAGAAATCAAGATGAAGATCTTCTACATCAACTGGGCGATGTGGAACACTCTGTGCACCATCTACAACAAAATAAATTCCCTTTTCTTGACATAATGCACCAATTTCTCGAATAGGTCGCTCATCCCCTAAAACATTAGTCACATGAGCAAGGGAAATGACTTTTGTCTTATCCGCAATACTTTCTAAAACATGTTCTAATACAACTTGATGATTTTCTAAAGGAATGTACTTAACTACAATACCAATCTCTTTTTCTAATTCCAACCAAGGTAAAATATTAGAAGCATGTTCTGCTTTCGTTAATAACACTTCATCTCCTGCTTTTAAATGAGTTTTCATAAATCCAAAAACAATACGATTTAAAGAATCCGTTGTTCCAGAAGTAAACACAATCTCTTTACTACTTTTTGCATGAATAAAATCTCGAACTTTATCTCTTACTCCCTCATATAACATATCTACCTTTAAACTATTATCGTAATCTCCTCGATGAGCATTCGCCGTATATTTTGTATAATAATCCACAGTCGCATCCACAACGCATTTAGGCTTTAAAGTTGTCGCCCCATTATCTAAATAAATAATCCCAGTATTTAAAATTTCAAAATCTTCTCGATGCATAATATCCTCCTTTATCCTTCTTAACTTTATCTATAATATCTTATGATAATAACCACAAATCACCCACATCATTTACCCAAAAATTCATTTCTACTTAATATTATACTAAAAATCAGACAGACAGAAAAGAAAATGTATAAATCTTCTCCTACTACACAAGCTATAAAACGAGGAGGAAAGAAAATGAATCAAGTACCACAAATGATCTCCACTAAAGATCTTGCCTATTTAAAAGATATTTTCGAGTGGAATCTTACGACTTCTAAAAAAGCCTACCACTACTATGAAACAACAACCGATGGACAATTAAAAATCGCATTTGAACAGGTCTATCAAATGCATAAAACAATCTGTAATACCATTTTAACTATTTTAAAAGAAGGTGAATCTCTATGAATAATCAAAAAGTACAAAATCCAAAAACAGAAACACCAAAAACAATCGAGTTAAACGATAAAGATATGATTACGGATTTACTAGCTACCGAAAAAAATATGAATGTTAATTTTGCGATTGCGTTAAATGAAGCTAGTAACGAAATTTTATGCCAAAAGTTAATGGAATGCGCAAATCAAATTCGAAATGCCCAAAGAAGTCTTTATGAATTATCGTTTGCGAAAGGATGGTACACACTAGAAAAAGCAGAAAAACAAAAAATCACAGAAGCATATACCGAACATCAAACTTGTATAACAGAATTGAGTGCTTAATGTGAATAAATCCTATTCAAAACGATCTTAATATTAATGAATACTCGCTGTATTCACAAAAATGCTTTTCGCATTTTTTCTTTTTGTCTAATTTACTTCAACTAAAGTTTCTGATAGAATACAAGTAGGAAGGTGAAAAAAATGGATTGTTTATTTTGTAAAATTATTAAAGGAGAAATACCAAGTTTTACGATCTATGAAGATGAACAAGTAAAAGTATTTTTAGATATTAATCCAAATACAAACGGACACGCACTAATCGTACCCAAAAAACATATTGTAACCATAAATGATGTTGATGAGGAATTAGCCAAACACATCGTTAAAGTAGAAAAAATTATCTATCACAAACTAAAAGAAAAACTTCATATCGAAGGATTAACTATCTGTCAAAACAATGAATTAGGACAAGATATCAAACATTATCATGTTCACATGATTCCAAGATACCAGGATGACAATTGGAAGATGCAATTTAATCAAGAAAGTTTAAAAGAACCTGAAGAAGTATTTAAACAAATCACTACAAAATAAAAAACCAAAAAGGGCAATTTTTTGTCTTTTTTTATTATCTAAACTCCACTATCACTACCATTAAGTACTCACAAAACAAATAATATTTCAAACAAAAAAGAGTTGCTGAAAAATAGCAAAGCTATAAACTAGACAACAACTCTTCTTATCCTATTAGCAAGATCGCCAAGCACCTAAAATGATAGCTAATAAAATATATAAAACGATGATAATAACATAACCACTACCACCAGTAGTAGGTACTTGAGTATTGCATGTATTTTCATGATTGCAAGCCATTATAACACCTCCTTACACTAAATCCATGCCCCAAGAATAATTACTAATAAAATAAATAAAACTAATACGATAGCGGAACTTGATACGTAATTACCCATAACTTAATTCCTCCTTTTTTGATTACTCATAGTATTTTATGGAAATAGTAGAAAAAAGGTTCTAGACGTTTAGGAAATTTAGATAAAATATTGTATTTTATATAGAGATTTGTTATGATAATAAATGTTGAGAAGGAGGACAAAATGAAAAAAGTACTAATTAGTATATCAACTATGGTAGTTGTATTAGTCCTAGTAACAGGTTGTGGAAAAGTACCAAAACTAGAAAATGGACAAGATGCCGTTGTAACACTAGAAGGTAACGATATTTCGATTGATAATTTATATAATGAAGTTAAAGAAAGATATGCTTTAAGTGCACTAATCGATATGATCGATACTGAAATTTTAAATAAAGAATATGAAGACACCGAAGAACAAGATGATGAGATTGAATCACAAATCAATTCATGGATTACACAATTCGGAAATGAACAAATCTTACTTCAACAAACATACAGTGCTTGGGGAATTAGTAGTATGGATGAACTTCGTGATTATCTAAAGCTACAATATAAAAGAAATCTCGCAGTAGAAGACTATGCGAAAGAAATTGTTACTGATGATGAAATCAACAAATTTTACGACGAAAAAATATTTGGAGACATCACTGCTAAACATATTTTAATTAAACCTGAAGTAAATGATGATATGACGGATGAAGAAAAAACAGCTGCTGAAGAAGAAGCTTTAAAACAAGCCAAAGAGATCATCACAAAATTAAAAAATGGTGAAGATTTCGATGAACTTGCCAAAGAAAATTCTGATGATGAAGCAACTGCAGCTGACGGCGGAGCACTAGATCCATTTACACACGGAAGTATGTCTGAAGAATTTGAAGAAGCTGCTAAAAATCTAGAAGTCGGAGCTTATACAACGGAACCAGTTAAAACTGAATATGGATACCATATTATTCTAAAAGTAAGTCAAAAAGATAAACCTGAATTAAAAACAGTAAAAGATGACATCATCGAAGAAATCGCCAGTGATAAGACAACTGAAGATGCAACGCTTCAAATTACTGCTTTAGAAAAACTAAGAGAAGAATACAAAGTGGAAATCCAAGATGATTCATTAAAAACACAATACGAAAACTACTTAATTAATGCTAAAGAACAAGCAAGTAGTAGTGCATCATAAAATAAGTAATGCCAAATACATGGCATTCTTTTTTTGACAAAATTCACAAATTACAAATTGCAAAAAAGAATAGACAAAACACAAGTTTCATAGTATAATTTTATCGATTAGTTCTTGATCATGATTAAAAAAAAAACAAATTTAAAGAAAGGAGAAATAATGAGAATAAACAAACCTGCAGAAACAAAAATTATTGTTTTGGGAGGTTTAGGAGAAGTAGGAAAAAACATGTATTGTTTAATGCATGAAAATGAAATTATTATCATTGACGCGGGAATTAGTTTTCCAGAAGGAGAACTTTTAGGAATAGATTATGTTTTACCAGATTATACTTTTTTAAAAGAGAATCAAGAAAAAATTAAAGCTTTGATTATTACGCACGGGCATGAAGACCATATTGGTGCGATTCCTTTTTTATTACAATCAATCGAAATACCGGCAATTTATGCGCCTAATCAAGCGAAAGAATTAATTGCCTTAAAATTACAAGATCGAAATATTCGTTATGATCATTTATACGCTTATGATGATCAAACCAAATTAAAATACAAATATTTTGAAATTGAATTCTTTAGAACGACCCATTCTATTCCTGATTCCCACGGAATCTACTTAAAAACCCCCAATGGCACTGTCGTAACGACAGGTGACTTCAAATTTGACTTCACACCGATCGGACCAATGGCCGATCTTCATAAAATGGCTGAACTTGGAAAAAGAGGTGTCGATCTACTTATTAGCGATTCCACAAATGCGTTAAATGAAGGAATATCCGCAAGTGAATCCAAAGTAGATAGTGCACTTACCGATATTTTTGATCAATATGCAAACAATCGAATTATTATTGCCACCTTTGCTTCTAACATCTACCGTCTAAAACACATTGTAGAAACATGTTATAAACATAATCGTAAAATTTGTGTATTTGGTAGAAGTATGGAAAACAATATTCAAATTTCCATAAATGGTGGATACATCGATCATAAAGAACTATTCATTAATGCAGATGAAGCTAATCATTTAAAACCAAAAGAAGTAACTATTCTATGTACTGGTTCTCAAGGAGAACCATTAGCTGCCTTATCTCGTATAGCTGAGGGAACACATAAACAAATTTCCTTAAGACCAGATGACATCGTCGTATTTTCTTCTTCCCCTATTCCAGGAAATGCTTTAGCTATCTCAAGAACCATTAACAAATTATATTTAAAAGGAGTTAAAGTATTTACGAATAGTACTTCAGATGCTGACTTACATACATCAGGGCATGCTAATGAAGAAGAATTAAAATTAATGATTCGCTTGTTTATGCCAAAGTATGTAATGCCTTTTCACGGGGATTACCGAATGTTAAAAAAGCATGCCAATATTGCGATTGAATGTGGAGTACCTAAAGAAAATACTTTTGTTATCGAAAATGGTGAAATTCTAGAAATGAAAAACCATGTCATCACCAAATCGAAAGAACGAGTTCCAGGAGAAGACATTTACGTGGATGGAAATCGAATTGGTGAAATCGGTAGTGTCGTTATCCGTGATAGAAAGATCATGTCTAACGATGGTATTTTAGTAGTCATTGCCAATATCGATGTAGAAAAAAGAAAACTATTAATTAAACCAAATATTACAACTCGTGGCTTTATCTTAGTCAATGAAAATGAAGAACTAATTAAAGAGATTGAAATTCTAAGTGAAAAAATAATTCTCGATCGTTTACAAAATAGTAAAGATACCACGAATGAGATAAAAGTAAAAATTATTAGTGAACTAATTACTTACATCGAAAAGAAAACAGGTAGACGACCAATTATCCTACCAGTTATTATTGATGTTAAAAAAAATGAAGTCAAAAATGAAACGAAAAAAGAGTGTTCAGTTTAACACTCTTTTTATTTTAACATCGTTTCTACTTCTGTCGTGGAATTAGGCGTTACTTTTTCCTGACTCCATTCGCTCCACTCGCTCCATATCGTCTCTTTACAAACGTTGTAACAAGTTTGACAACACTGTCCTTGATCATTCATCGTATACCCACTTGGGCAAACACCAGTACTAGAAGTAATACACTTACATAAATATGGATCACATTGAACTGTTTTAAAAGTAGCAGTTCGGTAACGATAATACGTTCTACCAACAATATCTTGAACAATAATGTTTCTTGATTTTTCTGTAAAGTTACCTGCTTTATCAAAGACAGAATAAACAAGCGTATATTGTCCTTCTTTTGAAGTATCAATCGTATCAGGAGTAACCGTATAATCACTATTTAATCCAGAAAGATTATCTGATGCCTGGACACCATTACGAACAGAAAAATTTGATCCCATTTGAACAGTAGTCGATGATTCAAAATCAATCGTTGGAGGCTCTTTATCAATATTAGAAACCGAAATCACATTTTCCTTGCTCTCACGTCCATTGATATCTTTAACCTTAACCAAAAAAGTACCATTACGATTAACTGTCAATTGATTACTTTCTTGCCATCTTCCTTCATACAAATCAATACCTTCTACTCCTTCTTCACCATCTTGTAACTGACAATCTGTACATTCAAAATAATAAGAAGAAACTTTACTATCATCTGTCTCAACGGTTAAAACAACTTCCTTACTCGTCCAATCTTCAGTAGATAAAACTACATTAGGAAAATCAATTAAAGGACGACTGTCTAAATAAAAATATAACCCGACACCTAAACCTATAATACCTAGACAACAAACACCGATAACGATATATAGAATTTGTTTTTGTTTTTTATTAGAAACTCGCTTTAAAATTTGCTCGTCATTATACATAAAATCACGCTCCGTATAGGATAAATATATCACAGAATAGAAAAAAAGTATAGAAAAAGAAGAGACTACCTTGCCTCTTCTTGAGCTCGAACTTCTCGAATAACTGTAACCTTAATCGTACCAGGATACTGCATCGTACTTTCGATTCTTTCTTTGATATCTCGTGCTACACGATGAGCAGTTAAATCATCAACTTCTTCTGGTTTTACCGCAACTCTAAGTTCACGTCCAGCTTGAACTGCATACGTTTTTTCAACACCAGGAATATCGTTACCGATTTTCTCCAATTGTTCTAAACGTTTAATATAGTTTTCTAAAGAATCATTTCTAGCTCCTGGACGAGATGCCGATAAACTATCTGCAATCGCAACAATTACGGAAATAATAGACGTTGGTTCTGTATCACCATGATGAGAAGCGATCGCATTCACAACAATGGAATTCTCGTGGAATTTCTTAGCTAAATCAACACCGATTTCTACATGACTACCTTCTACTTCATGATCGATGGCTTTACCAATATCATGTAATAAACCAGCTCGTTTAGCCAAAGTCACATTTTCTCCCAACTCTCCCGCTAAAACTCCTGATAAATGAGCAACTTCGATCGAATGCTGTAAAGCATTTTGTCCATAACTTGTTCTAAATTCTAGCTTTCCAAGGATCTCTACTAACTCTGGATCCATTTTGGTAATCCCAAGTTCAAATAAAGCATTATTTCCATATTCAATAATCTTATTACGCATATCTTTGCATACTTTGTCGTATAACTCTTCAATCCTAGTTGGATGAATTCTACCATCTTTTAATAATGTCTCTAAAGTAACACGGGCAATTTCTCTTCTTAGTGGATCAAAACTAGATAACACGACAGCTTCAGGCGTATCATCGATAATTAGATCTACTCCAGTAATTGCTTCAATCGTTCGAATATTTCTTCCTTCGCGACCAATAATACGACCCTTTAAGTCATCATTCGGTAAGTTAACTACCGTTACTGTCTGTTCATTAGCTACATCTGATGCAAATTTCTGCATTGAACTAACTAACATTTCTTTTGCTTTACGATCAACTTCTAACTTTGCTTCATTCTCTGACTCTTTGATATAGGCCGTAATTTCTTTCGTCATCGCTTCACGAACTTTAGCCATTACCATTTCGCTAGCCTTATCTTTACTAATTCCTGATATCTCGTGTAACAAATCTAGTTGTTGTTGTTTTATTTCTTCCACTTTCACCTGTTCGTCTTGGATTTCTTTTTGTTTATCAAACAACTTGTTTTCACGTTCGTCTAAAGTAGACTCCCTCTTTTGATAAAGTTCGTCTCTTTTATCCATATTTTTTTCACGCTGAATCAAGCGTTCTTCCGAATCTTTTAACTCCGCTTTCTTCTCTTTCAACTCTTTTTCATAATCCAATTTTAATTTATGAATTTCTTCTTTCGTCTCTAAGATAGATTCACGTTTAGCTTTCTCTGCTTCTTTTTTTGCTTTTGTAAGTAATTCTTCTATCCGTTTAGAAGTATTATTTTCTCGAAAATAATTAACAATTACACATAAAATAAACCCTAAAATTAATCCAACAACCATAGGTAAAATGGAGAGTATTATTGGGTCCATGACCACACCTCCATTTCTGTATGTACAATTTATAAAATCATAACATCTATCTCTATTGTAAAATTAATAGAAAAATAAGTCAAGAATTTATCCGAGCTAGTTCAAGATTTTAAAAATTGTTCTTATAAAAGGGAAAGAAAAAAGAAAAAAGAATATTTTAAATATAATATTCTTTTTTTGACTACTTATCTCAAAAGTTTATCTTCGTAGTTAAGGGCAAATACTTTACACTAATAAACTAAGAATATTGACAGCTTAAAAAGACAGATTAGATGTCAAATATTGTCGAATACTAATATAAGTCTATACTTAAAAATCAAGGACCAACCATGAATATATTCCTTTAAAATAAAGAAAAAACAGTTAGCTATTTTCTAACCATTTTTCTTTTCTGACTGACTAATTCCATAATATTCACGAATTTGTTTTTCAATATCATCAGCAATGTTCGTATGCTCTTTTAAAAATAACTTGACATTTTCTTTACCTTGGCCCAACTTTTCCCCATGATAAGCATACCAAGCACCACTTTTTTCTAATATATTCGCATCTGTCGCTAAATCGATCAATTCTCCTTCATGAGAAACACCTTCGCCATACATGATATCCACAACTGCACTTTTAAATGGTGGTGCAACTTTGTTTTTCACTACTTTAACTGTAGTTCGATTACCAACAATACCATCGCCTATTTTTAACGCTTCATTACGACGAACTTCCAAACGAATAGAGGCATAGAATTTTAAAGCTCTACCACCTGGTGTTGTCTCCGGATTACCAAACATAACCCCAACTTTTTCTCGTAATTGATTGATAAATATAGCGGTTGTTTTGGTCTTACTGATCGTACCAGAAAGTTTACGAAGAGCCTGACTCATTAGTCTTGCTTGTAAACCCACATGAGAATCTCCCATGTCCCCATCAATCTCTGCCTGAGGCACTAGCGCAGCAACAGAATCAATGACAACAATATTCACTGCCTCACTTCGTACTAACGCTTCACAAATCTCCAAAGCTTGTTCTCCCGTATCCGGCTGAGCAAGTAACAACTCATTGATATCTACACCTAAGTTCTTAGCATAAACAGGATCTAAAGCATGTTCAGCATCGATAAAAGCCGCTCTTCCACCCCGTTTTTGAACTTGGGCAATCGCATGTAAGGCAAATGTTGTTTTACCACTAGATTCGGGACCATAAATTTCAATAATTCTTCCCTTAGGATATCCACCTACCCCCAAAGCAATATCTAAAGTCAAACTACCGCTTGGAGTTACATCTAATTCCATATGCTTGTTTTCCCCAAGGCGCATAATGGAACCCTTACCAAATTGTTTCTCAATATCACTTAGAACTTTCTCTAATGCAATATCTTTAGCATCATTTTTACTCATAAAACCCTCCTATGTTTGGCATATATACACATCATATCGCATTTTTTGAAAAAAAGCAATACTTTTATCAAACAAATGTTTTATATTGAAAAAGTAAACAAAAAAAGAGAAATTGAACTAACCAATTTCCCTTTTTCTTCCCTTTTTACTTTTCAAATATAATTTTCTTATTTAATGAATAATACTGTACCATTGAAATCAATGACATTAACGTTGCAAAATAGATTAAGAATAAATCTACTCTAATATTAATTAACTCAAATGGCATATTACTAAAGAATAATAATACCATACCTGTCATTAAACTAGCTGTTTTAATTTTTCCAGATTTAATAGCAGCCACTACTTTTCCTTTAGATGCAGCTTCCATCTTGATCGTATTAACGACAATATCACGTGCAACAACGATAACAGGTACAATTGGACTAATTAATCCTTCAGCAGAAAAAATAATTAAAACAGGATTAACTAACATCTTATCCGCAATGGCGTCTAACATTTTACCAGTATCGGTTACTTGATTATTCCGTCTAGCAAGATAACCATCTAAAAAATCAGTAAAGCTAGCAATTAAGAAAATTACTCCGGCAATAATATAGCGTAAATCCATATCAATTGTCGTACGAATGACTGGAATGGAAATACCGACCGCTTCAAATGGAAACATCAATAGTACCATAACAACAATAGCCAATATAATTCTAAGTACGGTCAACTTTGTAGGTAAATTCATAATATATACACCTCTTCTTTACTACCCATCAATTCACTAGTTATAGCTTCTTCCTTATCCATGAATTGAATGATTACAAATACGACAATCAAAAGGAAAAATAAAAGAGAAAGTCCGATAATAATCGGTTTTAAATTCCAATTTTTTTTACTTTTAATCCGCGTATAAGGAGAGGCAATCTTATCTTTTTCCTCTTCTTGTGGAGCCTTAGCTACCCTTGCTTCGATAATATCTGTAAGTGAAATTTTAGAAGTATGTTCAAACATAAAATCATTGAACTCTTCCATTACTTGTTCAATTTCAACACCCAAATATTTTGCATAATCTCTCACCAATTCTCGCAAGGTAAAGACATCTTTAAAAGCCCTAACGTTGCCTTCTTCTATATTTTCCAGTTGTAATACAGACAGATTTAAATCCTCACTAGCTTCTTCTAGACTGACCCCATTATGAATCCTAGAATTCTTAAGAAACTCACCTATCTCCTTCACTGAATACACCTCAATCTATTAATAATAATACTTTATAAGCCATGTTCTGTACCTATTACTAGGTGGCAAACATTTATCTACTGATTTCTCAGTCCTCGATTTAGTTTTTATTCCCTCCTCGAAGCTCCCCTACCATTATTTGGGTTTCTCACTCGTGGGGTTTACCGCGTTTCACTCTTTTATTTCTAAAAGAAATCGTCACTGTGGCACTTTACAACTACTATATTCTTATCTTACGACTTAGAATACCTCGTCGCCGTTAGTTTAATAAAACTACCCAAGGTTATTTTTTCCCTTGGCACGAACACGAAAAGCATTACAGCTTTTGTGAGCATGGACTTTCCTCTATTTCTTTTAAGAAACAGCGTTTGCCCAAGTATTATTATGCATCTTCTTCTTCGCTAGATTCGTCCTCTTGTGTTTCATCAAGTACAGAAGAATTTCCTTTTCCATACACGATCTTTTCCAAGTTAGAAACTCTCCTGATAATATCGACATTCGTAATTTCTTTATCTTCAGATTTTGCGATATCGATACTCATCTTCACATTACGAAGTTCTTGCTTCAAATTCATGATTTCACGCATTAACTCTTCTTTTTCTTTTTCAAGAGCCTTAATGATTTCAAAGAACTGTTCATAATCCCCAATAATCACATCTAAAAAGGCATCTACTTCTTTTAATCGATAGCCTCTAGTGTCAATTTTAAACTCTTTTTCTAAGATATCTTGGGGTGTTAATGAGATTTTACTTTGTACCATACACTTATCACCCAATCCCTTACGTTTCTATTATCACAGATTTAAGGTAAAAAGTCAATGCAAAACCTTGCCATATGAGCAATAAAGCTATCCGCATAAAGCTTCGCAAATTCAAGTTCAGAAGGCTTAGTAATTGTCCAAACAAAAATAGGAATTTGTCTTTTTCTGAGTTTGGAAATAAAAGTTGACGTTAAGCCTTCAAAATCAACAGAAACAAAATCGACATTGAGTAATTGATCAACAATAAAAACAGAATGGACAATTGGATAATAAAAAACACTCTGTAATTTCCGGTTACTACTAACCAATAACCCAGTCGGATAATTTGTTTTTTTCTTCCACCACCAAACAACGCGAATATCAAAAGACTGAATCATCACTTCACCTGAATAGTTTTTTAATAAATCATAAACTTTTCGAGATAATAACGCAAAATTTCTCCCTCTTTTAATCTCAATTAATAAAAGTACTTTTCCTTTTACCAAATCGAGGACTTCCTTTAGAGTAGGAATCTTTGCTGGAGAAGAAGATAATTTAAGTTTTCGTAACTCTTGAAAAGTAGTTTTTTCTACTTCTAAAGAAACTCCCGTCATAGAAAGAGTATTTTTATCATGAAAAACAACAACCTCTTCATCCAATGACAATTGAACATCCAACTCAATCGGAATAGAGTTCTCTACACACTGATAAAAAGCAGGCAAACTATTTTCAGGATGAGTTTTATCCCAACAACCCCTATGCGCAATGATCAAATTCTGGTAATTCATGTTCTACTTCCTCATCTATACAACTATTCTTATACTTTCTAGTATAAGTGACTAACTTAATATAGTTCATTTTCTCTTCCATACGAGACAACACCTCTATCACATCTAAATAATTCATATAATCACCAATTATACTGTACTACACTTTTTTAAAAGAAGAAATAAATTCGACAAAACTTCTAAAAATTTGCAGGTAAACAAAAGAGTTTTTTTGCGATAAATATGGTAAATTTTTCTTATCTATAGTATAATAAACCATAGGTGAAAAAATGAAGGTCCAAAACGAATTACAATTACTTTTAAATAATAAAAACATCCAATATGGAAATCGTGGTACCAGCCTAGAAAACGATATCAATTTATCTAATAAATATTATATAGATCAAAAACAAGCTTATATCTACAAGAAACCAACTCCCATAAAGATCAGCAAAGTAGATTACCCAAGTAAACACAATCGAGTAAGCAAAGTCGTCATCAGGGAAGCCTACTTCGAATCTCCCTCAACGACAGACTATAATGGGATATATAAAGGAAAATATATCGATTTTGAAGCCAAAGAAACGCAAAATAAAAACGTATTTCCTTTAGAAAATATTCATAAACATCAAATTGAACACTTGAGAAACATTACATCTTGTGGAGGTATCGGTTTTCTAATCGTTAGATTCACCGCACATCAAAAAAACTTTCTTTTACTCGCTAAAGACCTATTTTCTTATCTAGAAACATCAAGTCAAAAATCAATTCCTCTTAGCTATTTCGAAGAAAAGGGTTACTTAATAGAAGAAAGTTATCTACCAAGATTACCTTATTTAAAAATCATAGATAAAATTATGGAGGTGTCATAAATGGCAAAAGCAAAAAACAACAAAAAAGAGACAAAAACAAGTAAAAAAACAACTACCACGGTTAGTAAAACAGAAAATAGAAATTTTATGCTTATTGTATTAGGCGTTGTCCTCGCCTTATTAATTGTCAGTTATTTTATTATGGGACTAACATTAACCATTGTATTAGGTGTAGGAATTTTAATCATTTTAGGAGTAGCTAGAATTCTAGATAAAATTAAAAACAAACCTAAGCAAAGAAAAATATTTAATATTATCTTAATTATTTTCTTAACGATAGCCCTATTATGTTGTGGATTAGTTATTGCTTTCTTTGCTTATATCGTATACGAAGCTCCAGAGTTTAATATTGAGGAATTAAATAAACGAGAAGCAAGTATCGTCTACGACAAAGATGGAATAGAATACGCAAGAATTGGTTCGGAATTAAGAGAAAACGTTACCTACGATGATTTACCAGAAGTTTTCATCGATGCCTTAATCGCAACAGAAGATTCAAGATTCTTCCAGCATAATGGATTCGATGCTCCACGTTTTGTAAAAGCTAGTGTTCAACAATTATTAGGTAACAAGAATGCCGGTGGTGCTTCTACTCTATCGATGCAAGTAGTAAAAAATACCTATACTGATGCTACTTTAGACTCAGGAATAAAAGGAATTATTCGTAAATTTACGGATATCTACTTAGCGGTATTTAAACTAGAAAAAGATTTCACTAAAGAAGAAATTATCGAATTCTATGTAAATAATCATGAATTAGGAAGTAACTCTTTCGGTGTAGAACAAGCATCCCAAACCTACTTTGGAAAAAGTGTCAGTGATTTAAATCTATCCGAAGCATCCCTTCTAGTAGGAATATTCAATGCACCTACTGCTTATAGTCCAATCTACCATCCAGATAAAGCTTATGAACGTAGAAAAACCGTTTTATCGCTAATGGTGAGACATGGATATATTACTCAAGCAGAAGCGGATGCAGCTAACGCAATACCAGTCACTTCATTATTAAAGGAACAAGATAAACAAGGAGCAGCATATGCAAGCTATATTGATACAGTAATCGAAGAATTACAAGAAGTACATGGGATTAACCCATACACAACACCAGTAGAAATTTACACCAATATGGATAGTGAAAAACAAAGAGCAATCGATGATATTTTCAATGGTGTTACTTATAAATGGAAAGATGACAAAGTACAAAGTGGTGTTGCCGTTATCGATGTTGACACCGGAAAGATAGTTGCTGTCGGTGGTGGACGTTTTAAATCAAGTCCACAAACAACCATGAACTATGCCACGCAAGCAAAAAAACAAATCGGATCAACCGCAAAACCAATATTCGACTATGGTCCAGCCATTGAATATAATAATTGGTCTACTTACACTCAACTTGAAGATGCCCCATACACTTATTCAGATGGAACATCAATCAACAACTCTGACCGTAAATATATGGGATGGATCAGTCTTAGAACTGCTCTTGCAGAATCTAGAAATATTCCAGCACTAAAAGCATTCCAATCCGTAGATAATCAAAAAATTATTGAATTTGCTAGAAACTTAGGAATCGAACCAGATGTACAAAATGGTAAAATCTATGAAGCTCACTCACTTGGTGCTTTTGATGGTACTACACCAATGATGATGGCTGCTGCTTACGCTGCCTTCGCAAACGGTGGTACTTATTATCAACCATTAAGCGTTAACAAAGTTGTTTACCGTGATAATGGTGATGTTGTTAACTTCCAAAGTGAATCTCGTCGTGCAATGAGCGACTCTACTGCATTTATGATTACCGATGTGTTAGTCACTTCAGCAGAAACTGGGTTAAGTAGCGGTGCTAAAGTAAAAGGTGTCAATATGGCAGCCAAGACTGGTACATCAAGCTATACCGATGAAGAAAAAGAAAGATACGGTTTCCCAGCCGATGCTGTTAAAGATGCATGGGTAGTCGGATATGATCCAGAATATGCCATTTCCCTATGGTATGGTTATGAAGATGCTAAACAAGGATATAATACCAATATTCAAGCAGTAAATGGTAGAAGTAGTTTATTTAAAGCAATTGGTAATGCCGTATTCAATAAAAATGGACAAAACTTTGAAGTACCAGATAGTGTAGTAAAAGTCGCTATCGAAAAAGGAAGTAGTAATCCAGGAGCCCTTGCTAGTAGTAATACGCCAGCTGATCAAATCACTTACGAATACTATAAGAAAGGTACTGAACCTACTGAAACTTCTTCTAAATACAATAGATTAGATACACCTACTGGATTAAAAGTCACTTACTCTGAAAGTAAACAACAAATTTCTATCACTTGGAACAAACAAACCACACCTACTGGAAACGATAGTTACGGTCCATTCGGATATAACGTTTACTATGGAAATGTTCTTTTAGGATTTACCACGGAAAATAGTTATACTATCGATGCCAATACCAATATTTCAGGAACTTATCGAGTAGTTGCTACTTTCCAAAATTATAGTGCTAATCAAAGTGAAGCTGCCGTATATGAATTCGAATATAAACCATCCGGTGGTGGAAACACAGGTGATAACGAAGGAGACAATAACGGAGAGGAGGAAGGATCAGATACTGTTGATGAAAGTAAAATTATTATTTCAATCAACGGAACCAATCCTCAAACAATAAGTGCTACTTCAATCTATACTGATGTCAGCAATCCAGTTACTATTCGTGAAAACGGTGACGTAATTTCTACTAGTCAATATACAGTAAAATCAACTTATAAAGACCCATCAGGAAAAGTAATTACAAGTATTAGTGGTAGTATAGAAAACCCATTAGCTAGTGGAACTTACACAATCACCTATACCATCACTTATAAAGGAAAAACATTAAAGAAAACCGCAACTAGACAAGTTATTGTTCCATAAAATAATTATCCACTAGCTAAGCTAGTGGTTTTTCTTTGGCGCCTATAAGGCTCGTTCTCTGGCGTCGCTTTAAAGCGATACTACGATCCGCCACTTGCATAACCTATTTCTTGCTACCCGTAAACGGGTCTATTTGATCTATTGTTAATTGTTCTGCTATTTCGTCTTCTTTCAATTGATTCTCTATATATCTCTGTATTGCAATGGCATTTTTTCCTGCCGTATCTACATAATAGCCTCGACACCAAAATTCTCGATTCCTGTACTTATATTTCATATTTCCCCATCGTTCATATATCATTATACTGCTTTTCCCTTTCAAGAATCCCATAAAAGAAGAGACACTCATCTTTGGTGGAATTTCTACAAACATATGCACATGATCTATACATACTTCTGCTGTTATTATATTTACACCTTTCCACCTACATAACTCTCTCAATATCTTTCCTATTTCCAAACGATTATTTCCATAAAATACTTTTCTTCTATATTTAGGTGCAAAAACAATATGATATTTACAATTCCACGATGTATGTGATAAACTATTTATGTCATTTTTCATAAATTGACCTCCTTCTGCTTTTTATTTGCAATGGCGAATCGCAAATTTATTATAGCAGAAGGAGTTTTTTTATCAAAGACTCATCGCTAAAGCTCCATTGAACCACCAGACTATCTGGTGGTTTTCTTTATACAATTAACCTCTGCATTAAGCAGAGGTTTTTAATTTCTAGAAAAAGAAAAAATGAGAAATCAACATAAATAAACATCCAGCGAAAAAAGAAAAATAAGTTAATCTCCTTTTATGATAAGATAACGATTCCGGCAACAACTCACAACCAGCAATATACATCATCAATCCACCTATAAAAGCATATAAAACACCCATCATCACATCACTAACCAAGTAAGAGAACAAAAGAAAGGCCAAAATCGCTCCTATCGGTTCAGAGATAGCGGAAATAAAAGTATATTTTAATGCCCTTTTGCGACTACCAGTACTATAATAAATCGGAATAGAGATACTGATTCCCTCCGGAATATTATGTAGGGCGATCGCTATTGCCAAATGAATTCCTAGCTTAATATCTTGATTAGACGCAATATAAGTAATCATCCCTTCAGGAATATTATGTAATACAATAGCTAAACATGAAAAAAGCCCTACTCGATACAAATGATAATTTCCTTGATTAGAACTACTCATATCTAAAGTTGGTAAATAATGATTTAACCCTAATGAAAATAAGGCTCCAAGTCCAAAAAACAACAATAAAATTAATAAAGCTGGCAAAACATAATAAGAAGTGGTTAAAAAAGAAAAAGAAGTTGGCAATAAGTCCACAATCGAAATCATCATCATCACCCCACTCGCAAAGCCAAGAGAAGAGATTAATACTTGCTTAGAATATTGACGTTTAAAAATTAAAAAAGTACCCACCAAAGTCGAAAAACCAGCCATACAAGTAATCAAAAAAGGATTCATACACTATTCCCCCTATAAGATCATTACTAGTATATGAATCCTTTTTTCTTTATAGATTATTTTTTATTTAACTTTTGTACATAACTACATGCTTCCTTCATCTTACACTGATCACATTCTGGCTTCATTGCCTTACAATGATATCTTCCAAATAAAACCATCTGATGATGGCGCCTAGCCCAATTCCTTTTCGCATATAGTTTCTGTAACTTTACCTCAACCTTTCGTACATCATCACTCTCTTTACAAAATCCTAATCGCTTACTTACTCGTTCAACATGTGTATCAACCGCAATAGCTGGATAATCGTAAAGATTAGATAGTACCACATTCGTTGTCTTTCTTCCAACACCAGGCATCTTCTGTAAAGAAACTGGATCATTAGGGACATGACCATTATACTCTTCTAACAATACTTCCGCAATTTTTTGAACAAATATTGCCTTTTTATGAAAAGTACCGATAGGTCTCAAGATTTCTGCTACTTCTTCTAAATCCGCAGTAGCCAGAGCTTCTAATGAAGGATAGCGTTCAAATAATACACGAGTAACCTGATTAACTCGTTTATCTGTCGTTTGCGCACTCAACACAACCGCAATCAACAACTCATAATCTTTACTGTACTCTAACTCACAACGAGGATTAGGAAAAAGTTCCTCTAAATATTCCTCAAATAATTTAACTCTGTTCGCTTTCTTCATCGTCAAACCAGTCATAATCAAACAACTCCAACTTCTTACTTTCCTTCTTTTCCTCTATAAAACGCGATTTAGCCTTTTCAACATCATCACTTGTCTTATATCCTTTTCTCGTCCAATCATATAAAATTTTATCCATATAACGAAGATTAGTTACTCCATTAAATACGGTTTCCTTTAATGCTGCCAATACCAGATCTTCACTAACCCCATTCTCTAACCACGATTTAATAATTTCATACTCAATCGAAGTAAGAGGACGAGCAAATCCTTCTTCTATTTTCTCATAAATCGATTTAGTAACAACTGGATCTTCTTCATTAATTTCATCAATCAAAAGCTTTGAAATCTTCTCATAAAAGCGTGTCAAAACAATATACTCTTCTCGAATTCCTTTTTCATTTTTAACAACATCGAGACTAACCAATCCCTTTTCACTAAGATCATCACTAAACGTCATCACATCTTCTAAAGATAAATTTAAATCCGCTCCTAATTTTTCAGGATTAAATACAATTCTCTCCCCTAAATTCATCAAATAAACCAAAAACATAAACTCCTCTAAAGATAGAGAAAACTTATCCCGCAACTGAAACAAGTAAAGAGGAACAACAAAATTTCCCTTTTTCAACAATTCTAATAATCGACTAGACTTCATTTCTTCCTCCTCCTTTTCGCATCTATTATATAATTAATTTTAGAAAAAGTACACAATCACTGTGTACTACGATAATTTTCAGCAATATAATCTAAAAGAACCTGATGATCATTGGGTAAATCCAGATCTATAATCTTGTTTTCTAAATCATCAATAATTTCTCGAATATATTTACCCGGCTTACGATCTAAAACTTGCGCAATTTCTAAGCCATCAACAGCAATCTCACTACGACTTTTAATCGGTAAAGTACTATACTGGTAACTGACATCTTTTTTAGAAATTCCTTTGATCGTCGCAGCCAGACTATTTACATATAATCCATATTGATAAAGAACTCGATGATTTAAATTATTCAGCTTTAAAACCGTCTGAATATTCTTAATTAAAGACTTTTCATTATTCGTAAAAGGGTAAAGACCAACTACGTCCAATTGTGCCCAAACACCAACTAAATCATCAAGTAAAACGACATCTTTTAACTTAGGTAATTCTAATTCCTGATCCAAACCTAAATCAAGTAATAAATGAATACCATAATCCGCATACACACTAGAAAAGATCTTATCTAATTCTTCTTTTTTTCGCTCATAAGAGATATCTTTCAATAAATGCTTAGTTCTAAGTATAGCTAGCTTAACATCTTCACTCAACTGAAAATTCAGTACTGTCGCAATTCTTACTGCCCTTAAAATACGAAACGCATCTTCAGAAAACTTCAAGAAACTATCTCCTACTGTATGAATAATCTTTTCTTCTAAATCTTTTTTTCCATGATAAAGATCTAAAACGACACCATCTTTATCCATACACAACGTATTAATTAAAAAGTCTCGTCTTCTTAAATCTTCACGTAAATCATTGATATACTCAAATTCTAATGGCTTACGATGTTGATAGTAAGTATACTCTTTACGAAATGTAGTAATCTCAAAACGAATATTTTTTACATTGACTGTTACTGATCCATATTCTTCTCTCGGAAGACAAGCATCTTGAAAAATATCACGAATATCTTTCGGTCTCGCATCAGTACAGATATCTACATCAAGGGATTCTATTCCTAGTAAATAATCTCGTACAAAGCCACCAACAATATACGCTTTAAAGCCAGCTTCTTCGATCATATTCAATAACTTGAGCGCTGTTTCTAGCAATTGTATCACCCTAATCCCATTATACCAAATTATATAGTTAGAATCTAGTAATAACCATTTTTTAGCCAAGAAAAAACCAATTGGTAATTTTCCCAATCGGTTATATTGTTTTATTTATTAAGAGCATCTTTTAAAGCAGAGCTTGCTTTAAATTTAACTGATTTGCTAGCTGCAATTTTTAAAGTTTCACCTGTTTGAGGATTACGTCCTTCACGAGCAGCTCTTTCACCTACTGAGAAAGTTCCAAATCCAGCAACAGCTACTTTATCTCCAGCTACTAATGCATCAGAGAAAATCTCGAAAATAGCATCATGTACACGTGTTGCATCAGCTTTAGTTACACCTGTTTTCTCAACAACCTTTTCTACTAATTCTACTTTTTTCATTGTTAAAAACCTCCATCTATTTTTTTAAGCACTACACTATGCTTACATATATAAAATAGCATGTTTCCTAAACAAAAGCAATAAAATTGATAAAAAAAGACAAGAAAATTAAGGGTTTAATCTCCAATTTCTTGAATCAATGCTTCATAAAGTAAATCAACAACGTAATTTGATTCTACTAAATGATATTTCTCTATCATTAAACGAATAACGTCATCACTAAATTCCATATTTAAATATGGAAATATGGCTTCTTTATCATTAGTAAGATCAGCCAAATAACTTTCAGTATAGCCATTATTCATAATTAATAGTGGCAAATCATCACTCCACTTAGAAAAAGAATCTAATAACTCTTGCGTACTAGATACATAATGAAAAGAATCAGGATCATAACTAATAAGCGGTAATAATTCCTGAATAGGAACTTTATCTTCTTCTAAACGATAATCAAACCGGCTAGTTAATTGTAAACCCTCTAACTTCAATGCAGAAAGCTGAATAATCTCACCATTTTCTTTCGTCGAAGCAGTAGGAATCAACTCTAAAACAATATAACGATCTTTTTTTAAATCTAACATAATACTTCACCGCTAATCACCATATCAAAAAAACAGAAAAAAGTCAAAGATTCTAACATTTTAAGTTAGTTTATTTGATTATTGGGTAAAATCTAAAAAGGAAAAGAAAAAAATAATTATGATCTAACGACCAAATTCAATATTCACTAGTTTGTCGTCATATAAAAAATTATCTATACTCTTTCTGGAACATTTAATCTGTTGGGTGGAGCCTAACTTCAAACAAGAAGGGAGGCGATAACACGGGTAAGAAAGATTACTTAATCTTTTCTCTAATCCTAATCATCTTCCTTTTATTATTCTTACAATTTATTGTATTAATATAAAAGAAATCCACCTAACTCATTCTATGATTTAGGTGGAACCAACAAACAGGCAACACTTAACATCAAGAGGATTAAGTGTTCCTTTTTTATCAAGTTTCCTTGATAGTTTCATCATAACATAAACAATAATTGCTGACAAGTATGATGAACAAATTTTTTTAGATCATAAATCAATTAATTATAAAACGATCGCAATCATATTATTAGAGCCTTTGTTTACAATTTTTGTTAATGTATTTTGTAATTTGAAGCGAATATTATCTGGCATCATCATTAATTTAGACTGAATTCCTTCTTGAACAATCACATCTAAACTACGTCCAAATATTTCACTCTTCCAAATATTAGAAGGGTTTTCATCATAATCTTTCATCAAGTAATCGATTAACTCTTTACTTTGTAACTCACTACCAATAATTGGCTCAAAAGTACTATTTACATCAACTCTAATCATATGAATGGACGGGGCAGTAGCTCTAAGTTTAACTCCATAACGCGGTCCTTGTTTGGTAATTTCTGGTGTATCTAACTTCATATCCTCTAGAGTCGGAGAGACAACTCCATACCCTGTTTGTTTAACCATTTTTAAAGCATATTTAATTTGATCATATTCCTTTTTTGCTTCGTTAAAATCTTGGAATAACGATAATAACTCTGCCTTGTTGGTCACATCAATCTTGATGATATCCGTAAGTACTTGGTTATATAAATCAGCTGGTGCTTCTAAATTAATCGTCACTTCCCCTGTTGCGGGATCAATTTCTGAAAGATAAGATTTAGAAATCGTTTCAATTCCTAAGAAATGTTGATTAATCTTTTCTACATCTCGTAACTTATCGACTTCAACCACACTCTCGCGAATTGCTTGAATATAACCCTTTTTAATTTCGTTTTTCGGATTTAAAATCGCTATCCACTCTGGCATGTTTACTTTAACTTCTAAAATAGGAAACTCATACAATGCCTCACGCAAAATATCATACATATCTTTTTGATTCATGTTCTCGATATTCATCGCCAGAACGGGTACATCATGTTCGCCACGTAGTTTTTCACAAATCTTCTCTGTATCAGGAAGCATTGGATGAGTAGAATTGACGATGACGATAAATGGTTTTCCTAATTCTTTTAATTCCCGAATCACACGAGATTCAGCTTCTAGATAATCACTACGTTGAAATTCCCCGATTGACCCGTCTGTCGTAACAACAATCCCAATCGTCGAATGATCACGAATAACCTTTTCTGTTCCTACTTCAGCTGCTTCGCTAAAGGCTATCGGCTCATCATACCATGGCGTTTTAACAAGACGTGGACCATTCTCATCTTCTGCTCCCTTAGCATTATCGATTAAATACCCTACACAGTCAATTAACCGAATATTACAGCTAAAATCATCGATGTTAATCTTTGCGGCATTGTTCGGTACAAACTTCGGTTCAGTAGTCATAATTGTCTTTCCAGCCGCACTTTGAGGAACCTCATCTAACGCCCTTTTTCGGTCGTATTCATCCTCGATATTCGGTACGATTAAATTCTCAACTACTTTCTTAATAAACGTACTTTTCCCAGTTCTAACCGCACCGACTACCCCTAAATAAATATCTCCCCCTGTACGAAGGGCAATATTTTTAATAATCGTATTTTTATCCATCACATTATCACACTCTTTCTCTTTCATTTAACTATATGAAAAGAAAAAGAGATTATACCTATACTTTTAAATCATCTTATCGACATCAGGAACATTATCCTTCAAAATCGCATCCACAATCTTATCTTCTTTTTCTTTACTCACTTCTTTTCCCGTAATACTACTAATTTCTTGAACCAGTTCATGAAGAACCTTTTCATCCTTCATACTCGAATTTTGAAGCTTAGAAGCAAGAGAAAGAATAGTTTCTTTACTAACTCCTGATTTATTTTCTACTTTCTTAAAAAAAGAATCACCTAACATAAAAAAACCTCCTACCACATTATATGTAAGAGGAAGCTTTTCGTAATCTAAATATCGTATTTCTTTTTTCCTAGTTTTTTTTCATATTTTTCTCGACGCTTTTGAAACTCTAAACATTGTCTTCTATAGACTTCTTCTGGTACTTGATGACGCTGATATCTCTCATCCAAAATCTTTTGTGCACGATCTAATCCTTCTAATTCTGTTTTAGGATCCTTTCGATCTAAAAACCAACCTAACATGCTTTCTCCTCCTTCTTATCATCAATAACTGCAACAATTTCATCCCGCCACTTTTCTAGCGATGAATTCATAATTAAAAATTCAATATTCACTGTATTATTTAAATAAGAGTGGCAAAGATAAATACCTACCTTATCTTTAGTATAATACAACTCATAACCAAAAAGATAGGCCTTAATGATATTTTGAAATATTGTTTCATAAACAGAAATAATATTTTTAGAAGGAATACCTAAATTATAGTATTGTTCATATCCGGTCTGTTCTACCTTGATATGCATACCACAACTCATTCCCTCTTCTAATTTCACTGAATAAAATTCAATTAATCCTGAAATATTCTTACCGACCGTTAAGATCTGTTCAATAAATTCTAAAACGAGATTGCTTCTCTCTTCCGCAATAGAGATTGCTTCTTGCTTCTTCATCAAGCATCATCCCCTTTATTTTTAAACTGTAATACAATAGGGGTTCCTGTAAAATCGAAATTCTCGCGAATTTTATTTTCCAAATATCTTTCATAAGAGAAATGAACTAACCCCTTATGATTAACCTGAAAAACAAATTTTGGAGGTTTAATACCAGCTTGATGAACAAAATAAATTTTTAATCGTTTCCCTTTATAAGAAGGAGGTAAATTAAGCGCATAGCTATCATTAATTACACCGTTTAATACACTCGTCTTAACCTCGCGTTGAATATTTTCTGCCACTTTCAAAACTTCTGGCATCAAGGTATGAATTCTTTTCTTAGTTAGCGCAGATAAGAACACAATTGGAGCATAACGCAAGAATTGAAATTCATTACGAAGCATAGTGGTATAGTCTTTAATATTAGGATTTTCCACAGTATCCCATTTATTAACAACTAAAATTAATCCTTTGCCTTTTTCAAGCGCATAACCAGCTATATGCTTGTCCTGTTCAATGACACCTTCTTCTGCATTAATCACAAGTAAACAAATATCACTTCTATCAATCGCTTTTAAACTACGAAGCAAACTGTACTTTTCCACACTTTCAAAGACTTTACCTTTTTTCCGCATACCAGCTGTGTCGATAATCACAAACTCTTCATTATGATATTTAAATACCGAATCGATAGAGTCCCGTGTAGTACCAGCTACATTACTCACAATTACTCGTTCTTCATTTAATAAAGCGTTAATCAAACTACTTTTTCCAACATTAGGTCTACCAATAACCGAAAATTTTATTCTTGTATCTTCTTCTTGTTTCTCATCAGTTGGAAAATCCTTGACAATCGCATCTAACAATTCATAAATACCATTATTATGTTCCGCACTAATCGGAATATATTCTGAAAAACCAAGCTCATAAAAATCATAAAGATGATGATTAGATTGTTTACTATCTACTTTGTTAATCGCAACAATGACACGTTTTCCACTTCTAAACAACATAGAACTAACTTCCTTATCATTAGCAGTTAACCCTTCTTTTCCATCAACAACAAAAACAACGACATCACTTTCTTCGATCGCAATCTCTACTTGAACTTTAATTTCATTTTGAAAAAGTTCATGACTAACATCAATTCCCCCTGTATCAATCAAAGAAAAATGATGATCACGATATTTGACTTCTCCATAAATACGATCTCTCGTTACTCCAGGATAATCTTCAATGATCGATATTTTAGTCCCGACTAACTTATTAAATAATGTACTCTTTCCTACATTAGGACGTCCGACTAAAGCAACCGTTGGGTATTTCATAACGACACCTCCATATAACTGTACCTATTTTACCATATAATTGGAAAAAAGCCCAATTATTTTTCATGGGAAAGCATGACTAGACAAAAACAATCATAAAATAAATTGGTGATAAATAATGAAAATAATTGCGCAAAAAAGCGATGCGATGAATAGTGAAGAGTTTTTTCGTAAAGCACTATCTACCAATTATATAGATGGAATTAATTTAAATGTCGCACTAACTAGAGATAACCAAATCGTTGTTTTTAACAACACCTCAGTTAGTGATGCGATCGTAAATACCATTGATAACTCAACGTTAAGTGAATTAAATAATTACGATATCATTACCCTAGAAGATACCTTAAATAAATTAAACCAAGAAAATACTACCAAAGATATCTACATTAACGTAATTCCCTTCAAAACAGGAATTTTAACCGATGAAAACATTCAACAAACCGTAACTAAAATGAATCTTTATATCGATACTCTAAAAACAATTATCGATAACTTTACTCGTTTAACAATTCATGTTCACAGCATAAACCGTAATCTAGTATCGATGCTAAAAAACAAATTAAAAGATAACCAAGTAGGTTTTGTGATCTATACTGGAGACTTAAATTTTATCGATGTTGATTACTATGTCTTTACCATGAATGTCTATGATGAAGCCATTATTGATCAACTACTTAGAAAAAATAAAAATATTTTAATCTATATTCATTCAGACTATTATCTATCTGTTGTGTATCAAGGATTTTTAAAAGAACAAGAAAACAAAGTAATAACTAAACTAGTCGATAAAATCGCAATCATCAGCAACTACCCAGAAATTATCTATAAACTGTTTAAAACTTAGTTATTCTCCCCTACTAATACCCAATGTTCAGCAACTTCCTTTGCCTTCTTCCCATAGACAAGCTTCCCTTGCTCAAATAAATCAATTCTATCCTCTAAATCATCAAAGTTAACATAGTATTTTCCTTGATAATACCATTTCTTACCAGGAAGATAAGAAGAGTCTTCAAATTCGTAAAGAATACTACTATTTAATAACAACTCCACATCAAAATCTACTTTCCCAAGTGAGGATAAATGTTCAAATTCTAAAATCGTTACTTTCTCTTTCCAATATACTAAAAGATGATAAGAACCAATAAAAGTATAGTGATAAACTCTTTCTAGATGCTTACCAATCATCTTAATAAATAATAAAACTGCCTCTTCATTCATCAAACAAACTTCATCATAATAAGTAACCACAAAATGATCTAGATCACTAAACTCTACCTTCAAATCACTTCACCTATCATATCATATGAAAATAGATAATTTTTGGCAAAAAGAAAAACAGCTAGATCATCTCTTCTGTTAATTCTTCAATCTTTTTCAAAATATCTTCTCTTCCTAACTTAGTCACACTAGAAAACAAAATCAAATCATCACCAACAACTAAATCCAAGGTATCTAGGATTTGTTTTTTATTCTTCTCCATTTTACTAGAAGGAACTTTATCTACTTTAGTCGCAATGACAGAAACCGGAATATTATAGTACTTTAAAAAGTTATACATTAATAAATCATCTTCTGTAGGTTTATGTCTAAAATCAATTAACATAAATACCCTTCTTAGTTCCTCACGTTTTTCCAGATATTCTTCGATCATCTTTCCAAATTTTTCTTGTGTTCTTCTATCTACTGCCGCATACCCATATCCAGGCACATCAACTAAATAAAAACTACCGTTCACAAGATAGAAGTTAAGTGTCTGTGTCTTACCAGGTCGGGAAGAAATTCGCGCAATATTTTTACGATTAACTAAACAGTTGATAAAACTACTTTTACCAACATTACTTCTTCCAACTAGCATAAATTCTGGGAATCCACCTTCTGGATATTGACTACGTCTAACTGCGCTAATCGTCAAAGAAACATCGCTAATTTTCATGAATCCTTTTCCTCCTTATCTTGAATATATTCTTGGCAAGCACGATCTAACTCACCAACTAATAATTTAGCTTCTTCTAATGAAGTCACTCTAGCTCCTGATGCATACTTATGGCCACCACCATGATAATGTTCAGCTACTGTATTGATAACAGGGCCACGAGAACGGATATTAATTTTGATAATATCATTCTTCTTATCTTCTGAAATCATCACCCAAACCAATACTTCATCGATATAATTAAAGTTATTGACCATATTACCAGCCGAACCGACATCTGCATTAAACTTATTCAAAATCTCACTAGTTAGTTCAACATAACCAACGCCATGTTCAGTTACCTTCATATTCTGACCAATATAACCTTGTAACCGTACCTCATGAAGAGGACGCATATAAAGGTTTTGATACAAAGAAGCTAGATCAAGGGAATATTCTTTTAAAAGACGTGAGACTAATGAAAAGGTAAAGCTATCTGAATTAAACAAAAAACGATTTGTATCAGAAGCAAGACCAATAAATAATTTCTCAATAACTTCTTTATTTCGTTTTAATTTTGTTTTATAAAGCAACTGTAATACCATTTGACTTGCGGAAGAATTCTTATCATCAATCCATTCAAGATCACAAAACTCTTCAACAAAAGGATGATGATCAATCTTAATCTTATAAATAAACTTATCCACATCAGGTGCATCTACTCGCCGTTTATCTGGCGTATCAACTACAATAAGCAATGCTTTTTCATAATCGACATCCTCTAACTTATCTAAAGTACCCAAGTAAGAAAACCGCGCGCCACCTGTTCCTACGGCCAAAACACGTTTCTTAGGAAAGGTAAGCTGAATTGCTTCCTTTAGTCCTAATTGACTAGCCATCGCATCAGGATCTACCCCAATATGTCTAGCAATCACGATCGTATCGTATTTTTTTATTGCTTTATAAATTTTTTTATACATAATTATCTTCCTATCTATTTTCTTCAAGTAAAGAAAGTGTATCCAAAGCAATCATCAATTCTTCATTAGTAGGTACTACATAACATTGAATACTAGAATCATCACTACTAATCTTAATTTCTTCTCCCTGAACTTTATTCTTTTCAAGATCAATCTTAACCCCTAGACAAGAAAGTTGTTTCATAATCGCTTCTCTTACTTGCCAAGCATTTTCACCAAGTCCTGCAGTAAAGCAAATAATATCTGCTCCACCTAATTCTACATAATAACTGGCAATATAATTAACAACTGTTCTTACATACTTATCAAAAGCCAACTTACATTGTTCATTTCCTGCTTCAATACCAGCATATACATCTCTAAAATCACTACCATATTGGCTTAAACCTAAGAAACCTGATTCCTTATTCAAAACATTCATGATATCTTCAACAGGAAGTCCTTCTTTATCCATCATATAAGGAATAATAGATGGATCGATATCTCCACTACGTGTTCCCATCATAATACCAGCTAGTGGCGTAAATCCCATCGTTGTATCAATACATTTGCCATTCTTAACGGCAGAAATACTACCTCCACTACCTAAGTGACAAATGATCGCACGATAGTCTTCTCGTCCTAATAATCTTGGAATCTGTTTGCTGATATAGCAGTGACTAGTTCCATGGAACCCATACTTTCTAACCCCATATTTCGTATACCATTCATAAGGTACTGGATATAAATAACTTACTGGATCCATCGTTTGATGAAAAGCCGTATCAAATACACCAACCATTAAAACATTAGGTAAAGCATTTCTTACTGCTTCTATTCCTAAAATATTAGCTGGATTATGTAAAGGCGCAAGTTCAGAATACTTACGTAAATCTTCGATTACTTCATCCGTAATCACAACAGAAGATTTATACTTATCTCCACCATGAACTAAACGATGTCCTACCCCATCTATTTCTTCCAAAGAATGAATAATTCCAAGGGTTACCAAACGATCAAGTAAAACTTCAACCGCTACTGTATGGTTAGGCATATCCACTTCTTCTTTAATTTTTTCACCATTATACTTAATCGTATAAAAGCTACCCTCTAACGTTACTCGTTCAAAATATCCAGAAGCAATACACTCCTTTTTGTCCATCTCAAACAAACTAAATTTAAGTGAACTACTTCCGGCATTAATAGACATTATTTTCATAGTTTTCCTTCTTTCTAACAATAACATTATACAATAAATAAGTACTTTTGAAAAGTAAAACCACATCGTTTTAGGTATCACAAAAAATAGAAAAAATGACCCTTCCAGAAGGAATAGATCATTTTATTTTATATCTATTTTATCAAGCATTTATTCTCTTCAGCAATCTCTTCAATTTCCCATTCATATAATCTAGTAGGATTGCCATATTGATCAGTAATATCTACTTGCTCTAAAGCAGGAAATTGGGCTAATGTTGACATATCTTCAATAGGATTACCTTCAATACCTAATTGCTCTAAACAAGGTAAATGTTTCAAAGGTTCAATACTAGTAATTTGATTTTCATTTACACAAAGCCAACTAAGATTAGGAAGTGAAGCTAAAGAAGTAACATCTTCAATCTGATTTTTACCCAAACTTAATCCCAGTAAACTCGTTAAATCTTTAATCGGAGAAATATCACTAATCTGATTTTCCTCTAAAGTTAAATGTCTTAACTGCTTTAAATTAGCTAAAGGAGTAATATCCGTAATTTGATTATCTGTTAAATTCAAAGTTTCTAAATTAACTAAGGAAGAAAGAGCACTAATATCTGAAATATGATTAAACATCGCACCAAATTTTTTCAAGTTCTCTAAATTAGCTAATCCTTCTATGTCAGATATTTCATTACTATCTATTTCTAAAATAGTTAAAGAAAATAGGAATTGAATAGGGGTAATATCTGAAATCTCATTGAAACTTAAATCTAGCTCCTCCAGTTTTCTAAAATTTGAAAGTACTTGAATATCTGAAATTTCATTGAAGCTTAAATCTAAATAGGTTAAATCTCTTAAATTTCTTAAAGAACAAAGATCAGTAAGGGTATTACCACTTAAGTCTAATTTCTCCAGAGAAGTAAGATGAGATAATCCTTGGATATCCTGATCATTTAAATTTAATTTTTTTAAAGTCAAAGAAGTTAAAGAGTAAAGACGATCTAATACATCAGTATGTTCAACGAAGCAATCAGAAAATAATTCACCTGGATCTCCTCCAGTTAACGATAATTCTTTTAAAGCACTTAAATTGGCCAAGAAAGATAAATCTGTCTTAGAAGAATGAAGGGTAATCGTTAATTTTTCTAAAGAAGTAAGGTTAGCTAAAACATCATAAAGTTCTTCTTCTTGATTTTGAAACTCTAAACTGAGCGATTTTAAATTAGGTAATTGATTAAGAAAGGTTAAATCGCAAGGTTCAAGAAGTTGAATCGAGAATTCTTCTAACCCTTGAACGTTAACAAGTACTTTTGAAAGATAATCAAGATCTTTTTTAGAAAAAGCACTCACACTTTCAAATTGATCACTAAAATCTTTGACTTCGACTCTTTTTAATTCTGGCATTGAAATCAACAAATCACTAATTCTCTGATAAAGTTCTTCTGTACTCCAATCAGGAAAAGACTCTTTTATTTGACTAAGTTTAGTTGGATGAAGGAAAAAAGATTCTACATTTCCATCAAACAACAGACTTTTTAACATTCTTTCTTCTTCTAGCTGTTTTTCTTCTTCTAAATCAAGAACTGTCTCTTCTACTACTTCAGATTCAATTTTAGGTTGATGAGTACATCCTGAAGACATTAACGTAATTCCTGTAGCTAACATAAACACACTGAATGAATACTTTAAATTTTTTATATCCATAAATTATACCTCCAAAATAAGTAAAGATAGTATATAACACAGAGCAGAGGTGTCAATTTTAAACATAAAAACATGCCCATTAGTAAAATGAAAAACAAAAAAGGCCAACAATTTGGCTTCTTTAGTTATCTTATCCTTGAGTAAGAGAATAGGTATCTCTAGCGATCATTAATTCTTCATCGGTTGCGACTACATAGACAGGAATCTTGGATTCTGGAGAAGTAATTACACCTTCGACACCTTTTCTAACAATCGTTTGATTATTCTTTTCTTCATCTAAAATAATACCAAGTGAAGTAAGTTTTTTCAATGTCTCACCACGAATAATCGTATCATTTTCACCACCACCAGCAGTAAAGCAAATAGCATCGACTTTTCCATCTAACTTAACGTAATATTTCGCAATATACTCAACAATTTTTTCGGTATACATATCAAAAGCAAGTAATACCTTTTCTTCGTTAGCTTCGTATGCACGGTCTAAATCACGCAAATCACTCATTCCAGCAATTGCTTCTAAACCACTTTCTCGGTTTAACATACTATCTAATTTATCTAAGTTATAACCAGTCTTTTTCATCACGTAAGAAAGCATAGTATAATCAATATCTCCACTACGTGTTCCCATCATGATACCAGCATTTGGCGTAAAGCCCATCGATGTATCAATACATTTTCCTTCTTTTATTGCTGAAATACTAGCTCCATTACCAATATGACAAGTAATTAAATTAGGATTTTCTTTATTTAAAAGTTCTGCCATTTTTAAAGACACAAACTTATGACTTAATCCATGGAATCCATATTTACGAACATGATACTTGATATACCATTCATAAGGAACTGGATATAAATAGTTAACTTCCTTCATTGTTTGATGAAAAGCTGTATCAAAACAACCTACTTGTATAGCTGAAGGAATTGCTTTTTGAAAAGCTTTTACTCCAATCAAATTAGCTGGATTATGAAGTGGTGCCAAATCCGAAATATTTTCAATTTCTTGAATGACACGATCATTCATCACTACACTACTAGAATATAAATTACCTCCATGAACAATACGATGTCCTACCGCTTCGATCTCATCTAAAGATTGAATTAACCCAGCAGAAACCAATTCTTTTAATAAGACATTAACCGCAGTTGTATGATTTTCTAACGGTAAATCTTTTTGAATTTTTTCTTCTCCGATACGAATACTATAATTACTTCCTTCTAAACCAATCCTTTCCATCGTCCCTTTCATCAATACCTTCTCTTCAGGCATTTCATAAAGACGAAACTTTAATGTCGAACTACCCGCATTAACTGACAAAATTTTCATATTATCTCTCCTTTTACTTATTATACTATTAATAAATTTCAAAAGGCAACAATATTTAAAAAAGAAAATACTCCATCTACTTTTGGAGTAACTTATTTTTAGCCTGTGTCATTCCCAATTCAATCTCTTCTCGATAAGAAGGAATAATCGCATTCAATGTGTCAAAAAGTTCTCGTTCAGCCCGACTGAAACCATCAGTATGCCAAAGTAACCTTTCTCCTTTCACAACTGTATGTTGGTAAGCCAAAAGATAAGCTACTTGAATAACATCTTCGCGTAACTTTTCTTCACTACCCATTTTAGTATATAAACGAACCAAACGTTCTAACACTTTCTGATAAGGTATCCATTCCTGATAAGCAATTTTATCTGTATAATGATTTTCACATTGAAAGTTTTCTTTAGGAACAAGCGATAGCCCACCATGAGGACGTTCATGATCAGGAAAAATACAACCATCTTCCTTCAAAGCTGTACAAGTGTTTTTAGCAGAAAACAAGTCAACAACATCACGGTCTAAACCACGACTACGAACACATAAATGATACGAAACATTATGTTCAAAAACATCAAATTGGGCAACGATCGAAGCATAGCCACTATCCAATCGCTCTTTTAAACTAGATAAAGACATGCCTTTAAAATCACTAGGTGAATAACTACATCCTGAGTAAAGACAACACTTACCACCACAAGCTTTACACAAATCATGATTAATATATAAACTTTTTTCATCGATTTTCATTAATATCTACTTCCATTTCTAAGATATTATTGTATGAAAAACAGAAAAAAAGTCAATAAAACAATACAAAAAGATAGGTATCTCAACCTATCTTTTAAGCTATCCTTAAATTACTTATTTATTTTGGTAGCTTCCACTAACTTGATTTAATCCGTTTTGAACTAAACGTCTAGTAATTTCACCACCAACTGAACCGTTAGCACGTGAAGTAGCATCTGGTCCTAAATTAACACCGAATTCGTTAGCGATTTCGTATTTCATCTTATCGATTGCTTGTTTAGCACCAGGAACTCTCATCTTCATTGAAGAACTTGTGTTATTCATTTTGTTTCACCTCCTATACATTTATAGAATGTGAGAAATGAATAAAATCATACATAAAATAAATTGGAAATTTTTTACTTTTTTTTATAATAGAGAATCAAATGATTCATTTTCTATCTTTTCTTCAGCCGTTATAGAAATCGTAATTACTTGATCAACAATTTCATCGATTAATTTTTCATAATCAAAATTAGCTTCATTTTTTAAACATTCTTCTAAACGGGGATGAATAACTGGATGTTTAGGAACAAAGATCGTACAACAATCTTCATAAGGTAAAATACTAATATCATAAGTATCTATTTTTTTGGCAAGTTCGATAATCTCTAACTTATCTAAGCACGCGACTGGCCGAATAACTGGCATATTCGTTACACTGTTAATCACTTGCATACTCGTTAACGTTTGAGAAGCAACTTGACCAATACTTTCTCCATTCACTATCGCTAAAGCTTTATATTTTTTAGCTAAACGTTCCATAATACGATACATCATTCGCCGCATAATCGTAATTCCATAATCTTTATCACATTTTTTATAAATTTCTTCTTGAATTTTCGTAAAAGGAACAATGTGTAGGCGAATATGATCAGTATATTGACATAATTTCTTTGATAAAGAAATTACTTTATTTCTAGCTTCCAAACTTGTATGAGGAAGTGCTTCAAAATAAACCGCATCAAGTCTTACCCCGCGTTTTAGCGCTAAATATCCCGCAACTGGAGAATCGATTCCTCCACTTAACATTAAAAGTGCTCTAGGTTGAGTACCAACGGGATATCCACCTAATCCATAATATACTTTAGAGTAAACATAGGTATATTCCTTTAATATTTCCACACATAATGTAGTATCTGGATGATGAACATCTACGGTTAAATCAGAACGATTTTTTAATAAAAAACCACCAAGTTGACGACTAAACTCTGTACTAGGAATAGGAAATGATTTTTCACTACGTTTAGTTTCTACTTTAAAGCTACCATGAATCCCATCAAGAGCTAATAAACAAGTACTTTGAATTTTAGAAATATCTGTTTCTACTTGATACGCAACTTGATAAGTATGAATACCAAAAATTTGATTAATATTAGCCAAAATCGTTTCTAAATCTTCATCACGAAAATGAATATACATTCTAGAAATATCCCGACTAATTTTAACTGGCATATTTTTTAATTTTTTTTGAATATTCTGATATAAAGTGTTAATAAAAAATTTACGATTTCCTTTTTTAGTTGTTAACTCTCCATACTTGATTAATATAACTCTATCCATTATTTTCCCCACTTTCTAATTATTTTATTGATATTAAAAATTTAATTTTTGTATACATTCTTTTAATGAACGAATGAAATAATGAATTTCTTCTTCTGTTGTCAAATAACTGATACTGACTCGAAGAGAATGATTACTTATTAATGAATCTTTTCCTAAAGCAACTAATGGTAAAGAAGCACCACTATCTTTAGAACAAGCTGTTTTCGTAGAAATATAAATATCCTTTTCTTCTAAGGCATGTAACATGGTTTCTGGTTTAACTCCAGGTACACTAATATTTACGATATGAGGAATTGTTTTCTCTCCACTATTAAGGATAACACCATCGATTTTTTCCAATTCTTTTTTTAAAAGACCACTAAGTTTTTCGACATGACGATATTTCTCATCAAAATCCGTTAAAATTAATCGAAGTGCTTTACTACAACTGACGATAAGTGGTAAAGCTGGAGTACCACTTCGATAATTAGATTGACTCTTTCCTCCAAAAATAAGTGGTTCCAACTCGATATTATTCTTTTTAATCAAACATCCAATTCCTTTTAAACCAAAAAATTTATGGGCACTAAAACTATAAAGATCAACATGTTCTAAAGAAACAGGAATTTTACCAACCGCCTGAGTTCCATCAACATGAAAAATCGTGGTAGGAAAATTTGTCAAAAAACGTCCTATCTTGTCGATATCTTGACAGATTCCCAGTTCACTGTTAACATGACAAATACTGACAAGGACCGTATCTTTAGTCACCATCTTTTTCAATGCTTCAAAATTGATCAAACCTGAATCTAAAAGAGGAACATAGTCAATAACATATCCACATTTTTCTAAGTAAGATATACATTCCAAAACACTAGAATGTTCTAATTTAGTAGTGATGATATGTTTACCCCGATTAGGATATTTACGAATAACACCCTGTAAAGCTAAGTTATTGGCTTCGCTTGCCCCACTTGTAAAAATCACTTCTGACTCCTTGACATGAAGTAACTCTGCAACTTGCCTAGTAGAGGCATCCATTAACTTTTTTGATTCTACTCCTAAACGATGAAGAGAGTTCGCATTACCAGGAAATTTTAAACATACTTTTGAAAAAGAATCCAACACTTCTTCATTAACTGGCGTTGTCGCACTATAATCCAAATATACCATAAAATCACTTCCCTACGAATAAATGACGCACCTATTATAGCACAAAAAATAACGTTTAGTAAATGAAAAAGTGCCTATAATACCAGACACTCTTCCTAATATAAAATATAACCATCTACCAAATAATAACATATCCCTGCTTATGAGAATTTTACCCACACTCCTGAATTTTATCCCCATAATTTACGAATAAAAGATAGGAATTATAAATCATCAAAAATTTCATCAATTCAAAAAGAAATTTTTTCCAATAAATCAAAACTTTTCTTATTTCTTTTTACAATAAGGCGTAATACGAACTGGTACTTGATCACCGAATCGATAAAAAACATGGCTAAAAGGTTGAATATAATGAGGAGCAGTCTCATCAAATAATTCAGTCTGATTTAAACCATATTGTCCCAAATAGTCTAACCAATCATCATTATTATCAAATTGAGAAACAGATGCTGAATGACAAGCATAAGTAACACAAGGAATTAAAAATAAGCCCTTACCAGAGTTTTGAAATTGTCGAATAATGATCTCATGAATATCACATGGATGTATCGCAATACCTAAATCATACTCAGAGATATCTGTACTTTCATCAAAGGGATTTAAATCTTGTTCATATGGCGCATATCGATCAATCACAAGCTCTGGATCCATTGCGGTCACTTGATACCCCTTATGAGCCAACAATCGAGAAAGTCGCCCACTACCTGCCGCTATTTCTAATACCTTAGGATAAACAGATACTGGATAATGACGAATCACAAATTCTAAAACTTGATTAATTGGATTCATTCTACCCCTCCTTTTTAATGGCTAGTATTATACCACAACTAAACTAATAAAACAAAATAAACTCAGACATCTTGCTCATAGATATAACCTATCATATAATAATAATTGGTGATAAAGATGAAAAACGAGAAAAAAATGAGTGACTTTTTTACAGGAATCGAGGCAGTATTTAATCCTAGTTTATCCTACTTAGGACATTACCCAGTCAGTGTTCAACAACTAGAATGCTGCTCAAAAATAGAAAACAATAAAAACCTAGTTAGTGAATATTTAAAAAGAAAATATCTAACCAATATTCAAGAACTTGTACCTGTTGAACTTTACAACGTCCAACTAATATCCGATGAAAATATCGATACTAATGAAGGACGAGTATTAAAAATTTGGCTAGAAACGATAACCGAACAAGTCTGCCTTGATCTAACAGGAGACAAACCCGATATCCCAGAAGATGTTTATCGAACCAATACTCAAAAACAACCACTAAAAGCCTATTTAAAAAATTATAAACTAGCGATCTCTTCTTTACTAAAAAACGAAAATAATCCTGAACTAGATAAATATAAACAAAATCTAAAAAACTTATTTGCCGCTTATCTAGGTAGTAATTCCAAAAATAATCAATACAGCCAGGATCAACTTTTCACTGCCTTTTTAGAAAAAATAAAACAAAAAATAAGTGGTTTCTTAGTATGGTATGATCAATTAATCGAAATAAGTAAAAAGCCAATCAATTTAAAAGAATTAGAACAGTGTCTTGATTTAGAAAAATTTTATTTTATGATGGCAAAACATCTACTAGAAATAAATAAATTCATGGAAAAAGATATTGACGGCCTCCATAATTCTTTTATCTTTGTTGATCTTTACATGTCAAAATTAATCGAACTAAAAAAGGAAACTAACTATAACATGAGTATAACGATGCCTCTATTTAATGGTACGATGACTAAAGTAACTACGGATAGCTTAATTCAAGAATATATCGAGTTAAAAAATAGGCATCCTGAATTTCAAACCATTTTTATAAGAGAAAAACAAGGCGTTAACTATCGAGATTTAGAGGTATCAAAAACTATACTTGCCCAACTTGAAGAAGAACAAAATGCCAAAAAACTAGCTGTTTCTTGGAAACTATTTAAAAAGGGAGAACAAGAAAATAAAGAAGGAAACACTAATACTATCGTCACACATATCAAGAAAGAAGAAAAAACAATCGATCAAAAGAATGCCGAACTTAGAGAACGTTTAAACTTCTTTGAATCATCTCCATACTTATATCAGATCGAAGGAATTAACCATTTTGAAGGTTATCTTGGCTATATCTATCCCAATAACCTAGTCATTTTTGAACGCTTTTATCAAAATTTAACTACTTTTGAATTAGCAGATAATCATGCGACTTATATCATGAATCTCAATAACTTTATTGAAATGTCTAAACTATCTAGATTAGAAATTATAAAATACATTAAAGAAGGAAATCGTGATGTTTCTAGAAAATATCATACTAGTAGTTGGAAAAAGAAAATGACAGCAGTAATCGAAGGAAAAGGATATGATATAGACACAATACAAACAATTGATGAACTAATTCAAAATCATCAATTAGAAAAAAGAGGGAGAAAATAATGAATGAATTAATCAATCAAATAATAGAAGAACAAGAAACCATAGAACAATTAATTCACATAGATAACCAAATCATGAATAGTTCTATCGACTATCCAACTTTTTTAAAACAAAGTATCGAAATAATCAATAGTCATAACAACATCACACCAAATACAAATAAACCTCTATTATGGATAACAGATGGCGAACCTCTCCTCACTTTAGCGATTCTAAATAATGGGACCAAGCAACAAACCACTATTTTTGTCAATCACCATTATCTAGCTTTAAATAAATGGTTAATCACCAGATATGTTGAATTAACCAATCATACAAATTACTATATTGATTTTTCTTTAAATTATAACCACTATATAAAAAATAAAAACGACTATGAAATAATTCCATTAGGAGAAAATACCTTTAAAGAGGAAGTCTTAAATGACTTTAAAGACGAATAAAACGGATTTTGAACAAACCCGTTTTTATTTTTAACTATCTTGATACAATTTTAATAATTTATTATGAAAATCTTCTTCAACTAATTCAATCGAAGATAAAGAGACTTCTAAGGCTTCTTTATAACTACCTTTATGAAATAACATCTCAGCATTACTAAGTCCCGCATCTACTTCTTCCATAGTACTACGGAACTTATTTCCATAGACAATAGCCATCTCCGCCAATTGCGCTGTTTTAATCATTTCATTCGTCGTATTATATAATTTTAATACTAAATCACGAGCAGTATCTACACGCATGTTTAATACTTTAATCACAATTGGCTTCTTATCTAGTTCTTTAATGATTTCTAAAATGGCTTCATTAGCTTCTGATAATTCTATAAAATAATTATTCATAATAATTGGTAACTTATAACTACGAATTCTACTCTTACACTGTTTTAAAAGTTCTTGAATGTCATCTAACTGTTCTCTAGCCCGCATTTCATCTTCATGCATACTACCTAAAGTTCTTAAAGAAACATCAAGTTCTTCTTCCAATGTTTTCAAATTACCATTTAAAGTAGAAATTTCCTTAGAAGCATCTGAATAAGGTTTAGTTTTATCTTTCAAATCCTGAACTAACTTTTTATAATCAGCTTGTAAGACTCTCATTCTGCGACTAATATCATCTAAAGCGACAATATCTTCATCTTTTAAATCATACATACTTTTAATATCATCTAATTGAACATAAATATCTTTAATGATCTTTGTCGTCTTCTTTAATTTCTTTTCAAATAATAACGATTCTTCTTCATATACTCTTCTCGCAAAACGTTCTTTTTCAAAATCATTAAAAATAGAATCCAAATAGTCAAGCATCGTTTTAAGTTCAAACATACAGTCTTCTAAGTTAAGTACTCGAATACGATCTAATATTGTACTAATATTTTTTCTTGATTCTTCCATATTATAAGGAATCTTTAAATACCCAAGAGGATATCCTTTTTCTTCCATTTCTTGACTAGTTGCCTCAATTTCTTCGATTCTTCTAGGAATTAATTTTTCAGCTAAAAGAACTAAATTAGGAGCTTCTTCAATGACGATAGCCATATGATCAATCATAGTATCTAAGGCTTTAACAATATGAATTACTTCGTCATATTCATTCTTTTCCATGACATTTTCAAAATCTAAAAATCTTTTTTCAATATTCTCAAACTGTAAATCAATAACATCCGCTACATCTTCATAATCACTGCGGTGATTTTGAAATGTTTTCACTAAATTACGATATTTTGTTTTTAGTTTAGTTACAATACTACGATACTTTTCTTCACTCAACGTGATCTCTTTAATCTCATTTAACAATTCATTAGCACTCTCTCGAGCCTTATAAATTTCGATTTCTGTTTTAGCCATTTTTTTACGAATTGTCTTATAATCTTTTCCATTTGTCGACTCTAAATCAAGTTCGATAATCATATCATTAATCAAAGCAATCTTATTATCTCGTATCATTTCAAAACGACGTTGCCAGTTTTTATATTTTTCCCCCATCTTATCATTCTTAATAATAGGTTCCACTTTAGAAAGCTCTGACAAGACAGGAGTAGAAGCAATCATATTCTTCTCTTTATCCAAAGTCTCTAACTCATCCTTAATGGCTTTTACTTTATGTTTTTGAATCACAACTAAAACAACAGTAATACTGATCACTGCGATTACCACAAAAGTACCAACAAGTAATATCACACCATTCACCCAAGTTCACCTCTGTTTATCCTATATATACCATTCTAGCACATAAGTGGTGAATTTTGGATATTTTTTGACAAAATTTAACGACAAAAAAGCATAACTAAAATAGAGTATGTCAAAAAGAGGAAAAAAGGCCACTCTAACTTTAATACGTAATAACCAATATATATTCAACCAACAAATTTTCTTCTATATTAAATTCAAATTTTCTTGACTTTTAGTTTGACTAGATAATAGCACTTCAATACCAAAGCAACTATTACTCTACAATAATACGATTAGTTATGGAATAATTATTGAATAATTTTTTCTGAAATCCAGAAACGACCCCCTCATTAAAATAAAGTTCACATAAATTACCCTCGTATTTTAAACATTTCTTAGTAGGAGGAAACGATCTAAATAGTTCTACAGGTGATTCCTCAGAAAGGCTCCTATAATAAGAGCTCAATTTTCCATCTAGGAATTCATATAAATACCTCTTAATTTCCTTTAAAGCCAAGATCTCATCTTTTAATTTTTTTAAGTCATCTAAATTTTCAACATTTTTTAGTTTTTTCTTCTCTAAACCAATCCTTAACGATAACAAGTGTACTCCAAAAGTAAGTTCACTAAAAGTTAATTTATTAACCACTTTTTCACTATGGAGTTTCCACCAAGAATTAAACTGCCCATAGTGTTCAACTTCCATACTTAAAATATACAATGTACTAAAAACAGGAGCAAAATTCCAATCATTAAGACGAGTCTCATCAAATAATTGTCCAAATTCTCTATCTTTAGTCTCGTCTCTGTAATCTATAACATCCAAAAATTCTTTATACTCACAGAATTCAAAATCATTATTGAGTCTTTCAAAATACCTTATAACAAAACTTTCTTTTTCACTTTCATCTTCGTCATCAAACCAACCGTCTTGTTCTAATTCTTTTCTTAATTGCTTTATTTGCTGAGCTTTCTTTTTCTGCTTTTCTCTATCAAATTCTCTTTCAGCAATAATCTCCTGATCCCTTTTCATTAGAAGTGTAGAAACGCCTTTAGGAAGATGATACTTTCTTTCTAAACGAAAATTTAAGATTTTTTTAACATAATCTTCTTCACTACCTCCTCTTTCAAGAATTGAAATCAGTTGTGAAGTTGGATAAAACTTGATAAAACTTTCCTCTAAATTACTTGTTTCCATAATATACGCCCCCTCCCGTCATATTGCTACTAGTATAACATCTAGAAGTAAAAACGTAAATATTTTACTCAACAAGAGCTTGACAACTATTAAGACTAATATATTAGGAAGGAGCATCAAACTAGATAAAAAAGATAAAATGAATACAGCAACTTTGCCACCCTTACCAAATAGTCAATGCATAATCAAATAATCTATTTATATAATCTTAAAAAGCTAAATATAACCTAAAAAATATTCACTCTTTTTTCTGTAGTAACCAGGATAAACGCATGAGAAATTGTGCGTTTTTTATGTTAATATATATGTAAGGAA
>UQRY01000002.1 GCA_900543675.1 uncultured Mycoplasmatota bacterium
ATTGCATAAAAACTAATTTATATCGCATATCAGTCGCAAAGTATAACAGAACTTTGTGAAAAAGTAAGGCAAAAATTTTGAAAAGTATCTAGATTTTGGTATAATAATAGTAGTACTATAATAATACGAGGTGAAACGATGAAAAATGGCATAAAGATTTTGTTAATCATTGTTTGTTTAGTTACTGTTATCTTTATTATAGGAGGAAGTTATGCTTATTTTACTGCCTATGATACTTCAGAACAACAAGTGGTAAAAGTAGATAACTTAGAGATTACCTACGAAACTGGACAAGATATCCTAATGGAGAATGCTTTGCCACAACCATTAGAATCAATCGAATCCTCTCCTGGTCACCAATTTACAATAAGAAATACAGGTGATAGAGATATAAATTATAATGTGGTTTTTAGTGAAATATCTTTAATCAAAGATAATCAAGATACGTTTTCGAATTATTTAGGATGGGCCATTTATTCTACAGATTCTAGTTATCAAAATGAAACTTTTTTAAAATCGGGTTCGTTTTCTTCTCTAAGTGGATTTTTATCTGGAGATAAAGAATTAGTGATTAAAACAGATATTCCCCTAAAAAAAGGAGAAAGTCACAGCTTTATCTTGAAAGTAGGACTAGTGGAAAGTGGCGGTATTCAAAATAGAGATGCCGGACTCGATTTATCATTCAAAATGCAAGTGGATACCTTTGAGCGAGAAGAGGCAGTTAGTAAGCAATCGATTTATCATTATAAGGAAGGCGAAAGTCCTGTAATAACCGATGAACAGAAAGCATCAGTTACAAAAATTATCCTTCAAAACCGAATAGCTCCTATTGAAGGAGCGGAGACATCATTAGACTTTTCTCCTAATCAGGATGGTAGCTGTATGGTTTATTTAGTAGAAAATCAAGATGAAGCGGGAACCTATACGGTTTACTTTCAAGGAAACGATGAGATTTGGTTAGAGGAGGGAATTAGATTCTTTCAAAGCTTTATTAAACTGAGAGAAATTGAAAATATAGAAATATTAAATACTTCCCAAGTAACGAGTATGTGGAATATGTTTGCAGGATGTGTGGAACTGACTAGTTTGGATTTATCACACTTTGATACTTCTAATGTGACTGATATGTGGGGAATGTTTGCCCAATGTAGTAAGTTAACGAATTTAAACATCAGTAATTTTGATACTTCCAAAGTAACCAGAATGGCTTGGATGTTTGAAAATACCGGTTTAACAGGAATTGATCTTTCTCATTTTGATACCTCACAAGTTACCGATATGAGCGGGATGTTTTATAATATTCAAAACTTAAAATGGGTAGATGTTTCTAGTTTTGATACTTCTAAAGTAGAAAATATGGAGCAAATGTTTAACAACTGTGTTCAATTAAAGAACTTGAATTTGGCGAACTTTAATACTAGTGTAGTAACGGATATGCATGATATGTTTTCAGGATGTAATAGTTTAACAAGTTTAAATGTCAGCAACTTTGATACTTCTAAAGTTACACAAATGGGTGGAATGTTTAATGGCTGTTGGAGCTTATTAAGCCTAGATCTTTCCAGTTTTGTGACCTCTTCAGTAACAAATATGAGATATATGTTTTATGATTGTGGTCAATTAACCAAGTTAGATGTAAGTCGATTTGATACATCGCAAGTACTAGATATGACTCGTATGTTTGGCTATTGTCGATCATTAATTTCCCTTAATCTAAGTAATTTTAATACAGAAAATGTGACAGATATGAGTTTTATGTTTGTTTATTGTACTTCCTTAACATTCCTTGATGTCAGTAGCTTTATGACTACAAATGTAACGAATATGAATGGGATGTTTAGTCATTGTACGGCATTAGCCAATCTTAATCTTTCTAATTTTAGTACACCTAAAGTGACTAATATGCAGACAATGTTTGATTCTTGTACGAATTTATCTAGTCTTAATTTAAGCAGCTTCGATATGTCTAAAGTACAAAATACAAAATGGATGTTTTCTTCTTGCAGAAATTTAAAAGCCATTAAATTTGGTAATTTTAATTATTCTAGTATTGTAGATTCTGAAGCTATGTTTAGTGGAGTTAATGCCAATATTGTCATAACGATTACAAATAGTGACGCAGTTTCTTGGTTACAAGATAAACTTGCATCAGGAAGTGTCGTAGTCAGTGCGTAAAACGGAAAAGAAAATACGAATTGAAGGTATTTTCTTTTTTCAGTGTGCATGTTTTTTTTATCATTCTCATATATTGAAATAGAAATGAGGGATAAGATGAAAAAAATAATACCTTTTACGAAGACGATTAAATTTAAAACGATGATCGCCGAGATCACCGATATTGAAACCAAACATAATCTCGAGGTAAAAGAAGGAAATACTATCGAAGGAGACATCCTGCTTGATGGTAAATATAAAATGCATGAAGCAAGTCAAATAGAGGAGGAGTTTCATTACAATTTACCATTCACGATAGAAGTGGATAATAAATATGATATCTCAAACTGTACAATTACGATTGATGACTTCTATTTTGAAATCATTAACGAAGAAGATTTAAAAATTAATATAGAATTAGAAATTGGTAATGTGGAAGAAAAACCTTTACCTAAAGAAGATATCTCCTTAGATGAAGAAGATATTCGCAAGACAGTAGAGAAAATTCCAATTGAAATTGAAGAAAAGAAAGAAAAAATAGAGATCGAACCATTAGAAAAAGAAGAGTCTATCGATGAATTAGAAATAACCGATGTATCGGATACGATTAGTGGAAAAGATGGTTTCCCAGCTTTACCAGATAAAAGTGATTTAGAACAAGAAATTGAGGCTAAGCTAACACAAGAAATTTCTAAAAATAAAGAAATTTACGACCAAGAAGTAAAAACGTATCAACAAGCGTCAACTTACACTTCAAGTGCCGCAACGACTACTTCTACTCAACAAGAAGAAGAGATCAATCTATCTACAGTAACGAAAAAAGACCGTCCTAAAGAAGAATCTAAGATGTCCTCTATTTTCAATGCGATCGCATCCAGTGATGAAACTTTCGTCACGTATCATGTTTACATAGTTAGAGAAAATGATACGGTAGATTCCATCATCGAAAAGTATAAAACTACTCGTGATGATCTAGTGGCTTATAACGATTTAGAAAATATAAAAATTGGTAGCAAAGTAATTATTCCATGTCAACATGAATAAAAGACAAGAATTAGAAAAATACAATTTAAAAGCCTCACGTTACCAAAAAAAGAAAAAAGTAGATATTATTTCTACAGAAAATAATCGTTATTGTCTAAAAGAAGGAAACAACACCAATATTTACGAATATCTAAGAACCCGTAATTTCCATAATTTTCCCCCAAATTTAACGAATAATTCCGATCCTTATGAAATAACCGAATACATCGATGACTTTGAAGTACCAGAAGAACAACGAATAGAAGATTTGATCTATCTCGTCAGTCTATTACACACGAAGACAACATTCTATAAAAATGTAGATATTGATCAAGTAAAAAAAATCTATGAAGAAATCATCGATCGTCAAGATTATCTATACAATTATTATTCTGGATTACAGAATATGATTGAAAGTGAAGTTTATATGTCCCCGAGTCATTACTTGTTAATCAGAAATATTTCTATTTTATATCAAAATATTGGGGAAAGTAAAAAACGAATAGAATCGTGGTATCAAAAAGTAAAAACAAGTAAAAAACTTCGTTATGCGATGACACATGGTGCGTTAGAAAAAGAACACCTAATTGAAAATAATGATCTTTATCTAATTAGTTGGGGTAAAGCAAGAATTAATTTACCAGTTTATGATCTATTAAATATTTATCAAAACAATAAAGAAAAAATTGATATCTTTGATCTATTAGACATATACCAAACAAAATATATTCTAAAAGAAGAAGAAATCGATCTCTTTCTGGCCTTAACTTTATTACCAGAAAAATTGGAAATGAAGAAAACAGAAGTTCAAAAAATTAAACAAGTATTCACGATTACAGATACTGCTTATCAATTACGTGAAAAACTAAATAGAATGAATAAAGCGAATTCTAAGCCTAAACATCCTATTTAGTTTTTTTAAAAGATAATACGAATAAAGCCGACGATCACCAAAATCAAAAATAACAAGCATAGAAACGAGTTAAAGCGAGAGACAAAGAATATCGCAAAAAGGCATTGATAAAATAAAATGATCAGTAATGAAAGAAGACAGCCCATATAAAAAATACTAGATTTCCTTCTACATTTACAAGATTCACATCGGCAGAAAAAACCATGTCCTTGTCCTTTTTTAAACATCATTTTCACCTACTGTATTATATGAAAAAATCAAGTCTCTGTATGGGCTAATCACTTTGTACAGAAAATGAAATCAATACTTGCCAATCAGTAAATTCCCTCGTATAATGGAAATATTATAAAAAAAGAGGGATGAGTAATGAGAATAAAGAAGGAATGGATTTCACTATTTGAAGAGTTTTATCAACAGTATGATAGTAGTAACCCTAAAATTAAAGAACGTTATCTTCACACTTATCGAGTCGTAGATAGAATAGAAGAATTAGCGATAAGTCTTCACCTAACCGAAGAAGAAATTGAACTTGCGGAATTAATTGCCTTATTACACGATATTGGCCGTTTTGAACAGTTATCTATTTATCATACCGTCAATGATAGAAAGAGTTTAGATCATGGAGAATATGGAGTAAAAATATTGTTTGAAGATGGTTTAATCGAAAAGTTTAAAATACCAGAAGAATATTATCCAATCATCAAAATAAGTATTTTTAATCATAATAAAATGGAATTAACAGGAATTAAAAATAAAAAAGAAGAATTATTTGCAAAGATGATCAAAGATGCCGATAAACTAGACATTATCTATTTATTAATTGAAAATAATGAGTTACCAACCACTAATGAAGAAGTAACACCAACTTGCCGAGAACTATTTTTCCAACACCAGATGATTCCCTATAGAGAACTAAAAACAGATAGTGATCACTTATTAATCTATTTAGGTTATGTCTATGAATTATATTTTTCTAATAGTTTCCGTTATCTAGAAGAAACAAAACTATATGAAAAAATGGCTAAAGAGTTAAATTATCCGTCACACTTAAAAGAATATTTTCAAGAAGTAGAAAAGTATATTCAAAATAAAAGTATTGAACCAGAATTTCAAGATTAAATAAAAATGATATAGTTAGGATGATGGTAGTTGAAAACAAAATATTATTATCAGGGAATCCCACTAAAAGAATATTGTAATCAACATTCTATAAATTATAGTACAATTGGGACGAGAATAATAGCTAAGCAAAAAGAAAATCCTACTTTATCTATAGATGAATTAGTCGTTTATGCGGTAGAATCTTATCAGAGTTCCGTAGAAAAATATTATTATCAAGGAATGTTATTAACTGAATATTGTAAAAAGAATTCACTATCTTATCCTACAATTTATACTAGAATTCAAACAAGAATAAAGCAATGCCCAGATTCTTCTTTAGACGAAGTGATTTCTGATGTGATAGAAAATTATATGGATTACAAGATTAAATATCTCTACCAAGGAATATCTTTAAGTAAATATTGCCGTGAACATTCTCTAAATTATCGTACAATTGTTATGAGATTTTCTAAACGAAAAAAACGTTATCCTGAACAATCCGATGAAGAGATTCTTACCTATGTAATTGAAGAGTATAGGAATACTAAGTTAAAATACTATTATCTAGGAGTTCCATTAAAAAAATATTGTGAAGATCAATCTTTAAACTATGGAATGATTATATCTAGAATAGATAGACTAAAAAAACAATATCCTACTTTATCTAATGAAAAATTAGTTGACTATGCCATAAATAAAACTAAACCTAAGTTTAAATATATGTATCAGGGAATACCCTTAAGTCAATATTGCCGTGAACATTCTCTAAATTATCGTACAATTCTCAAAAAATTCTCTGAACGAAAAAAACAATACCCAGACCAATCCGATGAAGAAATTTTTACTTGTATAATCGAAGGATACAGTAACTCTAATTTTAAATATTATTATCAAGGAATTCCATTAAAAAAATATTGTGAAGATCAATCCTTAAATTATAAGACTATTCTATCTAGAATTGAAAAAAGAAAAAAACAATATCCCACCTTATCTGATGATGAATTAGTTAATTATGCCATAAATTATGTTAATACTAAGATTAAATATATTTATCAAGGAATGTCTTTAAGGAATTATTGTGAAAAATATTTGCTTAGTTATCAAACGATTATATCTAGAATGTGTCAAAAAAGAATAGAATGCCCAAGTTTAAATGATGATGAATTAGTTGATTATGCGATGGATAATTATATCGAACCTGTATATAAGTATTATTATGAAGATACTACTTTATTTGATTATTGTGCTAAAAATGATTATAACTATTCTACAGTAGTCAGAAAGTTTATGAAGAAGAAACAAGAGTTATTAGAAATAAGCGATGAAGAAATCATGCGTTTAGCGGTGGAAGAATATCGGTTAGAGAAAGAAAAAAGAGATAAAATGACGAAAATAAGAGATATTTTTAACACTCTAAAAGTTAATCAAGATATAGAAAAATTGAAAACATCTTGTTCATTTTTAAACATTAATTTTGAAAACGTACAAGAATTAAAAAATGCGGGGTATACGACTTATCAGGCAGTTAGTATGATTTGGTATTTTTCTGATCAACAAGACGAAAAAAATAATAAAATATTATCTCAAAACCATTTAACAGAAATTAAAATCTTAGCAAGTAGTGATTTATCTACCTTAGATATTTTTTCATTAATTTTTCTATATAAGTGCCATCTTGTTGATACAAGAGAAGTACTATGGGATAAATATTTGAAAATAAATACGAAAATGATTGTAAGAGTGTTAAAAAGAGAACTTCCTCTAGAACATTATCATGATCTTTTAAATGAATTACAGATTTGTACGTTAGAAATTATAGATAGAACATATTCTAATATTAGTGGAGAAGTCGTTAATTATATAAAAAAGAATATTAAAGGAGCAATATTAGACTATATGAGAAAGAATCCTTATACAAAATCTTTAGATGAAGACGTCTATGAGAATCAAATAGCAACAAAATTAGATTTTGTAGTGGGTAAACCGGTATCTACTGACGAACCATTTAGTGAAGAAATGATAAATGTTATCGGTACTTTGCCTAAAGAGGAAATTCAATTTCTCCTTCTTCGCTTTCAAGAGAATTTATCTTATGATGAACTTGCGCAAAGATTTGGTGTGTTAATCGAGGATATTCAAGAAAAAGAGATGTCCATTTTAAGTAAGATTAAAGAAACTTTATACCAAAATGAAGATAGTCTTATTTTGAAAAAAGTAAAAGTATGATAATTGGTTATAGAAAAAATATAGATAAAAAGAATCATAATGGAAATACTAACTAAAGATAACTTATTTACAAAGCAAAAAAATTGGTCTATAATAAAAACACGAAATACGAAGAAGTCGAGGAGTACAAAGAATGATTCTTATAGAGAATTCATGGTTGGTGAAAATGAATAGAAATTATCTTTGGAAGGTAGCGATGGAGTAGAATTATTGAACAATGAGTAGGTAATTCCGTAGTGAAAAAGATACGTTAGTTCTTTAATGAAGGGTACTCTTTTTAAGAGTGAATTAAGGTGGTACCGCGGGTTTAACTCGTCCTTATTAATTAAAAGATAAGGAGGAGTTTTTTTTATGGATTATGAACGGGTAAAAGAAGTATTTGAAAAATATGTAGAAAATTATGATCAGAAAGAAGAAATAATTAGCCTAAAGAAAGAACATAGTTTAGAAGTCGCAAACTTGATGGCAGAACTTGCTTTCCGACTTAACTTATCTAAGGAAGAAATTATTCTAGCGAAGATTATTGGACTCCTACACGATATTGGTCGTTTTGAACAATTTAGAATCTATGGAAAGTTATCGGATAAGAAAACGATCGATCATGCTGATCAAAGTTGTATCTATCTGTTTGAAGAAGGACACATCAGAGATTTTATTGAAGAAGACAAGTATAATGAGATTATTGAACTAGCGATTAGGTATCATAATAAGTTGGATGTCCCACCATTAAAGGATAAGGAAAAATTATTTGTTTCGATGATTAGAGATATGGATAAAGTCGATATCTTTAAACAGTATGCTATTCATTATCATTATGTGTTCAAAGCGGATGAAGTGACTCCAACTGTGTTAAAAAACTTCAAAGAAAGACATCTTCTCGATATCAAAGACAATAAATCAAAATCAGACGCCGTGTTATCGATTTTAGCCTTTATTTACGATTTTAATTTTGAAGAGAGCTTAGATATTCTAGTCGAAACAGATAACTTTGATTTATTTGTCAGTACGATTGAGGTAGCTGAAGATAGTGAAAAATTGTGGTTAAAAGTAAGAGAAATCTGTTACGATGCAATTAACGAGGGGGTTCATCATGAATAATAGGGGAAAAGTATGGATAATTCCTGATGAAGGACAGATAATCCAGCCACTATTTGAACGAGATGTAGCTCTTGGTGAGAATCACACCAAAAAGATTCAAGAGTTTTCGGATATGTATCAGTTAGGCTTCAATTTAAACCTGATGATTATCAAGAGGCACCATGCCGAATTGCGGAACTTGGTCATTTGGTGGTAAAAAGTGAAGATTCATCAGGACTCGTCATTTTCTATTTACCAGAAACGATTACTGATCGCGAATTAGAATGGTTCTATCAAAATGAAATGATACTTAGTCGCTATAGTGTGATTGGTGCTTATAATTTACAGAAAATAGATGATGAAGCCAACTGGGAAAAATTTTATGGAATTGATAAGATAAAAAAGGAAATAAACCGTAAATATATAGTAGGAAAAAACGGTTTGAAAAATAAATAAGGAGTAGTGAAGAAATATGTTAGATAAAAAATATGACCATCAAAAAGTAGAGATGGGAAAATACAAATTTTGGCTAGAAAAAGGGTATTTTAAATCAGGACAAGATAAGACGAAACCAGCTTATTGTATCGTAATACCTCCTCCTAATGTAACGGGAAAATTACATTTAGGTCATGCTTGGGATACTACTTTACAAGATATTATTATTCGTTATAAACGAATGGATGGGTATGATGCGTTATGGCTACCAGGTATGGATCATGCTGCAATCGCAACAGAAGCCAAAGTAGTTGCGCGCCTAAAACAACAAGGAGTAGGAAAACGAGAATTAGGAAGAGAAAAATTCTTGGATGAGTGTTGGGATTGGACTAGAGAATATGCGGAAAATATTCGTTCCCAATGGGCAAAATTGGGTCTATCTGTAGATTATACTAAAGAGGCCTTTACCTTAGATGATAACCTTACTCTAGCAGTAAAAACGGTATTTAAAAAAATGTATGATGAGGGATTGATTTATAGAGGAGAACGAATTATCAACTGGGATCCGGAAGCTCAAACGGCTTTATCCAACGAGGAGGTAATCTATAAGGAAATAGATGGTGCCTTTTATCATCTAAAATATTTTATCGAAGATAGTGATGAATACTTAGAAGTAGCGACAACTCGTCCGGAAACATTATTTGGTGATACGGCAGTAGCGGTAAATCCAAGTGATGAAAGATACCAAAAATATATTGGAAAACAGGTAATTCTTCCTTTAGTAAACAAAAAAATTCCTATTGTTGGCGATGAACATGCCGATCCAGAATTTGGAACTGGTGTCGTTAAGATAACTCCTGCTCATGATCCAAATGACTTTGAAGTAGGACTTCGTCACAACTTAGAGCGAGTTATAGTCATGAATCCAGATGGAACGATGAATGAAAATGCTGGTAAGTACGTAGGAATGGATCGTTTCGAATGCCGAGAAAAAATGTTAAAAGATTTAGAAAAACAGGGCTTATTAATCAAAATCGAACCAATCAAACACAGTGTCGGACATAGCGAAAGAACTGACGTGATGGTAGAACCGTACTTATCTAAACAGTGGTTTGTTAATATGGAAAAGTTATCTCGTCAAGTTCTAGAAAATCAACAAGATAAAGACAAAAAGGTAAACTTCTTCCCAGAAAGATTTGAAAAGATTTTAAATCATTGGATGGAAGATTGCCACGATTGGTGTATTTCTCGTCAATTATGGTGGGGACACAGAATTCCAGCATGGTATAAGGGTGATGAAGTCTATGTAGGAATAGATGCGCCAACAGAAGAAGGATGGCACCAAGATGAAGATGTATTAGATACCTGGTTTAGTAGTGCTTTATGGCCATTTGCAACTCTTGGTTGGCCAAATGAAACTGAAGATTTCAAACGTTATTTTCCAAATGATTGCTTGGTAACTGGCTATGATATTATTTTCTTCTGGGTTTCTAGAATGATTTTCCAATCTCTAGAGTTTACTGGTAAGAGACCATTTAAAGATTGCTTAATTCATGGATTAATACGAGATAAGATTGGTAGAAAAATGTCAAAATCATTGGGTAATGGTGTAGATCCGATGGATGTCATCGATACCTATGGTAGTGATTCTCTACGTTTCTTTGTAACAACTAACTCTGCCCCAGGTCAAGATTTAAGATATGATGAAGAAAAAGTAAAATCGACATGGAATTTCATTAATAAATTATGGAATGCCTCTAGATACGTATTAATGAATCTAGAAGACTTTAGCCAAGAAGATTATACGTTAGAAAGCTTGACTTTACCAGATAAATGGATTTTAGATAAATTGAATACAATAATTGGTAATGTTAGAGTAAATATGGAAAAATATGAGTTTCATAATGTAGGAAATGAATTATATTCCTTTATCTGGGAAGATTATTGTGACTGGTATATTGAATTATCAAAAACCAATATGAATCGTACGACAAAGAGTGTATTACTTACTGTACTTACCGATATTTTAAAAATGCTTCATCCATTCATGCCGTATGTAACTGAAGAAATCTACCAGATGCTTCCAATCAAAGAAGCTGATTCCATTATGATTAGTACTTATCCGAAACAAGATAAAGCAAAGGTATTTAAAAAAGAAAAAGAATTAGTTGAAAAAATATTAGAAGATATTGTTGCGATTCGTAATTTAAAAGCAACTAATCATATTAGTAAACATGCCGATGTAAAGATAGAAACAAAAGAAGAATTAAAATCTATTTATTATTCACAACTCAAGATTCAAAATCCGATCAATGATGACAAACAAGATAATTCAAATAAACTTTCTTACCACTATCAATCTAAATTAGTCGATATTACTTATTATGATGAAGGTGAACAAGAAGATCTAGCAAAGAAAGAAGAGGAAATCAAGAAGTTAGAACAGTCAATTGAACGCCGTGAAAAATTACTTGCCAATGAAAATTACGTCAACAAAGCTCCACAAAATGTCGTTGAATTAGATCGAAAAAAACTACAAGAAGAAAAAGAAAAATTAGCTTTATTAAAAAAGTAGCTATGTTAAAGAAAAATTAGAAATATAAAACTGCTTTATAACGGATTATGTTTTAACAGGAAAATATGCTGAAAAATTAAAATAAGCCGAAAATAAGCCGAAAATAAACCGAAAATCAAAAACTAAAGATAAAAAAACAATGAAACTATACATAATTGCGGTAAATATTTATCGAAGTAAGCATGGCTCTCAAAGAAAACTTCGGAATAAAATCCGAAGTTTTTCGTTTGTGTTAACTAGCCAAGAAGAAAAATATAAGTTAAAATAAAACTAATAGGGGGAAAACTATGGAAGAAAAACAAGCATTAATTTTATTTTCTGGTGGTTTAGATTCGCTTCTTACTAGTTGTAAAATGATTGAAGATGGGTATCAAGTAACCTTAGTTCACTATGATAACGGGAGTAGTAGTAGCTGTGAATATGTTAAAGAAACTGCTGAGAGGTTGATCGAACGCTATGGAGAAGATAAAGTAAAATTTTGGGGATATGGTCTAACGGTAGGCTATTTTAAAGTATTACGTGATGAGATGTATAGTTTAGAACTACAAGAAATTGTACAAAAATATCCTTATTTCGATTTGCCACAATTTACTTGTTTAGCTTGTCGAAGTGCCATGTATATTTATACCGTTTTATTATGCAAAAAGTTAAACATCAAAGTAGTTGTCGAAGGAGCAAGAGCTAGTCAATTATTTGCCATTGAACAGCTAAGTATGTTAGAAGAGTACCGCGATCTTCTCAATGCTTTTGGAATTGAACTAGTAACCCCTTTAGTAAATTTAGAGAACGATTACGATAGAACCATTGAACTACTAATTAGAGGAATTAATCCAACTGTCATAGAGCCACAATGTCATTTCGGTGTACCCATGAAAAAGCCATTAAGTCCTGAAGAAGAACTAGAAGTTTCTCGTATATACCAAGAAGAATTAAAGCCTAAATGCTTAAAATTAATTAAAATGAGCGAAAAAATCCCATTAGATCCAAAAGGAAAGCTCTATTAATAAAAAAGTTACTATTCACAGTCAAAATATTCACAGATTATGGGAAATCATGAAAAAAACTTCTCATAATCTTTTATTATGAAGAAAAATCTAGTACAATTTGTATAGAAAGATAAAAAATTTTAATTTTCTATTGACTCGGCAGTCGACTGCTCTGTTAATATCTTAACTGAAGGGAGGAGTCTATAGAAAAAGGAGTGAATAAACGTGTATAAAATTGGTGATTTTTCCAAAATTGTAGATATTCCGGTTAGAACGCTTAGATATTATGCTGAATATGGGGTATTAGTTCCCAGTGAAATCGATCCATTTACAGGTTATAAATATTATAGTGATGAGAATGTTGGCGAATGTGAATTCATTAAATTGTTGAAATCATTAGATTTTACCCTTGATGAGATCATCGAATATAAAGAGGGCTTAGACGAAGAAATCTTAGAAAAGAAAAAAGCAGAATTCGAAGAAAAAATTTATCTGTTAAATTTAAAAATTGACAGAGTAAATCAAATACAAGAAGACATCAAACATAAAAGAAGTCATGGAAAAGAAAAAGAAACCGAAAGAGAAAGAGTGTTAAGGAGGAAATATGAAAAAAGAAATATTAGAAAAACTATTTAATCATCCCCAAAATATGATTATCGAAGGAAATATTTCATCAGGAAAAACAACGAATACATTGTTTCCTATTGTAGATAAGATTATTGAACAAAAAGAAAATTTATTGATTTTAGATGCACGAGAAGAGTATTTACATCAGTATCAGGAAAAATTAAAAGAAAACGGTTATCAAACAATCATCATAAACTTAAGAGAACCAGATAAAAGTGAAGGCTGGAATCCTTTATCGTATCCATATCAGTTGTACCAGAATGGAAAAATAGACAAAGCGCAAGAATGTTTAGAAAAGATTGGAAAAACTTGCTTCTATGAAAAACAGGTTCAGGATCCATTCTGGGATAATGCTGCATCCGATATATTTACAGGAATGACCCTTGGTTTATTTGAAGATGGTACCCCTGAGGAAGTAAATTTGAACAGTATAATGAACATATTTAATCAAGCGGAAGAAAAAATAGGCGGTTCAATTTATCTAAATGAATATTTTAACGCTAAAAATCCAACTTCAAATGCCTATACTTTTGCTTCTGCCACGATTTTAGCCCCTAAAGAGACGAAGGGAAGTATTTTATCTGTCGCAAGACAAAGATTAGGAATGTATGCAACCAGAGAAAATCTATCTCAGATGATGAATAAAACAACCTTTGATGTTGAAAATTCTCTTCATAAACCAACCGCTTTTATGGTGATTGCTAGAGATGAAAATAGCGCTTTAAATACAGTTGCTACCATGTTTATTGAACAACTATATACTAGATTAATCGATTTAAAAGTAGATACCAAGTTCCATTTTATATTGGATAATTTCGATAGTATTGAAATATGTCACGATCTAGTAGATATTTTATCCTCTTGTATACCTAGAAATATAAAAATATATATTGCGACTCGTTCTTTATCCAAGCTAATCGATACCTATGGAAAATATATGCTAAAACTATGTGATTTAATTTCGATTAGAAATGAAGATATAAAAATAGAGATGGGTAATCAAGAAGAAAAAATTGAGAAGGACTTTGAAACGATAACAATTCCTAAAAATACGATTTTCTATCCAAGCTATGAAAAAGAAACGATTAAATGCTTTGATCTAAAAGAAAAAGTACATCAAATTCGTCATGCTAAGATCATAGAAGCATTAAATGCACAACCAGATGATGGAGAAATAAGTGACATTCAAAAACAAATCGATGATAAGTTTAAAAAGTTAACGGAACAAGAAGCTTATTATCAAGCAAAAGAACAAAAATCAGAATTAGAACAATTTAAAATCGAAGATTAAAAATAGTAACAAGTAAAGTAGGTGTTGTGATGGACGATGAAATCAAAAAAATTAAACAAAAGAATTTAGATCGATTATATGATTATCGTCAAAAACTCTATAAGAACCCCATTTTAAAAGATCTATTTTTAGAAGTAACTTCTAGATGCAACGCTAGATGTTGTCACTGTGGAAGTAGTCGTACAGATAAAGTCAAAGAAGAATCAGTGCGGAAGCGTTAAAAAAGGCCCTTTTAGATATTACTGATCACTATAACGCAGCCGATATTTTATTAAATGTTACGGGAGGAGAACCGCTAGTTAGAAAAGATTTATTTGAAATCATGGATTATGCCAATCATTTAGGTTTTCATTGGGGAATGACTTCTAATGGTATGTTAATTACCGATGAGATTTTAGAAAAGATGAATCAAACCAATATGGAAACCATTTCTATTAGTTTAGTTGGGTTAAAAGAGACACATGAAAGGTTTCGCAAAGTACCAAGCTCTTTTGAACGCATTATCACAAACATAAAAAAAACTACAGAAAGTCCCATCAATTAAAGTCGCCCAAGTCACGACCGTAGCTAATAAGAAAAACCTTCATGAACTAGAATCTTTATATCAACTAATGAAAGAGTTAAAAGTTGTTTCTTGGCGGGTAATTAATGTAGATCCAATTGGTAGAGCGAAAGAAAATAAAGAAATTCTACTAGATAAAGAAGAGTATCAGTACTTATTTTCCTTTATTAAAGAAAAACGAGAAGAAAATATAATTAATGCAGAATATGGTTGTAGTCATTATCTAGGCCTTTCTTTAGAAAAGGAGCTACGAGATACTTACTTTTCTTGTGTTGCGGGACTCTATGTCGCAAGTATTCTAAGTAATGGTGATATCTTCATTTGTCCTAATGTAGAAAGAAGAAAAGAATTTATCCAAGGAAATATAAAACACGATAACTTTGTAGAAGTATGGGAAAATAAATTTCAATTATTTAGAACAGATAACCGAACAAAATATGACCAATGTAATGGTTGTCCAAACTGGAAATATTGTTTAGGCGACTCGTTTCATACCTTTGATTTTGAAAAGAAAAAAACGTGTTTTTGTATTCGAGAATTATACGAGGTAAATTATGTATAATGAAGAAAAAAATAATCGTTATGATATAAATCCAGAAGAAAATATTCCACGGGAAGTTTATGGTATTCCAAACCCCAATCGAGTAATAAAAAACGCAAATGACTATGATCGTTATCCGAGTATAACTATGGAATCAGCTAGAATAAATATCAGTAACAGTAAATCTAACTATATGTTGAGAATCAATCATTTTATTCCGACAGATAAATATAAATTACTATTTGATGATATCAGACAGGCAAGAGGAAATTTACCAGTTCTCATCTCTAAAGAAGATTACCATAAATTTATGGAAAAATTATCTTCATTAACTAGTCGTTGGGAAAGTACCTATACTGGAAATCATGAGGTGAAGTGGAATATAGGAATTACCCCTAATGATGGAGAAATTCGTTTGATTTTTGGATATGGTAGTTTCCCTAGTAATTGGAATGATTTTATCGATTTATTAATAGAGTACGAACAATTATATAAAAAACTAAAAAATAATGAATAAAAACCATATTCAAGATAAGATAGTATTGTATCAGTAGGAAATATTCCTATGGAATTGTTCGTCACTACCGTTTTCTCGATTATTATGATATCGATTGACAAATTACTTTAGAAAATAATTTCTAAAGTTTTTCTATAGCTCTTATGTACAATTAAATGGAAAAAAGTTTGCAATTTTAAAAAAATAATATATAATCTGTGGGCACAAAGGAAGAGAAGAGAGAAAATGAAAAATATTAATGATAATCTAGATTTAACTATACTTGAACTTCAAATGCTAAAAGATATGCTAAAAGATGAGAGTTTCTACACATATAATGACGTAAAAGTAGATACGCAAAGAAATGTAGTAGAGGGGAAACTTATTACCGTACTTGGAGAAAATTCAATTCGAGAAGAAAAAAATTATTCTGTAGAATTTGATTTGGATCACAACATGATCCGTCTATGCGTACAAACCAATAGGATAACCGATGTTAAACCTTTAAATTATATCGATGAAGGGGATGCATATACTTACCGTAGAACCAATATTCAACAAATTAGAGAATATCAAATAGTAAATGGTAAAATGAAAGCAACAGGGGTCACCGTATCGCAAAGTGTACAAGAAGACACACTTGGTGGTGGAGAATGGATAATCTTACCGTTCTCAAGCGTAGCGGATGCATTAAATGCTAAACGTATTACTTTTTTACCAACTTCTCACAAAATCGATGTGATGGAAGAGGAAACTTGGGAATTACCAGAAGGGTATAAAATTACAGACGGCTTAGCTCCATTTACCAAAATAGAAGAGAAGATGGCAGCAACTGTTTCTGATACGACTGCTCAATTCACATTTGATCAAGTTTGTAAAACAATCCTAGATGAAAATTCAAATAATCTAGTAAAAAAACATAAATAATAAAAATCAGTCAAAAGCCTTTAGTTCAAAAGATCTAAAGGCTTTTTCTATTCCTCAAAACCAAAATAAATTATGATGCATAATATAGGAAAATATGGTATACTAAGCATGGTGATGAAAGTGAAGAAAAATATTTATATCATTACCTTGATTTTAGTTATACTCGATCAAGTAGTAAAGAGAATTATTATAAATAGTTTTTCTTTATTAGAAGTAAAAGAGATTATTCCAGATTTCTTCTATTTTACCTATGTAGAAAATACAGGAGCAGCTTGGAGTATCTTAGAAGATAGTACTTTTTTTCTCACCGTGATTAGTGCGATTTGTTTAATTATACTGAATCGCTACCTAATGAAAAAAAATACCTTTTCTCGCTTAGAAGAATGGTATTATGGACTTATTATGGGTGGCATTTTAGGAAATTTTATCGATAGAGTAGTAAGAGATGGGGTCGTTGATTATATTGGCTTTGAGTTTGGAAATTATCAGTTTCCGATATTCAATATTGCGGATATGGCGATCGTTATCGGCGTAGGATTAGTCCTACTAGAGATGATTAAGGGGGATAATGATGATAGAAATAGAAGCAAAAAAGAAAGAGATAAGACTAGATCAATATCTAAGCGAAGAGTTAGAAATCAGTAGAAGTAAAATTCAAAAGTTGATTAAAGAAGAAAAAGTTTTAGTGAATGATAAAAAGGTACAGCCTAGTTATTTAGTAAAAGAAAATGATTGGATTACAGTAGAAGATAACTTAACTTTTGATATCGATATTGAAGGAGAGGATATTCCTTTAGATGTCGTTTACGAAGATGAATATTTACTAGTCATCAATAAAAAATCAGGTATGGTTGTTCATCCCGCACCAGGTAATTATCATGGTACTTTAGTCAATGCCTTGATTCATCGTTTTAACTGGAAAAAAGAGAATAATATTAGACCGGGAATTGTTCATCGAATCGATAAAGACACAAGTGGATTATTGGTAGTTGCTAAAACAGAGAAAGTCCATGAAGAGTTAAGTGAAATGATAAAAAGACACGAAGTAGAAAGAATCTATTATGCCTTAGTAGATGGCGTAATTCCGCACAGTACTGGAACGATAGATGCCCCAATTGGAAGAGATACAGATAACCGTCAAAAGATGAAAGTAACCGATCAAAATAGTAAAGATGCTGTTACCCATTTTAAAGTATTAAAACGGTATCCTAAAAATACCTTAATCGAATGCAAGCTAGAAACTGGACGTACTCATCAAATTAGAGTACATCTTGCTTATATAGGTTATCCAATACATAATGATCCTGTCTATGGAAAGACTACCAAAACAACACCGTTTGGTCAATACTTACATGCTAAAAAGATTTCGTTTATCCATCCAGTTATGAAAGAAAAATTATCGTTTGAAACCCCATTACCTGAAGAGTTTACCTCTTATTTAGCAGAGTTAGAACAAGAAAACAGAAAGGAGTAATTTATGGAAGATACCTTAAACCGAAAAGATAGAATCGTAATGAAATTACTACATTATTTCATTACTGAACAAAACTATAGCCCTATCATCTTACAGGGCGCAGAAGATGAAATTTGGTTAGAAAACTTAGACAAAGATTATAAAATTGTTCGTATTGTTTCTAATTACATTCATAATGATGAACAATTAAACTTCGACCTATTTAAAACTGGAAGAATTGTAAAAAAGATAAAACGAAAAACCTTTTCTTTTCATATGAATGTTCTATCGATCTATACTGATCTAGGAGATAATGCTCATTTAGATAAGATACAGAATAATGATTGTATGTTCTTATATGATGAAAAAGATATAAAAAATTATAGTTTTATTGATAAAGCTTTTCCAGATATAAAAAACAAGTTAAAATTCACAGAAAAGGGACTACAATTATTTGTAAAAATTACGAATGATATTAATATGAAAAATAAAAAAGAAGCAGAAAAAGCTGAAGATGTGTTTAAACCAAAAAAAACAGTCATCACACCGATTTTAATTGGAATAAATGTTTTAGTATATTTATTAATGATGTTTGGAAATTATGATTATATCATCAATGAATTCTGTGTCTATGGACCACTTATCCGTTATGGAGAATATTACCGACTATTAACAGGGATTTTCCTTCATGGTAGTCTTTTACATCTATTGTTTAACTGTTATGCTTTATATGTAATTGGTAGTCAAATGGAAAGCTTCATGGGTAAGGGTAAGTACTTAATCATCTATTTATTCTCTGGACTAATTGGAAGCTTAACTTCAATTGCGTTAAATGGAGATACAGCGAGTCTCGGAGCAAGTGGTGCCATCTTTGGTTTGATGGGAAGTATGCTTTACTTTGGTTATCATTATCGGGTATATCTCGGAAATGTTCTAAAAAGCCAATTAATTCCTCTAATCATTATCAACTTAGTACTCGGTATGATTACTCCAGGTGTAGATAATTATGCTCATATCGGTGGCCTAATTGGTGGTATTTTAATTACCATTTCACTAGGTGTGAAATATAAAAGTACTACTTTTGAAAAAGTAAATGGTTGGATCGTAACCGCTTTATTTACGATATTTATGATCTATATGGGTATTTTTGCTTTTAGATAATACTATAAGATAAAGTAGAAAATGTACAAAATCTCTTTAAGCAGTTGAAGAAAAGAAAAATAAATGTTAGAATGTTTATTGTAAAGAGGTGATAAAATGGAATCAAAAACTACTCATTTATATGATATTGAAGAGTTTGATAAAGCCTTAGTAGAAGCGATTCTAACAGAAGTAAGAGATGCTTTAAAAGATAAAGGATATGATCCGATTAATCAATTGACTGGATATTTGATGAGTGGCGATCCTGGATATATATCATCTCATCAAGATGCCAGAAAGAAGATAACCGGTATCGATAGAAGTAAAATTATCGAAGTGTTACTGAGAAAAGGTTTAGACGAATGAGATATTTAGGACTAGATTTAGGAACAAAGACTTTAGGATTAGCAATATCTGATGAACTAGGTACAATTGCGACAAGCTACAAAATACTTCATCATCAAGAAGATTACGATAGCTTAATTTTCCAATTAGAGGAAGTAGTTAACGAAAAAAATATTAAAGCATTTGTATTAGGGTTTCCTAAGAATATGAACAATTCAGTAGGAGAACGAGGAGAAATTACCTTAAAGTTTAAAGAAAAACTAGAAAGAGAGTTTCAACTACCTGTTTATATGGAAGATGAGCGATTAACTACTCGCCAAGCCGAAAATTTATTAATCAGTAATAATACAAGTCGAAAAAAGAGAAAAAAGGTAATAGATTGTGTAGCTGCTACCATCATATTACAGAGTTTTTTAGATAGAAGGGAAAGAAAATAATGAAAGAAAATACGTTTAAAATGGTTACAGAAGATGGAAAAGAAATTATATGTAATGTTTTGTTTACCTTTGATAGTGAAGAAACAAAAAAGAGTTATATTGCCTATACAGACAATACTTATGAACCGGATGGTAGCATCAAAGCTTATGCCGCCGTATATCATCCAGAAAATTTAAATGCAGGATTCGAACCCATCGAAACAGAAAAAGAATGGAAAGTCGTAGAAACTATTCTAGAAGCCATCCAAGAAGAAGTACGAAATAAAATTCAACAACAAGGTGAGACAGCTCCTGTTAGTCCTAACGAGCAATAAATTTTTGCTCGTTATTTCATAAGAAAAAAACTGAGGAGAAAAGTATGAAGAAGTTTAGAAATATTGCTTTAGGCATTTTAATTGCCTCTGTCATTATTATTGTTGGATGTTTAGGATTTTATCGTTTGATGATAAGTGCACCATCTGGTGATAAAACAACAAAAGAAGTGGAAATTCCAGCCAACTCTAGTAGTAAACAGATCGCAAGTATTTTAAAAGAACAAGAATTAATTCGTGATGATAGAGTCTTTTTGATTTATTTAAAACTAAATAATGTTAATGATTTAAAAGCAGGATATTATGATCTTTCCCCAAGCATGGGAGTAGAAAAGATTGTAGCTACTTTACGAGAAGGTAGTACCAAAAATCCTAATGAGATTCAAATTACTTTTCAAGAAGGATTAAACATCAGAGAAATTGCGACAATTATTAGTGATAATACAAGTAATAGTTACGAAGAAGTAATTGCGAAAGCGAATGATGAGGAATATATTAACCAATTGATGGAAAAGTATTGGTTTATCGATGAAAGTGTAAAACAAGAAGGGATTTATTATGATTTAGAAGGGTATCTTTTCCCAGATACCTATAAATTGACAAATCGCGACGTCGATGTCGAGTATATTTTTAATAGGATGTTAGAAGAGATGGATCGTGTTTTAACTCCTCATAAAGAGGCAATTGAAGCTAGTGGGTTTACTCCTCATGAAATATTAACTCTTGCCTCGATGGTAGAAGAAGAAAGTGCTAATAAACAAGATCGGAATAAAGTAGCTAGTGTGTTTTTGAATCGTTTAAAGATTAGTATGCCACTAGGAAGTGACGTAACAACACGTTATGCCAATCAAATCGATAATAAAGGTCAAGCATTAACGGCCGCACAATATGCCTTACAAAATCCTTATAATACTCGCTTGACTAATGGAACGATGGATGGAAAACTACCAATTGGACCGATTTGCTCTCCATCAGAAGAAGCAATTGAAGCAGCACTTTATCCAGATAGTCATAATTATTTGTATTTTATTGCGAATATTCAAACATTAGAGACTTTCTTCTACGAAGATTATGCATCTTTTCTAGCTAAAAAGAATGAATTAGCTGCAGTAAATGGAGGACTCTAGGAGGAAAAAATGGCAAATACAAGTATATATGCAGAAATAAGAGAAATCAAAAAATATGCCTTAGATAATAAGATTCCCATCATGGTCGATGAAGGAATTGACTTTCTAACGACGTTTATCATTAAAAACCAAACCACCAATATTTTAGAAATTGGTAGTGCGATAGGGTATTCCGCTATCATGATGGCACTCGCCAATCCTAACGTGAAAATTACGACAATAGAACGTGATCATGAACGTTATCTAGAAGCAGTTAAGAATGTAAAAAAATTAGGATTAGAAGATAGAATTACGCTAATTTTTAACGACGCCTTAGAAACAACGATAGAAGGTAAATTCGATTTGGTTTTTATCGATGCGGCAAAAGGACAAAATATTCGTTTCTTTGAAAAATTCGAACCCAATTTAACGGATCATGGTGTAATCATTACCGATAATATTGATTTTCATGGTCTAGTTCAAAAAGATGTAGAAAGTATTCAAAGTAGAAATCTAAGAGGATTGATTAGAAAGATTAGAGAGTATATCGATTATTTAAAAAACAATCCCAAATACGATGTTGAATTTCTAAAAGTAGGAGACGGTATCGCTGTTGCTCGTAAGAAATAACCTATAAAACTTCAAAAACTGAAGGTTTTATAGGCTTTTTTTATTGCCAAGCTGCGAATTTTGTCGATATAATAAAAATAAATGAAATTTTAGAGAAAAATTTCATAATAGTAAGATAGGCGGCGCACGATGATAAAAAAGAAAACAACAGAAAAATACAGTGATGAATACCCGATTAATAAACATTTAAATAGAAGAGTAGGAGGACAAAATGGATAGAGAAAAATTATATTTAATTCGAAATATTGTAATAGATGCTGATAGGCACGATTATTACTTGCCTGATGATGTGGTTTCTTGTTTATATCAAGAAAATACATCCTTATTAAAAAAAATAATTGATTTTGATCAATCGACTTTAAAAAAAGAAAAACAATTTTTGTTTAATTTTGTTTTTCAATCAGAACTCCCTTCAGTAGAAAAAGAACAGATTTTAGATCATTTGATGGATTACGCCATTTCCAATCCGGCTGGATTAGTAAATAACTATACAACAATGCTTACTACGGTTTCCAATCTTCATCCAACAAGTAAAGAGATGAACGGGATAATCAAGTCTTTAAAGAAGGATAACAATTTATCTGCGGTAATTACTCCATTTGTCCAGGTATTAAGGATGAAACTAAATGCCAAAGAGATTTTAGAAGTACTAAGACCTATTTCTGAAGAAAAAGATTGGGATAGTCAATCTATTTATATTATACCAAGGATCTTTTTTGACATGTGTCCGTACTTAGATGAACGTCTAATTTCTCATGATACCTTTTTACAATATTTATCTTGGGGATTAAAAGAACCAGCTATTTCTTATGCTTTAAGTTCTAAAGAAATGCTTTCTCTTGTTAGAAATAAAAAGATGACTGAAGAAGACTTAAAACAAATCATGACTTGGATTTATCAAGAAGAAATAAAAAACAGAGTGGAAATGATCTTTACTAGTCTCAATTTTAGACGTTTAGTAGACAAAGAAAGTATAAGTGTAAAAGATGTACTTAATTTTATCGAAAAGCATTTAGAAGAAAAAGACAGCTATTCTATTTCTATTTTGACGGATATTCTTCTCCGGGTAGAAGATCAATATCTAACTAAAGATGGCGTTCAAAAGGTAGATCATCTAGCTTTAACCGAAAAGATATCCTCTATTGGTAAGAAGTCAGAAGCAACAATCTATCCTAATCCTATCCTTTATTCCTTTTTAAAAAATGATTATAGTGAGGAAGCACTACTTCAAATAGTAAAATTTTTAAATAGTTTGAGAGAAGAACAACGATATGCTTGTAGAAATCTGTTGCAGCAGCTTCCTCAAGATATCAATCTTTCAACTATCCAAGAATTACTAGAACAGTTTGTTAAACTAGATCCAGTTGCTACATCAATGTTCACGGATATGTTTAGCATGAATAATAATAGATTATATATGATATTAAGGAAAAATAAAGAGTATTATTCTATAATTTTCTATTTATTTGATCACCTTTCTAATCCAGTAACTGAAGAAGAATTGGATAAGCTCTTCACGGTAGGGAACATCTTAACTACGATTCCTGATTTAGCTTGCGTTGGTGAAAAAGAATGTCAAAAAGTTTTTGAAGACATAAATAATAGTCGTCATATTATCGATTTAGTCTTCTCAACGACTGAAGAGTGGCAAAGAAGAAATATGGTATCAGCCGCAAAAGAAAATTTTCACTATAAAAATATCGCAGTAGATAGCTATTTAGCCTTTATTGAATATGCATCTATTTATCCACCATGTGAAGAAAAGATAGAAAAATTTAACCGGTATTCTAAACAGATCGAAGAAATAGATCAATTATTGAGGGCAAAAGAAGAGAACAATTCAAAAATTAAAGCTTTAAACCATCAGTAAAATACAAGGAGCATCAAGACATGAAAGAAAAATTACTATGCATTAAAAACATCCTAATAGAAGCAGATAAGGAAAATTGGAGTCTACCAGATGATGTAGTGTCACGGTTAATGAAAGAAGAACTATTTATATTAGAAATTTTTAGTAGAGAAGAGCTAATCAATAAATCAACTCATCTTGAGTTTTTACTAAATACTCCTCATTTAGAGAAAGAAATCAAAAAACAGTTGCTGATTAAATTAATCAAAATAGGGCAAGAAATGCGACTAGTGTGTAAGCAAGAAGCGTTCCATCGATATGTAGTTTCTATAATTGCGTTTTCTAACCTAGAACCATCCAAGGAACAATTAGAAAAATTTGTCGATGCAACGCGTAATCGAGCGGATCATGAGTACTTTACTGATATCATAACCGTATTAGGAAAAATAGGAATAGAAAAAAAAGAAATTCTAACCGTCTTGGATGGTATTCCGATAGAAAAGCCAGAAACAAATTCTTTCGCTACCTATAATATAGTCCGAATTATTGATCTAAGGTCTACTTATGAATGGATCAAGAAAAATAAAATTTCTCGCGAGGACTTTTTAGAATATTTATCTTCAAGTATAAAAAATGAAAAGTTATCCCAGTTATTACTAGAGAATGAGTTCAAAAAACTAGAATTAAATACACAAGACTTTAAGATGATTATGAATGATTTTAAAGAACAACAAGAATCATTCACAGAACTAGAATATGAAATATTAAATAGTTACTATTTTTTAGAACAAGTGAATGAAAAAAGAATGACTGTTTCTCGCCTTTTAAACTTTATTCAAGAACAAAAATCAAAAGAAGATATTCTACCTATCCAAATATTTAACGATTTATTACCTGGAGAGTGGGGTAGGAAAGTAGACATCATCAAACTTAGTAAACAAATTGCGACAATTATTCATCAAGAAAAGAAGGGGTATTCCGAAGAGATAAGTCGATTACTAAATGATTCCAGTATTCCATCACGATTTAGTGAAAAAAATATGGAAGAAAGAAAAACACAATTTCTCAGTTTACTTACCTATTTATTACAATTAGATACTACTCAGTTTCCTTATTTTATGCGAATAGTAAACAGTGGAATCTTAAAAAGCGAAAAAGGTATTCAAGATATTACCGATTATCTAAAACAATTTGAAAAGCTATCTCCTCGTTTATTATCTACATTTAGCGAAGCGATAGCTAGCTATTCTGTTAGAACTACTACGTATGATTCGGCTTATTATGATTTGTATCCTTATCTAATTCAAAAACTATCGGATAGAGTTACTCAAGAAGAGAAAGAAAAATTAGAAACTGCGCTTTCTATTTTAGGTAATGAGAAAAGTGAAGCAAACTGTACCAATAATATAAGAAACATTCAAGAAATTATCGATCTTCTTTTTGAAACTAAGTACGATTGGCAACGTAAAAATATTCAAGAAGTAGCTTTAGATAAATATCCAGCCGACATAAAAAATAATACTTATTTAATGATCATTAAATATATGGCAGAAATGAAACAAAGAGATAAAAAAGAATTACCACCAAAACCACCAACTTCGCGTTATCGACATTTTCAAGCGCAGATAGACGAAGTAAATGCGATGTTAGAAGAATTAGAACCACCAAAAACAAAACTTAAAAAATAGGAGAATAGAATTATGGATAAAGAAAAATTACTATTAATCAAAGAAATCTTGATTTATGCCGACGAGGAGAAAATAAAATTATTACCGGCCGATGTAGTTCCTAAACTATTAAAAGAAAGTATCGATATTTTACAGACTTTAAAAAATGATGAGTCTACACATAAACCACTTTACTTAGAATTTGTTGTGAAGGCAGATATCGAGGATAAAGAGTTGAAAAAACAATTATTAGAGGAAATCATGGAAATAGGAAAGACTATTCCTTCTTATGATGAAGATAAAACAAAAAATTTTAATCAATATGTTACTTCAATTATGAAATTTAATACTCTTGGTCCAACCAAAGAACAACTACTTAGTTGGGCGAAAAAAACAAAAAATAGAGGAAAAGATAGTCAGTCAAGGATGAATAAAATCATTGATGAATTCCAGACACATGAATTTTCTAATCAGGAAATTTTATCCGTGTGTCAGTCCTATCTTTCTAGTGATGTTGGTATAACCGATGCTGACATAACTTTACTCAATATTCATTTTATTTTAAGTAATGAAGATATATATCAGTGGCTAAAAGAAAAAGAAATTTCTCGCGAAAATTTCTTGAAATACTTATCTTGGGCGATGGAAAAAAGTGAAATTGCCTCTTTACTAGATGAAGATAAATTCTTTTCGCTAGAGATTAATGCCGAAGAGGTTGATCAACTACTAACAAAAATGAAAAACCAGAAATCACCAAATTTAGATTTAGAAGAAATATTACTAAACGACAATTTTCAAAGTTTAGTATGCTGTCAAAATATCAATATATCTTCTTTCCTTGAATTTCTTCAAGAGATAGAAGAAAAAGAGGATCATTTGTCCTTAGAAGTGTTTAATGCGCTTATTTCAGAATATTGGAATGAAATTTATGAAGAAACAAACTTACACGATAACTCTTGGCCAATCATTGAACTAAGTCAAAAACTTGCCTCTATAATTAGAAAAGTACCAGAAAAGTATCCAGAGAACTTAATCACTATAATAGACGACGAAAATTTCGTCCAATTATTGGGACGAGAGGAAGACCTAAAGAACAGTCAAACTCAACTCATCCATTTATGTGAATTTTTATCTCAACAGGATGAAATGAATCTCGATCTTCTGATAAAAATTTTAGAATATAGTAATATTTCGGGAAGTATGAATTCTATCTCTGATCTTATTTCCTTCTTCAAACAATTCGTACAACTGGATTATTCCCTTATAGAGTCACTTCATCAATCGATAACCAGTTCAAATGTAAAGTACATTTCTTATAATAATGAACAAATTTATCAAGTGTATCCTTATCTAATAGGAAAGTTATCTGATCCTGTAACTAAATTAGAAGAGAAGCAACTAGAAACGGCTCTTTCTGTTTTAGATCATGCAAAGTATGGAGAAACTGATACGTTAAACATCTATCGTGGAGTTATCGATCTTATTTTCGAAACAAGATACAACTGGCAACGCCAAAATATTATTGATGTTGCGTCAGAAGATTATCCATCGAATTTAAATAAAGATGCTTATTTAAGTACTATCTTCTATATGTCTAAAATGAAAGAAAGAGATGAAAAAGAAATTCCACCAGAATTTTTTGCTCCTTCATACGAGCTTTACCAAAAACAAATCGATGAAGTGGATAACTTGTTAAAACGATTGGAACAAAATAATCCTAAAATATTACAGAAAAAATAGGAGATAAAAACATGAATATAGAAAAATTAAATAGTATAAAAGAAATTCTGATTAAGATGGAAGAATATCAAGTAGAACTAATTAATCCTGAAGAATCTTTTCAAAAATTATTAAATGAAGAAGAAGAAACTTTACAGTTATTAGCAGAATTACCGCTTCTTCCTAATCAAGAAGCCAAAGAATTATATGAATTTTATCTATCTTTAAATAATACTAGGCATAAATATAGAATATTACGTTATTTACTAAAAGATGAAACTAATCCTAAGAATTCGTTAAATGTAAATGTACTTGATGCCTTTTATCGCTTAAATCCAAGTGAAAAAAATCTATTTGGATTTATAAAAAATATGGAACAAGTACCTGGAGTAGAAGAGAATTTTTTATTTATCACCTCGTATTTTCAAAAGGGACTAGGGGGATTTTCTAAACTAAGTAATCAGGAACTTCTTACTTTTCTAAAACCTTTTTATATAGACCGCCGGAGTTTTCTTTCAGGGTGGAGATTAAAAGAAGTGGCTGAATATTTAAGTAAACTACAGGAAGAGAACAAGTTATTGACTAAGCAATATCTAACACAAGAAGAAATGTTAGAGTTATTATCCAAAAGTATAGATAATACCAATATTATTTCTATTTTATCGTCTTCTAGTTTACTCAATATGTTAGAAAATAAACAGATAACACGAAAAGAGTATCAAACGATAATTCAACTGATTCTAAAAGAAAAAGAGGATTATCAATCTGTGAAAATAACGGGATTCTTCACAGAGCCTAATTTAGAACGATTGATTACGGCATCTAATCTCTCAATGGAAGAAGTAATTCGTTTTGTTCAAGAACGTCAAAAATATCCGCTTAAAGAGAATATAGTAGCGTTAAGGATGTTTGAACAATTACTTTCTGATGAATGGTGTGACTATTGTTTAGCTACTCATGAAAATCCACTTGTCTTAAGTCAAAAATTCGCTAGCTGGTTACAGATGCCTGCAGAATACTCTGGAAGTTTTATTAGTCATTTAGATAACCACAAAACCGACATCATTAGAATTCTAGAAAATGGGAAGAACCAACAAGAAAATTTTCAAGAAATGGAAGAACTAATTAACTTTATTAAAAATCTTCTTCCATATACGAGGATAATGACACTAAATTTGTTGGATAAAACCTGTCTTTCTTCTGTTACTTCTTTTCAAGAAGCCTTAACGAAGTTAAAACCATTAGAAGATAAGAGAGTAGATTTACCGTTATTAAATACAGTATCCTCATTAATCGATAATGACTGTTTTGAAGAAATGATAGCCACTAATCCAGATAGAAAAGAAGTTCTTTCCTACTTAGTCATGAAAGAAATCAATACTAATGATCCTTTATATGTAGAAAAATTAAATACAGTTACTCGTATTTTAACCTCACGTCATTTTCTTTATCATGTGAATCAGGTAGTAGAAAATGAACAATTATTTCAATTGATCAATATGATTTTTACTTGTGATAAAGAGTGGCAATTAACGAATCTTTATCAAATATCTACCGAAGAATATAGAGAAATATCTCCAGATACTTATTTACTACTCCTTCATTACATGAAAGAAAATCAGTGTCGCGATCAAATAACGGATAAAGACGAGTCTATATATAGAAAGTATATTCGTCAAATTGATACGATGATAGAAAGTAAAAACAATAAAGTATATAAGAAAAGGAAAAAATAACTTTTCTTTTTCTTTGTTCTATGATTAAATATAATCGAAAGAGGAAGAGGGAATAATATGCAGTATATCGTCGTTCCACAAAATAAACAAGAAATAAAAACCTATCAGGAAAAAGGAGTCAATCTCTTTTTATTCGGATTAAAAAATTATAGTGTTCATTACCCAGAATTATCGCTAGAAGAGATCGAGGAACTTTCTAAGAAAAGTGAGCTTTTTATTGCGATGAATAAAAATATTTTTAATGAAGAATTAGAAGAAGTAGAAAGATTACTAATCGAGTTAGAAAAAACAAATATCAAAGGGATTTTCTTCTATGATTTAGCCATCTTAAGTATCGTAAGAAGAAAACAGTTAAACTTAAATCTAGTCTGGAATCAAACCCATATGGTAACTAACTACAATACTTGTAATTATTACTTTGAAAAAGGAGTTAAATATGGGTTGGTCGCTAATGAGATTACTCTAGAGGAAATCATTGAGATGAAGAAAAAGACGAAGATGCAGTTGATGGTTCAAATCATGGGATACCCGAGTATGTCTCATTCTAGAAGAATGTTAATTTCTAACTATTTTAAAAGTATGGGAAAAGAGAAACAGAAAAATAGATATACCTTACAAGATCATGCTAACCATGAGAATGATTATTTAATTACAGAAGATAAAACTGGAACTAGTCTTTTCTTTGGAAAGATCATTAACGGGACTAGAGCTTTGCCTGAATTAATTAGAAATCATCTTGATTATGGACTTCTAGACACTAGTTTTATTTCTAGGGATACTTCTTTACAAGTACTAGAATTATTTAACGAAATCAAAGAAAAAGTAGAAATAGGAGATAATATCGATTTAGATAACTATCTTGAAAAGACAGCTTCTTTGATTGGAGATAGTACCAATTTCTTCTATCAAAAAACCATTTACAAAGTGAAGAAAGGGAAGTGAACAACATGAAGAAAATAGAATTGCTTTCTCCTGCAGGAGATTTAGAACGATTAAAACTTGCCCTTCTATATGGGGCTGATGCGGTCTATATCGGAGGTCAAGAATATAGTCTTCGGGCAAATGCCACCAATTTTAGTATCGAAGAAATTAAAGAAGCCTGTACCTTTGCCCATGAAAGAAATAAAAAAGTATATTTAACTGCCAATATTGTTTTCCATAACGAAGATATTAGTGGAGTTGAAGATTATTTACGACAAGTAGCGAATGCCGGAATCGATGCCTTTATCGTGAGTGATCCGTTTATCATTCAATATATTCGTAAAAACTTCCCTGATGTAGAAGTTCACGTCAGTACCCAAGGATCAACAACCAATGTTGAAGCCGTTAACTACTGGAAGGGCGAGGGAGTAAAACGAGTCGTACTTGCCCGTGAACTATCGATGGAAGAGATTCAAACCATTATCGAAAAAACAGGAGTGGATATCGAAGTATTCATTCATGGCGCCATGTGTACCTTCTATAGTGGACGTTGTACCTTATCAAATTATTTCACGAATCGTGATTCTAATCGTGGGGGCTGTAGTCAAGTATGTCGCTTTGCCTTTGATTTAGAAAGTGAAGATAGTCAAAAATTCACAATGGCAACCAAAGACTTAAACTTAGCTGACCAAATAGAAAATATGATTAAAATTGGCGTTACCAGTCTGAAAGTAGAGGGAAGAATGCGTTCTCACTACTACCTAGCGACCGTAATTTCTTCTTATCGTAAATTAATCGATCTTTGTTACCAAGATAAATTGACCAAGGAAGCTCTAGAAGAAGAAAAGAAAATATTAGCCCGTGTTGCGAATCGCGAAACGAGTTCTCATTATTTTACTCATCAAGCGGATGAAACTGATCAATACTATACCGGTAGACAAGAATTATCCAATCAAGATTATCTCGCTTATGTGTTAGACTATGATCAAGAAAAACAGATGATTACCATTTCCGAACGTAATTACTTTGAGCCAAATACTTTAGTAGAAATCTTTATGCCTAGTGGAAAGAGAATTTCCTTTACTATCGATACAATCTATGATCAAGAATTAAATCCACTTGAAAAGGCTTGCCATCCTGAAGAAATTTTAAAAATAAGAGTTCCTGAAGAAGTAGAGGCAAACTCTATGATGAGAATAAAAGTAAATTAAAGAAAAAAATAAGGGAGTGGTCCTAATGAATAGTTCAACAATATATTTAGGTAGCAAAGAAAGCGGAAGACGAGAATTTTTAATTATTCAATCCATTTTAAAGTTACATGGTTTCGAGGCAATAGAAGTAAGAGAAGAACAGGATAGAAGTAGCCCAGAATTAGAAAACCCAACTATTTATTTACCGAAAAGTGATAACCCAAGCCCAGTCTTTTCATTTCCCTATGCCGACTTATCTAAAAGAAAACAGGTAGAAGATATTTTAGAGAGAAGAATATTCCCCCATAATATGAGTCAAGAAGAAGAAAAATGGTGGCAGAAGCTATGTTCATCCTCAATTTTTTCCTATTTATATACAATAGATTATCTTTATGCGAATAAATTTCGTCATTATAACGACACATCATTATTAAGAAAGGGAATATATAATACTAGTACTATCTTACTGGACCTAGAAACAACTTTAACTGAAGCGAAAAACTTTTCATGGCAACTTTATTATGCCTATTGTTATCTTGTTGAATACGTAAATAGTGGAATGAAAAGATTAAGAAGTTTTACGTTTCGCGATTATAAAGAAATATTACCATATCTCAACCAAATAGATAGGTTAAGTGCGAAACAAAGAGAGGAAGAAACTATTGCTTTATTAAAAGCCAACCTTCTAAATAGCCAATATTATCTCCCGTCAAAAGATGCGTATTCCGCTTATAATGCTCTAAAAGATTCCAACAACGATGCCATTCGATATACCAGTAATTATATACTAGGTACCTGTAAACAATTATCCCTAGAGCAAAATCATTGGGAACAATTAAGTGAAACAGAAAAAGCAGCAAAAATGCATCAAATTGCCATCCCACATTATCTAAAATGTCGAGAAATCCTTCCTCAAAAAGTTCAAATATTGTATAAATTAGCATTCCAAAAAGAAAGAAGAGAGGGCTATCAAAATTCTAATATATGGTTAGAGGCACGCGAATTATACTCTTTACTCATCTCCATAATAGAAAAAATTCCTGCTAGCGAAAGATATCCCGTTGAATTCCAATATTTATATCAAAGTTATCGCCGCTTGGAGTATATCGAAGAATTACTAGGAAATAATAAAGAAGCAATTAAATTAATAAATCATGCTGAAAATTGTTGGCAAGAAGCAGATGACTCCCTTTCCAGTTGGGTATATCAAAAAGAAAATGTCGCTTATCGCATATTAGATAACGAGTATAAAAATAGAGATCATTACTATGCGATAGCTAGAAAAAGAGTTAAAAGTAAAGAATATCGTCCGTATTAGTAATTATTTTCCGTAAATAACCACTGATTTCTTCTTCGCTTTCCTTCATACCTCTTAAAAACCATTCATTGATTACCGCAAATACACCACTAACATAATAACTAGAAATATAGAAACTAGGAATATCCACTTGACCTAGTCTCTTTTCTACATCTTCGATAAACATATCATAAAGTAGATCAGTACAGATTGTATTTCCTTCACTAGAGAGAATCGACCGGTAAAACTGTTGATTCTTTTTGATATTAGACATGTAAATTTTAGCCAAGTTACAATAATAATCCAGTAAATTATCTTCAGAAGAAGTGTCCAATTTTGTTAACATTTCTTTCTGAATGAGAGTAATCGTATATTTTAATAAATCATATTTATCCGTAAAATGATGATAAAAAGTCGTCTTATGAACGAGAGCTTCTTCGCAGATTTCATTTAATCTAATCTCCGCAAATGGCTTTTCCTGTAGTAGTTTGATTAATGCCTCTGCTAGTAATTTATACGTCTTCTGAATCCGTAAATCTTTCTTCTCTTTCATCATAACAACACCTCGAATAGTATTATTATATACAAAAATATACTAAAGTAGAATAACTAAAAATAATACTTTTTATGAAAAAAGTAGAGTAATTAGAAAAAATACAAAAAAAGTAAGTGCTTTTTCTTGGGAAAAAGCGATAATCTAATACTGGAAGGTGAAATATGAAAAAGAAAAAATCATTGTTAATAAAAATAGGCGACTTTATTGTCGATTTTCGATATCTATTTTTGTGCATTTTTATTTTACTAGGGATTATTTCGTTAGTAAATTTGAATAATGTAGAAATAGAATATGATATTACTTCTTATTTGAGTGATGAAACAGAAACCAAAGCTGGGCTCGAATTAATGGAAAAAGAGTTTGGCTCACTTAATGAACTTCAAGTAATGATTGAAGAAATTCCATTTCAAGAAGCTTTAGAATTAAAAGCAGAATTAGCATCAATTGATCATGTCGCAAGTATTTCTTTTGAAGATAATAAAAACTATTATAAGGATGACAAGGCTCTATTTGTCATCGAATTAGACCAAGTAACAGAAGAAGAAAAGGACACAGTCATTACACAAATCGAAGACCAAGTTCAAGATGAAAAATACTTCTTATATGTAGAAAATGGGGAAGACCAGGTAGAAGGAATGAACATCATTTTAGGACTCGCAATCTTAACGATTATCGTTGTATTATTACTAACTACCGAATCTTACTTTGAAATTGTACTTGCTTTCTTGGTATTTGGTGTTTCTATTCTTCTCAATATGGGTAGTAACTTCTTATTTGGTAAGATTTCTTACATTACAGAAGCTATCGCCATTGTTTTACAACTAGGCTTATCCTTAGACTATTTCATTATTTTTATGAATCATTATATGAAGGAAAGAAGCGATACTCCTAACCTAGAATTAGCGGTCAAGAAAACCGTTTCTAAATCCATCCCAGAAATACTAGCTAGTTCCTTAACTACCATCGCAGGCTTAATTGCGTTAGTATTCATGCAGTTAAAAATTGGTGAAGATATCGGTTTAGTCTTATCTAAAGGTATCTTATGTAGCTTACTTACCGTAATTTTCTTGTTACCATTACTACTTATGGTATTTTCTAAGATCGTCGATAAGACAAAACATAAAGTGCATATTCCCAACATCAACAAGTTAGCTAACTTTATTGTAAGTTCTAGAAAAGTACTACTTCCGATCTTTATCCTTGTCTTAGTTCTCGCTATTTGTATTCTACCTAACTATGAATATGTCTATAATATTTATTCAGTTAGTTCGTTAAACAAGAGTGATAACCAAATCGCGTTAGAGAAAATTAATGATACTTTCAGAAATACAAATCGTTTAGTCGTTCTCATGAAGAATGAAGAAAAAGACTATACAAAAGAATTAGAATTAGCTAATCGTTTATTAGAAAATGATAAGATTAGTAAAGTGACGAGTATCGGAAATTATCGAGTAGGAGAGAATGTCTATCTAGGAAGCAAAGTTCAGTATCAAGAATTTGCCGTCATGTTTAATATTCCAGAAGAAATGAGTAGAAATTTATTTAGCTTATATATGAATAGTCATCAAATAACACAAGAGGTTTCTACTTATCGAATAAATCTCGTGGATTTACTATACTTCTTAGATGAACAAAAAGAAAATCTACCATTATCAGAAGAGATGTTACTACAAATAGAAGGCTATAAGCAAGAATTAGAAAGCTCTATCTCGCTATTAGAAAGTCCAGAATATTCTCGAATGATTTTAGAGTTAAAAGTTCCTTCAGAAGGAGAAGAAACATTCTCCTTGTTAGATAGGATTAAAGAAGAAGTAGAAAAAGAGTATAGTGAAGTAAAACTAGTTGGTGAAAGTGTAAGTGCGACAGACTTAAGTGATTCTTTTTCTAGAGATAATACATTAATTACTGCGGTTACCATTTTATTTATCGCCATCATTCTCTTAGGTACTTTCCGTTCTCTTGGCGCAACGATTCTGTTGATTGTCGCTATCGAAGGAAGTATTCTAATTAACTTTTCACTCGCTACATTAATGGGAGAAAAGATATTCTTTATCAGTTATATCATTGTTTCTGCGATTCAAATGGGCGCAACGATCGATTATGCGATTGTGATGACGAACCGTTATCTTACTTTACGAGAAAAACAAGATAAGAAACAAGCCTTAATCGGTGCCATTAAAAATTCCTTCCCAACTATCGCAACGAGTGGATTAATCTTAATGATTGCGGGATTCTTAATTGGCTTAATTTCTAGTTCTGGTGTTGTTTCATCCATTGGTTTATTCTTAGCTACCGGAACACTAATCTCTGTCTTGATTACCATCTTTATTTTACCAGCTTTATTATATGGTTTAGATGCTTTTATTCGTAAAACAACTTGGAAAAAATAGTAAGTAAAGATAAACAAAATAAATAATGAAATACAAAAACAATACTTGTAGATCAATAATCTATATAGGTATTGTTTTTTTTTTTTTTTTAAGAATTCTTTTTCTTTAGTAAAAAAATAAGGTATAATGAAAGAGTAAAACAGAATAGGAGAGAAATAGTATGAGAGATTATTTTAATTACAAAGATAAAATCTGTATCGTAACCGGAGCATCTAGTGGGATGGGGTATGAAACAGCAAAAATGTTAGTGGATTTAGGCGCCAAAGTATATGCCTTAGATATTAAGGAATGTAATATTGAAAATTTGGCTGGCTTTTATTCCTGTAATCTATCTGATAAAAAGAATATTGATGAAGTATTTAACAAACTTCCAGAAAAAATCGATTGTTTCTTTGGTGTAGCTGGATTATCTGGTAGTAAAACGGATTATATCACCACATTTAATTGTGACTTTACAGCAAACAAATATATTACTTTAACTTATTTAATCAAACGAATGAATAAGGGTGGAAGTATTACTTATGTTACCTCAACTGCTGGTAAGTATTGGCAACAACATAGGAAAGAACAAAATCCAGTTGTCCATGCCCCTACTTGGGAAGAAACTGAAAAATCAATTCAAAAAATTGCTAAAGTAGCACACCCAACATTTGCCTATATCTTTGCCAAACGTTGTCTATCTCAGTTTTCTTGTGAACAAGCAATCGAATTTAGTAAGCTAAATGTCAGAGTCAACAACATAATGCCAGGAGCTACCGATACCGGAATGAAAGATGAATTTGAACAGATGGCAGGTGGAGAAGAATCTTTAAAAAGTTCAAATGGCTTGATGGGAAGATTAGCTACTTCAGAAGAAATGGCCCAACCTATCGTTTTTATCGGCTCAGATATGGCCTCTTTCATCTCGGGAATTGACTTAATCATCGATGCTACAAATACGAGTTTAATTACGTTGAAAAAGAAAAAAGATCCTAGCAACGTATCGGCAACCAATACGTTGATTCTAAAATTAGCGAAAAAAGCCATGACTAAGAAATAAGAAAACAAAAGAACTAAAACTTTGTTCCCGTAACAGTTTTAGTTCTTTTTATTTAGAAAGAGACATCCTTTTAAAATTATTTTTCTTCTATTTCAAAATCTAATAATTTTTTACATATCTCTTCATATAAATCTTGCTCATGTCGTATAGTATCAATCAAAAACATTTTATCGCGTTCGTATTCTTTTAACCCTCTTATATAATATGGTTTATCTTCATCCAATACAATGAATGGCATAATATTATTCTTTAAGCACTCTTTAAACATAATCATTCTACCGACTCTTCCATTCCCGTCACCAAAGGGATGGATTTTTTCAAATCGATAATGAAAATCAATAATATCCTCTAAAGTAATCGTTCTTTTCGTGTTATATTCGAACAATAATTGATCAATCTCTTTTTCTACATTTTCAGGCTCAGTAGTATGAATAACATTAACTAACCCGATTATATTAGGGACTATTTTAAATCCACCAACATTATATCGGGGATTTTCTTCGTCACTAGTATTTCTTTTTAAAATTCTATTCATTTCTAGAATCATTTCTTTAGATAAAGCTTTATCTACATTATCCAATGCATAATCAAATAATTTAAAATGATTCTTAGATTCGATCAAATCATCTAATTGAATTAAATCATCACTTTTAGGGATAAAAGAAGCAGTGTCAAAGATTGCTTCTGTCTGTTCACTAGTTAATTTGCTACCTTCAATTTTGTTTGAATTGTAAGAAAAATTCACCTGAGAATAATGATAAATATTTCCTTTAAATTTTGATTCTTTTTGTTTGATTAATTCCTGTTTGATTTTCGCTATATCCATTTTTATCACCTACTACTAAATTATATCATACAAAACGTCTCACTCTATAGAAAGATGATGTTGTCTCAATTATCCTTTGTATTTCTCTTTTGTTTTTCGAGGCCGTAAGAGGAATTCAATTGATCTAAATCAAAATAGAATCCATATTCTAAATAAATTTCTTCTCCAATTTTGGCATTCTTCGTTTCTAAACATTTTCCTCCTAGTTTTTCATAGAAGTTAATCGCATGTTGATTATCCGCAAGACACCAAACAATCATATTGTGTCGATCTTGGGCAATTAGTTCTTTCACTACTTCTTTAAATAGACTACTACCAATTCCTTTGCCACCAGCTTTCTTTTTTAAATATAAACTAACTAGTTCAGAATCATATTTTTCTTTCTTATCATAAGGCTTAAAACAAGCATATCCCAATACTTCATCATCTTTAACCGCAACGAAAACGAGATCTTTATATTCGTCAAAACTTTGTATATATCGCTTAGTCTGTTCTTCCACATTTAAAGAATTTAAATATTTTGAGGCAATGATCTTATCATAAGCATTCTGCCAACCTTCTACTTTAATTTGGGCCATCTGTCTTTGGTCTTGGTACTCATTTTTACGAATCACATAGTCTTCTTTGGCTTCTAGAGTAAGTAGGGCTTCTCGCATTTTGTCAAAAGCAGAAATTAAAACATTATCTTCTAAGGCAAAGCTAATTCGTCCGACTAATTCCTTTGGATAAGGCCAAGAAATTGATTGGCCAACTAAAAAACGAATTCTTGCGTGACGATAGAAAAAGGTAAGTAGATCTCTTTCTGTGGTGATTAAGTGTCCTTGATCTTTCATCCCTTTGATTGCGGTGAAGTCTAAAATTGCGAAGAAACCTGCTTCAGGTTCTAAATTTTTAGGAAAATCTACATAAGGTAGACCAGACTGAAGAAGAGCTTCTGCTTTTTCTTTTCCGATAGTGGCTTCTACCTTGTTTTTAATCAGCTGTTGTTTAGAAATAGGTACTTGATCTAGTCCCTGAACCATAGCTTTTAATAGATGATATTTATCGACATAGATTTGTCGTAGTCCTTGAAAATATTCTTCGTAGACTTGTTTTCTTCTTTCACTCATATTAAAAGCGCCAGCCAAAGCTTGTCCGACTAAATCAGGAGCAGAGTCCATACTTTGAAAAATTCGATTAATCACTTCTCGAATCACGATTTCATCGGCAACGACGAATCCAGCTCGTAAACTAGCTAACCCATAACTTTTGGAAAGACCGAATAGGGAAATGGTATTTCGAAACATTCCAGGTATGGTCGCAATTGGTTTAGCTAGATGATTAGGATCAAAACTGATATCTCGGTAAACCAAATCATCGATGATAAATACTCCTCGATCTAAACATACTTGTCCGATTTCCGTTAATAATTCTGTTTCACTTTCTCCCATCACTTTTCCAGTAGGATTATTAGGATTCGCATTTAAAAAGGCAACTACTCTTGGTACATATCCTTTTCGTCTATTGTATACTTTCTGTAAGCTTTCATTGATCTCATCGATCTTATTCGCAAGCTTCTTAGGATTTACTAAGAAGTGATCTTCCTTTTCTAGATTTAAAATCTCTACTTCCGCACCAGCTCGTTCTGCACGAATCGTGAATAAGCCATAATTAGGTCCTGTTACCAAAATTACATCCCCAGGTTTAGAAATCATTTCCACGATAATATTAAAAATAATCGAAGTAGATGGCATGAAAGTCAAATTATGTACCGATAACCCTTTATCATCAACATCAGGATAAGAGTAGGGGGTTGTATTAATAAACCCTAGTTCCTCCACATAATCGAGTAATACTTTTCTGATTCTGTCATCTCCTTCAGTATATGGATATTTATACATCTCCGTGGTATCTAGTGCTTTGTGCATCGCTTCTATTGACAGTGGGAATGGCGGATAATTAACGGGATTACCAGTACCGAGATCAGTATCTGGCATTGTCGTAATTTTATCATCACGGACTTCATATCCGTAAAAGTCAATCGCATCGGCAATTTTTTGTACTGTAGGATTAAATTCTTCATGATCATCTCGTCCACCAATAAATGGTAAACCAAATCGTCTTTCTCCTAAATTTGGATTTTCTCTTAACAATCTATCGATTGCGTTTGATTTAATTAGCATAATATCCCTCCATCATCATTATAACAAAATAACCTTCAAAAAATAATCACTTGCCTAACTTTTTAATGTTTTCTATAATGAATATGGAAAATGCAACCGAGAATTGACAAAAAACAACCAAAAATCGGTAGAGTCGCAACCGGGTTTTGGGTTAAGATGACTTCGAGGTGAAAGAAATGAAGTTTAGTGAAAAACTCCAAAAATTAAGAAAAGAAAATAAACTATCCCAAGAACAATTAGCGGATATGCTAGATGTCTCTCGTCAAGCAGTATCGAAATGGGAATCGGGTCAAACTTATCCGGAAATGGATAAGCTACTAGCCCTATGTAAAATATTTAAATGTAGTCTTGATGATTTGACTAATGACGAAGTAAAGGAAATCAAAAATACGGAAAAAACAAAATTAACCGCTAGTAATTTCATCGATGAAATAATGGATATCATTAACCGTAGTATTCAGATGTTTCAGAAGATGAATGCCCAAGAAATCTTAAAATGTATTATCGGTATGTTGATTATCGCCTTCATCTTGCGTTTCTTGAAATTCCCTGTTGATTATATTTATAGCCTAGGTCACGATATCTTTATCAGCTTTGGTACTCAAGTATCTAATATACTAAGTCCAATATGGAATTTTCTACTTTCCGTATCCTATCTGATTCTAGCGATTATTTGCTTCTTTTATTTATATAAATTATTATTCTTAGAAAAATGGGAAAAAGAGCAACAGTTAACTAAACAACAAGGAAAAATAAAAGAAGTAGATATAGACATGGATACGAATGATCAAACAGAATCATCAGATGAAAAAAGTGGGGAAGAGAAAAAAGAAAAACAAGAAAAAGTGATCTATGCCCCACGACGTGAACGCTCAACATCATTAATTACCAAAATACTAGGTACTCTATTTACCTTTTTTGTGAAATTCTGCTTAGCTTGTATTCTAATTCCATTTTTAATCTCCTTTGTTTGTCTTGTCTTTTTCATTGTCATCGGAATCGTACTTATCTTCCAAGGTATTCCTTATATCGGAATTCTTCTCCTTCTTCTTAGCTGTTTACTCCTTAACTATTGTATAGTTAGTCTTGTCTTACATTGGCTATTGAATCAAGCCCCAAAAGGTAAACTCGCTATTTTTCTCTTTATTCTCTCCCTAGTAGGAATCGGTATTTCTGGTGCGATTAGCGCTATTGAAATTTCTAATACTACTTATTATGACCGTTTACCTAAACAGGTAGAGATGAAAACAATGCAAGAGGAATATTCAATGACGCCAGAACTTTTTGTCAAAGCGTATGCTTATGCCGAAATCAATTATCATGAAGATAACTCATTAGCAGATAAGGTTCGAGTAGAGATAGAATATGCAGATGCTTATAACGATATTGAAATGAATCTAGAAAATAACGTAATCTATATTAATCAAGATTTTAGCCTTACTGAGAATAGGGTTAAAGAATGGAAGAAAAAGTTACTTTCTAATTTAAAAGAAAGAACCATTTATAATTATGGCTTATTAGAAAAGATAACCGTAAATATTACCGCATCTAAAGAAAATATAGAACGTATTCAGCAAAATGAACAAGAGTATCATCTTCGTCAAGAAGAGGAGATGCGACAAGAAGAAATCAATAGCCTAGAGGCAACCATCAATGATCTAGAACTACAGATCGAATCTAAACAACAAGAAATTGATGAGTTAAGAACGAATAATGAAGAAAAAGATGCAGAAATTATGGAGTATCAGACAAAACTAGAAGAGTATAAGAATCAACTACGAGAATTATTAGCCGAATAAAAAGCAGGTGATAAGCCTGCTTTTATGCATTTTACTTTTTAAACACAATCCCATTCTCACAGCGGTTTCCCCAAGCGTCGATTAACTCTTTATTTTTTCTAACGCAGATAATTTCACAGTGATTAGGACACTTATTACATTCGATACCTTTTGTTTCAAAGTGATCATCTAGAATAGAAAAACTAAATTTTTTCTCTAATGGTTTTTTCTTTGAGAGAATAGCTACTCCTAAGGCACCCATCAAATGGCCGTTCTCATCGACGATAACATCCATACCAAGCTCTTCTTCAAAAGCTTTTTTTACCCCGATGTTTTTACTGACTCCTCCTTGAAAAATAACTGGTCCTTTGATCTTTTTCCCTTTTCCAACATTATTCAAATAATTTTGAGCAACACTCTTACAAAGCCCCGCAATGATGTCTTCCTTAGAGTAACCAATTTGCATTTTATGAACCAAGTCACTTTCTGCAAATACCGTACATCGTGCCGCGATTTTGGTTGGCTTTTTGGCTTTTAAAGCGATACTTCCAAAGTCTTCTACCGCAACCCCTAAACGTTCTGCCTGACTAGATAAAAAGGAACCTGTTCCCGCTGCGCAAAGGGTATTCATCGCATAATCAACCACAATCCCATCTTCTAATAGAATAATTTTTGAATCTTGCCCACCAATTTCCAAAATCGTCTTTACATCAGGATGAAGAGATAAAGTTCCTACCGCATGCGCAGTAATTTCATTCTTTACAACACTCGCACCAAGCATCGCCCCAATTAATTTTCTGGCACTTCCGGTTGTACCGATTCCTAAAATAGTAATCTCTTGTTTTTCTACCTGTTTTTCTAACTGAGAGACGAGCGCCTTAACCGCATCGATCGGATTTCCTTTCGTCCATAAATAGCTACTAGCTAAAATATGATTCTCCTCATCAATAATTACCCCTTTAGTCGAAATTGAGCCGATGTCGACTCCCATATATGCATTCATTTTTGATTCTTCCTTTCGTTTAACATATCATAAAAAGCTTCTAATCTTGTCTTTACTCCCGTATCACTTGTCGCCTGATCGAAAGAAAAAAAGATAATCGGCATATGATAATCCCTACAAACATGTTGAATAATAGGAATTGCCCCAATTTCTGGTGTACACCCAAATGGTTTAATATGAATCAAGCCATCATAGCCTTCTTCACTTAGATATTTTGCTCGCCAAACATTATCTAAGCCATCTGCTCCAATCGTATAACGACAATATTTTTCTGCTTCTCGCAACATACGCTTAGTATGAAATTTTTTCTCATAGAGTAGGTAACTAACATTAGTAAAGCGCTTTACTTCGATTTTCATCTTGGCTAGTTCTTTTTCCAAAAAGTAACTAGAAAATGGTTCCATCGACGTATAGAGTTCACCGATTACGCCCACTTTCATACAATCATCTGGTTTATCAATTTCTAGATATTGAAACTTCTTGCGATAGCGAAAATATCGTCTAGTTAAAGAGAAAAAGCCCTTCGCTTCTAAAAATGAATTGTGCATCTCTTTTTCTAATCGTTCAAAACTACCAGGCTCTGTTTCAAATCCAATATGAAGCCTAATATAGTCATCCATCTTATCCATAAATCTAATCATTAATATCGTAAGGAGAGTGTAGTAAGCAAACTTAAAAAAAGATAGTTTAGGATTCAAGTTTCTAAAGATCTGAAATAATTTCTTTACCGTAAAATGATCACTATCTACTAAGGTATAAAACTCAAATTCATACCCAAGATCTCTTAAAATCTTTTCTTGAACTTCAGCGTAATACCCATACCGACAACCGCCTCCTGCTTGGATTAACACATTAGCCCCGTTTTCTAGTGCTTCAATGAAATTTCCTAAATTATATTTAAAGGGAACACAGACAAAATCAGGAGCGTATTTACTGCCTAATTCGATCGTTTTTTTGGTAATTGGTGGAGCTGGTACAATTTTACAAGTTGTTGTTTTCTTAAGTAGGTAAGTAATCGGTAAATAGTAATTTGCTAAGTGAGGAAAACTAATCACTTTTTCATTCGTCAAGCTTGATGTCTCCTTTCTTCTAAAATATCAAGAAAACTCTCAATTCTAGTAATAATTCCTGCATTACCACTTTCATCATCAATAATAATCGGAATAATCGGAATATCTACCTTTCGTAAAATCATCTCATTACTTAACGAATCAGGGCCACATGGAAATACCGTAAGTAAAATCACGCCATCTACACTATCTAAATAATGCTCAACAGAAGCGATAATTTCTTTATTGTACGTCCAATAGTTATGAGGACTAATCTTTTTTACTTCGTTCTCCAAATATTTCGTATCATAACAATCAGAATAGATCACCTCGACATCATTTTCTTCTAACATTTTACTAATCGGTTTACCAATAAATTCATCCCGTAAATTATAGGCATGCCCAGCTAGAAGAATTTTTATCTTTTTGGTTGAGGCAACGATAGCTTTCTGTTTACTTATTTTGCGCGTTTTTATAGCCATTTGTTTTTCTTTCGCTTTCCGGTAACTTTTTACAATGTCACGATATTTAAATCCTAATTCTAATCCCATAGTGACAAAAGCATAGAATTCATCTTCTTTTTTCGCAACATCAATATTATAATGAACAATTTTCTTATCAAATGTATTTCTAACTAAATCATACAAAGCCGAGAAATTTGTACATAACTTTTCTTTCTTTTTTAAACAGATAATTCGTGGTACTAGAATATAATCACACTTATCTAATAAGTAATAGACATGTCCCATATAAATTTTCATCGCTAGACATGCTTCATCGACACTAAAACGTGTTCCCCATTCAACCATCTCTCGTGTCGTATTACAACTGACGATAATATCACAACCTAATTCCTCAAAAAAAGAAGTCCAAAGATCTCCATAGTGATAAAAAAGTAAAGCTTTGGGAATACCGATTTTCATATTTTTCATCGCTTTTGTTCCTTTCTATCGCTATTGTATTCACGACAAAGAAGAAATAGAAGTAAAAGATAAGAAGATAGTACTAGATGTAAATAGTTGTCAAAAACAAGAAAAGCCCTTAAAAGGAAAAAAGAAATATTATATAATGGTAATAGGGGATTTTATGAAAATAATACGTGAGAAATGTTTACAAGGTCTAAAAAAAGAAGACAAAATTTTATTAAGTAATATCTTAGATAAATACGAACGTTACCTAAAAACAGGACATAGTAGTACGACCAATTTTCTCGATAAACGAAAAAAAGAGTTAATTAAAACTCGTTTATCGTTCATTTTTCCAGTATGTACTTTTTATTCTATCGATGAGATTTGTGAAAAGTGTATTTTATGTATAGGAGAAAGTGAGAAAGAAATTACGCTTTATTATTCACAAAGTCCTAATATGAAACATAATGAAATATTAGCTACTTTATTTCAACTTGGTTTTGAACCGGATACAATTGGAGATATTTGGGTTGAACAAGATGGCTTTTATCTAACGAACTTGACTCGGTTAAATACGTATTTAGAAGATAATTTCGTTCTAGTTAGAGGTAAGCTAGTTCATTTGGAACAAGTAGCAAAGTTGGAATTAAAGGAGGAACATTTCTCAGATCAACAAGTGATTTTATCTAGTTTACGTCTAGATAATTTAATCAGTAAATTGACCCCTACCAGTCGAAGAGAAGCATTACGATTACTAGAAACGGAAAAAGTACTCTATAATTATGAAGTAGCCACTTCTCCGTTCATATTAGTCAAAGAACAAGATGTTCTCTCGATTAGACATGTTGGCAAATTTATCGTCACAGAAATTGCGGGTACGACTAAGAAAAACAAATTAATTGTAAAGTTAAGAAAGTATAAATAGAGGTGTGTAGTATGAAGAAGTATATAGGATTCTTATTTTGTTTGATGATGATACCTTCCCTTGTTTTTGCGGGCGAGACAGAAATTGTCACCTTAGATAAATGTGTAGATGGTGATACCGCTAATTTTAAAACGAGTACTGGTACGGTTTATAAAACGAGATTTTTAGCGGTAGATACGCCAGAAACTGTTCATCCGACGAAGGAAGTAGAGGCATATGGAAAAGAGGCAAGTAACTATACTTGTGAGACATTGACCAATGCTAAAGAAATTAAACTAGAGTATGATGATAACAGTGATAGAGAAGATAAATACGGAAGAACTTTGGCTTGGGTATGGGTAGATGGCGTTTTACTTCAACAATCTTTAATCGAAAAAGGACTTGCGGAAGTAGCATACTTATACGATGATTATCAATACACTTCACTTTTACAGGATGCTGAAGCTGTCGCAAAAGCGAATAAAGTTGGACAGTGGAGTGGTGAAACACCAACTAGCGAAGAAGACAGTTCTAAAGAAAGTGAAAAAGAAACAACGAAAGAGGAAAAGAAAGAGAAAAAAGATAAAGAAAAGAACGTAATTCAAGAGTTCTTTGATAATCTTCTTGGAAAAATATTCGATTTAATCGACAAATTTCTAGAAAATATCGTCAATTGGATAGAAAGTATGTTATAATAGGCAAGAAAGCAAAAAATAGGAGGTAAATATGACAAAAGTAAATCAAGATAAAGCAAAGAATATAGCAATAGTGGTACTAGGTGTTATCGTCTTTTTATTCGCTGGATACTTTGTTTCCGAAAATACGGGAGATCGTTCTAACGATAAAACACCAGTTGATGCAGCAAGTGGTGGAACAACAGACGAAACAGCATCAAATCCATTGCTAGAAAGTGGAGAAGTTCTTCCGGAAGGAGAAACAAGAGAAATCCCATCGATCACGTATAGTGAGATGAAAGAAGCAATGGAAAATAATGAAAAGAGAATTATTTTCTTAGGAAGTGCAACTTGTGGTTGGTGTAATTATCAACGTCCAATACTAGAGTATGTTCTTTATCAATATCCTGATGTTAACGTATATTACTTAGATGTTAATGCGTTAACCAATGATGAATACAGCGATCTAACTTCATTGCATGAGAGTCTAGCTGGATTCGGAACACCAACATTTATCGTGTTCGAAAATGGCGAAGTTACTAGTGTCGATCAAGGTGCTCGTGGTATAAGTGGCCTTATTTCATTGCTAACAGAATATGGCTTTATTAGTGAAAGTGAATAAGTAAAGGAGTGAGAAAATGGAATCTGGAAATATCTACGAAAAAGCAAAAGCGTTTAAGAAAAAGTATCCTATGACAATTGCGTGGCGGTTAAAGAAAAATGCTAAAATCATTGAAAAGTATTTGCGCCCTAACGAAGAGGTGCTTTATGTATTCGTTGCGCAAAAGAATAATAATCCATTCGATATTTTCACTACCGCTGTTTTAGCCTTAACAAGTGAAAGATTGATTATTGGTAGAAAAAGAGTTGTATTTGGCTATTTCTTCGATTCCATTACTCCTGATCTATTTAATGATCTAAAAGTATTATCCGGCATCATCTGGGGAAAAATTCATATCGATACCGTCAAAGAATATATTACTTTGTCTAATCTCGATAAAGCTGCTCTTCCCGAAATAGAAAAGATGATCGGAACTTACATGAGCGAACAAAAAAAAGTACTAAATTCTCAAGAATCAATTTGAGATTAGTACTTTTTTCTATTTTAAGATGAGTTCAAAAAATTTCTTGGTGAAAATCCTATTTTGAGATATAATAAAAATAGGAAGGTGTATGAAGTGAAACGAGCAATATCTGTTTGTATCTTACTGCTTTTATTATTTTTTATCGCTCAGTATGCGATTGTTTATTTTAAACAAGATCATGAAGCAAACTATCAGATTAGTAAAGATGAACTTACTTTTGATATTCAAGAGTTCTACAATAAAAGCAACAATGACACATATTATATCAACATTACAACAGGAGATTATCAGTTTGGATATACAATAAAAAATAATTTTAATAAAAGAAAACAAATTATTGAAGATATCGAATTAATTAATCGTGATGGAACGATGTGTATTTTCCCAGTATTTAGTAAAGAAGATAATGATCACAATATCGAATGTAGTAGTGGAGGAGTCCTATATTCTTATGAAGCACAAAAGACTAATCCTGTAGCGCAAGAATTAGTAAATACATTAAAAGAAAAAGGGTATCAGAATCCATCTTGGCAAGAATCAACCGCTACCGGAGAGAAGACAACAACCTCTACTATCTATAAAGATAATTTGTTAGATAATGATTATATTACGATTTGGAATTACCAAAATCTAGAGATAATCAAAAAAGATAGTGCATTAGAACAAAGCTTATCTTCTTATGAAAAATACGAAAATACTCATGGTGCTTTAGTTGGTAAATATTATATTATACCTGTCTATTATAATCAAAATGTATTTGATTTTCAGGAATTAGTAATTTACGATATCGTCGAAAATAAAACAGATCGTCTTAATTTAGAGCGAACAATGTCACAGGATACCTATATTAATGGTATCGTAGATGGTAAACTTTACTATATGGATAAAGATAACCTAGTACAATTAGAAATCAATCCTGAGAAAAAACAATATCGAGTAATTGGAAATACAGATTTAAATGGTCAAATGTATAATGGTAGTTGGGAGACCGTCAATATTTATGACTTAGTCGATGAGAAAAAATTTCAAAAGGATTATAGTGATATTCCTGAAATTGCTTCCAAAAATCCAGTCATGACTTATGAAAATGAAACCGATTATTATTACTATACAGCAGATGGTAATTTCTACCGTTTAAGTAAACGAGATTTAAGTCTACCGATTTTACTATTTCAACAACTAGATACAAAAGAAGTAATCTTTAATCAGGATACATTCTATTTCCTAATTGACAATAGCCTTTATTACTATAACGAGAATTATGGAAAAAGATTAATTCTTCAAAACGATGAATTAAGATATAACGATAATAATCGTATCGCTGTATATAAAGTGTCTTCAGAAAAATAAATTTCTAATCAAAAAATAAACACTCAAGTTCACACTTAAACTTAGAGTGTTTTTCTTTACCTCCTTGAATATATTAATATAGGAGGTAAAGAAATGGAGACATATATCGTAAAAGAAGGAGACAACATCGCAACGATTGCGAAGAAATATAATATTAGTATCGTTGACTTGATTAATCAGAATAATTTAGAAAATGTCTATTATCTAGAACCAGGTTTGGAGTTAATCATTCCTGAGGAGAAGGCACCACTTGGCTTTACTCATTATACTGTTAAAAAAGGAGATAATCTCTATGAGATAGCGAAACGCTACAATATCAGTGTAAAAGATCTCTCAGAATTAAACGGTTTAGAAATCAATGAATATATTTACCCAGAACAACGGTTGTTAGTGCCAGAAGAAGGGGTACAGGTTTATATTACGAAAGATGGCGATACGATTCAAACCATTATCGATAAGTTAGGTACCAATCGAGAAGAAATTTTTGTCTATAACCCTAAAATCTATCTTTTACCAGAACAGTTGATTGCCTATCGAAAAAGAAACGAACCAAAGGATCCAGAAAAGGGACTAAACAGTTAATGACTGTTTTTTTCTTGGCTATCTTCAGTAAGAGTAAAAACCGCTTGTTTAAAAAACTTTACAGGATATAAGAATTTTAACTGTCTTACTAACCGAAAGAGTGCTTCATCTTTTCCTTTACACTCTAACATAATATCCACGTCATAGGGATATTTTTTTATGACTTCCAAAAATTGGACAAAAGATTTATAGTCGAGATAAAAACTATGGGCACGTTTTTCTTGTTTACTTTTGGGAGAAGAAAAATGAACTTTAGGAGGATAACCACTTTCTTTCCAAGTCGCTAAAATACGTGATAGAAAGTGATCTAAGTTATATTGAGTATGGTTACAACGATAATGATGATAATCAAGAACCATTTGTAGATGTAATTCTTCACATAAAGCTAGCGTATCTTCGATTGTATAGATCTTATCGTCATTTTCTAATAAAATCATCTGTTGAAGAGGTAAGGGAAGTTGAAAAAAGTTTTTCTTAAAGCGTTCAATACTTTCTTTTTTCCCCATCACTGAACTACCGATATGAAGAACGACTTTCCCATTATCGATTCCTAGTGCCTGATAAATGGCATAGATAAATTCTAGTATTTTTATACTACTAGTAACGACTTCTTGACGATGACTATTTAATACACAAAATTGATCGGGGTGAAAATCGACTCGGATTTGATGTTGTTTAATCCATTGGCCAATTCTTTTCCATTTCGTAAGAAAAGGAGTAATATAGTCAAAATCAACTTCAGGATGTGTCGCAAGGGGAATCATATTCTGACTCAATCGATAAAAATAAATGCCATTTTTCACATTATAGCGAAGAATATTTTCTAATACTATAAGATTATCGAGGATGATTTCGGTTAATTTTACATTAGCTTTTTCTGTTCCTAATTTTTGATACTGACTAAAAGAGAGCGTTTTATAATGAATATAATCATTTAGGGTAAGAGAAATCGCGACATAACCTAATCTAATTTTCATGATGAATCACCAATCCTAGTATACCCAAAAACTTAACCTTTCATAGAAAAAAACTAAATCATAGACATATCTAATTGACAAATGTTATATACTGTTATATACTGTATAACATGAAAGGGACGATAACGATGAAAATCATTATTAGTAATAGTAGCTCTATTCCGATTTACGAACAGATTAAACAGGCAATTATTGAACAGATCCTAAATAATGAGCTTCAAGAAGATGAAGCCCTGCCATCGATTAGAAATTTGGCTCAAGATATTAAAATCAGTGTCATGACAATAAAAAAAGCATACGATGAGCTAGAAAATGAAGGCTATATTGTATCTCGTCAAGGCAAGGGAACCTTTGTAGCGCCCAAAAATACAGAACTAGCCAAAGAACAAGCCCAAAAAGAAATCGAGAGTTATATGGGAAAAATTGTCGATATTGCGGAGAAGTTTCAAATTAAACAGGAAGAGATTATCGAATTAGTAAAAATATTCTATGGGAGTGATGAATAAATGAATGCGATCGAAATAAAAGGTTTAGTCAAAAAATATGATGAGAAGTTTCAACTCGGAAAGTTAGATTTAACTGTTCCTAAAGGCGTAATCGTTGGCTTAATCGGCGAAAATGGAGCGGGGAAAACAACTCTCTTAAAAGCCATTTTAAATATTATTCAAACGGATGAGGGAACCATAAAAATTAACGGTAGAGATAATCATGAGGAAAAGACAAAAGAAAACATCGGTGTGGTTTTAGATAACATGTTTTTTCCAGAACTTCTTACTGCCAAAGATATCGAACTAGCGATGAGAGGAATAGCTAAAAACTGGGATACTGAATTATACTACAATTACTTGAAAGAATTTTCTCTACCAGTAGATAAACCATTAAAAGCACTATCTAAAGGAATGAGAAAAAAATTAGAAATTGCTACTGCCTTATCTCATCATCCAGATATTTTAATTCTAGATGAAGCAACGAGCGGACTAGATCCAGTCATTAGAAATGAAATCTTAGATATCTTTTTAAATTTTATCCAGAATGAAAACCACACCATTATCTTATCTACGCATATTACAAGTGATTTAGAACATGTCGCCGATAAGATTGTCTTCATTGACCAAGGAAAAATTGTTTTAGATAAAGCTCGTGACGAATTAATTGATCACTATGGAATCTTAAAATGTGATCCTGATAAAATGGATCAAGTAAAAAAAGAAGATTATATCTGTTATAAGAAAAATAAATACGATGTAGAATTCTTAGTCGCAGATAGAGATAAAATGAGAAAGAAATATTCTGATTTTGTGGTTGATAAAATGACTTTAGAAGAATTAATGTTATTAATGATTAAGGGGGGAAAGTAACATGAAAGGATTAATTGTCAAAGATTTATTGTTGATCAAAGAAAATATAAAACAACTCGTTCTATTTGTTTTGGTTTTTGTCTTTATTGGACTACAAGGTAATCAAATACTTGTCTTTGTGCCAGCTTTTCTATCCATGATGATGTTTCTAAGTACCTTTAGTTACGATGATTATAATAAGTGGAACAGTTATGCGGTAACCCTTCCTAATGGTAGAAAAAATATCGTAAAAGCGAAATATATAGCGAGTATTTTCTTATCGTTAGTCGCTATTCTACTTACTTATCTCTTGGTTATTCTATTTGGCGTAGCTAACCATAATTTAAACTTAGAAGAAACTACCACTACATTATTAGGATGTTGGAGTGCGATTATTCTTCTTCAATCTATTATGTACCCGTTAATCTTTAAATTAGGAATAGAGAAGGGAAGAATATTTCTACTTGTTCTTGTCTTTGGAATTAGTGCGTTAATCGGTCTATTATTTCAGAATATAAAAATTTCTCTATCCACTGAAGCTATTCACTTTCTCGAGAATTATCTATTGATTATTTTGCCATTCCTTATGGTAATTATCTTGTATATATCTTATAAAATATCTGAAAAAATCGTTCAAAAAAAGGAATTTTAACTGGCATCTGAATAAACTTCAGATGTTTTTCTTTACAGAAAAAGGATAACTAAGTAAAATAAAAGAGTGATAAGTATGAATCAAGAATTAATAAAGTTAACGAAGAAATACGAGAAATTACAGAAAAAATATGGGGCGAAAGAATTGGATTCGATTTATTTTGGAGGATACAGTAAAAATCCAGATATTTGTTTTGTATTCATGAATCCAACAGGTAGAAATATTGCCTCGCAAAAATCGTGGCACGGTTTAAAGGCACCTTGGATTGGGACAAAGAATGTATGGGATTTATTTTATGATTTAGATTTAGTCGATGAAGAAATTTATCAAAAAATAAAGACACTAAAGGGATGCGAGTGGACGGAAGAGTTCGCAATAGAAGTGTATCAAGAGGTGGAAAAACATCAGTATTTTATTACCAATCTAGCTAAATGCACCCAAGTCGATGCGAGAGAACTACCAGACGAAGTCTTTAAACAGTATCTTCATCTATTAGAACAAGAAATATCTCTTATTCATCCTAAAGTGATTATCTTATTTGGTAATCAAGTAAGCTCTATCGTTTTAAAGGAAAAAATATCTGTATCGAAAGTAAGAAGACAATGTTTCACTAAAGAAATCAACAATCAAGCCTATAAGTTTTACGCTGTCTATTATCCGGTCGGAAATGGTCGCTTTAATATCGATAAGGCAATTGAAGATATTCGATATATAATGAAAGAGGAACAAATAAAAAAGATAAGTGATCAATTTCAAAAATAGATAATAAGAAAATATAAAAAATAGGAGTTTTTTTCCTATTTTTCGTTTATCTGTTTAATTACTCGACAAGGGTTTCCTACCGCAACTACATTATCAGGAATATCCTTAGTAACAACACTTCCTGCCCCAATTACTACATTATTTCCAATAGTAACTCCAGCTAGAATAACCACATTTCCTCCAATCCAAACATCGTTGCCAATTTTTATCGAGAGATCGATTTCAATCTGATTTCTTCTTTTTTCCTTATCTAAGGGATGCTTAGGGGTAAACAAAGAAACATTAGGTCCCATCATCACATGATTACCAATCGTTACTTGATTCCCATCTAAAATACAGAGATTATAATTGGCATAAAAATAATCCCCAATCTGAGTATTATAGCCATAATCACAATATAGTGGAGACTCAATTGTACAAGATTTACCTACCTTTTTAAATAGACTATCTATAATTTTGTCTTTGTCCTCTTTATTTTGACAGTGATTAAACTGATTTACTAAATTTCTAGCTTGTTCTCTATCCTTTAATAGTTCTTTATCGATACAACAAAATTCTAAACCCGCTAACATTTTTTCTTTCTCGCTCATATACTTCCTCCGGTAATATTTCCTTATCATTTATCTGAATTTATTATAACATAGGGGAGGAAAAAAATTCTAGCTGTGGTATACTTATTCATGGTAAAAAAATAGAAAGGATTAAAAAATGAAAGTACTTAGTTTAACAGAACCATATGCGACCTTAATTAAAGAAGGAAATAAAAAGATAGAAACAAGAAGTTGGATGACAAGCTACCGAGGAGAAGTTTATATTCACGCTAGTAAAACGAAAATTCCGAAAGTCACTTTAGAAAACAAAGAATTAATGGCTCTATGCGCTAATCATCCCCTTAATTTTGGAAAGATTATCTGTAAGGCAGAATTAGTAGACTGTATTTGGATGAGCAAAGAATATGTTTTGGATATGAAACAAAATTATCCGCAAGAATATCTCTGTGGTGATTATCAAGAGGGAAGATATGCTTTTGTATTAGAAAACATTGTTCCCTTAAAAAATCCAATTGAAGTAAAAGGGAAACTAGGACTTTGGGATTATTATAGTGAAGAAGAAATTATGAAAGTGATGTCTGAAATAGAATATGGATGGGTCGATAAAAATAAGAATTTTCATAAGGAATTAGGAGAAGATTTCGAAGAAAATTATCAACTACAAAGTCCTAGCGAACTATTAAAAAGTAAAGTTGGTGTTTGTTATGATCAGGTAGAATTAGAACGTTACTATTTTAGTAGTCATATCGAAAAAGTAATGACGTACTGTATTATATATGAAGCTCATGATCATCACAAAACAAGAACTCACACCTTTTTAGTTTACGAAAAGAATGGGAAGTATTATTGGTTTGAACATGCTTGGGAAAAATTTCAAGGAATTCATGAATACCCAAGTTTGATGGATTTATTTTTCGATGTGAAGGAAAAATTTATTCCTGATCAAGTAAAAGAAGAGGTAGAAGAAAATACCATTTATTTCTTTGAGTATCAAAAACCAAGTAGACACTTATCTGCCCAAGAATTCTTTGAGCATATTATTCATGGCAAAGAAAGAGCTTGTCTATAAAAAAATTGACTAAGTTCTTTTTTTCTTGTACAATAAGTCACCGAAATGAGGCAGAATTATGGAAGAAAAAATGAAAAGTATTCTTTTTGACGAACTTTATTTTCAAATTAATCAAAAAGAATTACCCAATAGAACAAAAAATAATCGTGATCATGAATTAAAAACGATCTATGAACAAAAAACAGGAAAAAGTGTTTTGATAATGACAAAAACCAAGCGAATCCAATTATACGAATGGCTAAAAAAAGAAGTTAGATATCCACTACTGAATGATTTAATCAAAAGTGAAATAGGGCTATTAGTAGATCCGTATTTTGCATTAAAACTTACTGATGAACATCAAGAAGATCAATTTATTAACACCAATCTTTCCTCATTATTAGAAATCATCAGGATGCAGGCGGCGGATTCTATATTCTTAGTTTTACAAGACAATACCACTAGTTTAAGTAAAATTACGATAAAAGAAAGAGAGGACATCATCTCTCAAATTCTTTTAGAAATAGATCCAAGTGGTAAATGGTTAATGATCTATTATGAAGCTAAAGAACAAGGAAGAATCATCAATGTAAAGGAATGTTCTTCTAAAGAAAAAGAAATATTGTGTAAAAAATTGGAATTATCCGAAGATAGTCTATCTGAAAATGCTTGTATAAGAAATAAAATAAATCACGAGACTTATCTTTTATTAACTTTAGTAGGAACTACTGAAGATATTTTAACCATTATGCATGAATTTGGTCATTATTTATTCTATTATTATAATTTAGAAGAAGAGCCTAATATATTATTAAAAGAGTTTTATCCGACATTGTTAGAGTTACTAGCAGAAAAGTATTTAAAAAAGCAGAGAATTTCAGAAGAGGAATGTAACCGTTCTCGGATAGAAAATACCGCTTATTTAGGCCAATATTACATGGTTACTTATGATTATATAGATAAATATTTAACAGACGGAATAATTAAAGAAGAAGAAGATATTCAAGAGCAAGCTGCAATCATGAATAACCATAAAGGAATATTAGAGGAGATATTTAAAGAACAAGCAGACTTATTTTCCCCTCAGACTATTGCCTATCAAAACTGTGATAGTTGTATAGAAAAAATCATTTCGAATCCGCTAGAATTAAGACAAAGTTTTTCTTATATCCTAGGTCACTACTTAGCTAAACAAGGCGTAAACAGAATAATTCAAGATAGGCAGGTACTAGATGTATTAAGAGAGTATATTGAACATGGCTTAGATCTTGATTTATATGACTTATTTAGACTAGTAGGTTGTGATGTAGATAAGTTGAATTTAAAGCCAGCAGTAGAACCTGTTAATATAAAAAATAAAGAAAAGAGTTTAAGAAAGTAAAATTTTCTGTTTTTCTGTTTTTAATTATGTTATGCTAAGTGTAAAAGAAAGGATGCCAAAATATGGAACAAAATACGACAACTAAAATAGTGATGTTAGGAACTGGTAGTGGGGGTGTTTTACAGTTATACAATACTTGTTTTGTTATTCAAAAAGATAAGAAAGTATTCTTAGTAGATACTGGTGGTAGTATCGAAATTGTCCAACGCCTAAAACAAATCAATATTCCTTTAGAGGCAGTAAAAGATATTTTTGTTTCCCACGCTCATACTGATCATATTCTAGGATTAATTTGGCTACTTAAAAAACTAGGTAGTCTAGTAAAATGGGGATTAATTAAAGAAAAAATTAATGTTTATGGCAATGATACTGTACTAGAAGCAATCAAGGGTGTATCTCAGTATATTTTATCTCCTAGTACGATAGAAACAGTAAATCAAGTAATTAATTATATTTGTTTAAGTGATAATGAAAATATACAAATTAATGGCATAGAATACCAATTCTTTGATATTCAAGCAAAAGGAACTAAGCAATACGGTTTTGAATGTTTACTAGAAGGGAATCGTTTTATCTTTTTAGGAGATGAAACCTTAAATCCTAAATTATATAATCGAGTAAGAAATGCTGACTATGTTGCCCATGAAGCTTATTGCCTAAATCAAGAAGAAGAGCGTTTTCATGCTTATGAAAAAAATCATTCAACAGTACTTAGCGCATCTCAAGTAATGGAAAATTTACAGGTAAAAAATCTTATTCTTTATCATACTGAGGAATCTCATGGAGCAAGTAGAAAAGAATTATTTCAAGAAGAAGCTAAAACTGTTTTTTCGGGTAATGTTATAGTTCCTGATGATTTGGAAGAAATTAAAATTTTAAAGAAATAAAAATAGGAAAGAGAGGAGGAAAAATGGGACAAGAAATTACATTACGTCAACTCCAAGAAGCTATTGTAAAAATTGATCATAAGAATAATAGTATCGATAAGTATTTCTATAAGTTAAGTGAAGAAGTAGGAGAACTTGCGAAAGTGATTAGAAAAAACCAATGTTTAGCCACTAGTGAAAGTATTAAAGATACGATTGAAGAAGAATTATATGATGTTCTTTATTATGTAGTATGCTTAGCGAATATGTATGAAATTGATCTAAGCGAGTGTGCGAGATTAAAAGAAGAGTTAAATGCTAAAAAGTATGGAAGAAATAGTATCTTTGATGAATAACGAAAAAAGTTAGATGAAAAAAGAATAAAAGAAGTGATAAATGTAAACTTATTAGGACTAATTAATGTATGTAAAGCAGATCTTCCTATCATGAAAAAGAATCATACCAGTTTGACTATTAATATCAATTCTCAAGCAGGAATCAATCATAAAGCAGAAAGAACCGTCTATAATGCCTCTAAGTGGGGGACCGGATTTACTAAATCCTTACAAGATGAAGTTTCAAAATATGGAATTCGCCTTACTAATGTTATGCCTGGTATGATGAAGATAGATATGTTTAATAAAATGAATATTCAAAAAAATATGGAAAATGGAATTGATACGAAAGAAATAGCCAAGTTAATTGAATTTATCATTGCCCTACCTAATGAAGTTGTGATACCGGAAGTAGGCATCAAAAATATTCGTAATTAAAAAAATCAACTAATCTATAATTTCTATGTTATAATTTTTTTAAGAGGAGAGTTTGTGATGAAAAGAAAAATAATTTTAGGTTTATTGTGTGGAATTTTTTTAGTTGGTATGACTGGGTGCAATTCATCTAGTGAGAATACGGATACTAAGGATAATAATAACGAAGAAAAGAAAGCGATAACTTCAAAAAATTATGGGGATAAATATGATTATTCTGTCACCGTTAATGATGTGACTATTGATGATTGGAAGATATTTTATCATGATGATGATGGTATTTATATTATTACTAGTAGTTATCTTCCAGTAGAGGCAATCGGAACGGAAGAAGATCTAGATTCGATATATGCTAAGGCTAATGTTAGAAAACGTGGCGAAAAATATGGGATGTTTTTCTCTCAAAGTAATTTAAGCTATCAAGAACCCAATGAGGATATAATGGATAAATATTTCAAAGTATTAGAATTAGATTCTACTCATGGTAGTAATCAAGTAACTAGCTTTATGTTACATTCAGAAAATTGGGAATCATTAGTCAATGAAGAAATAGGGGCAAAATATGCATTAGGGGCAGCGCCAAGTGAAATGTTTGTGGCTAGTTGGAATGAGAAATATCCTGATGAAAAATTATACTTAAGTAAAGTAGAAACTGGATACGCTATTGGTACTACAGAAAATCCAATTACCTATGAAGTGGATTTAAGTACTATGACAGGCTATAATGATAAATTGTATTTTCCGACTAAAGGCATGCTTGAAGAAGGGGAGACTAAGGTATATGGTTATCATTTAGCTGGACCTAGTTGGTGTGAAAAACCTACTTACGGTGAGTGTTCTTTAATACAAAATGTATATGAAAATACCGGAGAAATTGATGGTGCTTATCATTGGGCATATGGTTATGCCTTAAGACCAATTGTCTTTATTCCTAATAAGTAAAATAGTAGAAGAAAATGAAAGAGTTTACGAATAATTCTGTTTGGTTAAAAAACAGAATGTTTGTGAACTCTTTTCTTATCAAATCTAATATTTAAATCAGCAATTTTTCCTTCGCATAACGAATTAAAAGATTAGTTTCATAAGTAGCAAAACTTTTACCCGAATTCCAAGAACCATCAGATAAAAACCAATTATCAGAATCAGAAAAAACGTTCCTAGAATGGATAAGAATTACATCGAGAGATGGGTACTTTTTCAGGATAATCGCCAAACGTCTTTTTAAATGAAATTCACTACTGATTAAAGCAATCGAATCTATCTTTTCAGGAATAAGTGAGAAGGCATGTTCAACATTTTCAAAACTATTACTAGATGTATCTTCAACTAAAATATCTTCTTTTGAACTCTCAATTCTATGGTTAATTTTTTCATTTTTATCGCTTCTGGAAGTAGATTATGTTCTTGATTACTAATCCCTGCTTTCCCACCAGTTAATATCACTTTTTGAATTCTACCACCACGATAAGCTTTCCAAGCCGTAGTCACTCGTTCTTTGATTAACATACTATTTCCGAAAACAAGACTATATTTCGTAGCTTTTCCACTATCAGTGATATCAGAATAAACATTAGATTGAATATCCTCATCTTGTAAATTTTTAAGATTAATTTCCGATAAACGCATTTTAATGCTTCCTTAATTAAATTTACTATAACACAAGAAGAAGTAAGGAAAGATAAATGTATACAGAAAGTTTAACTAAACCTGATTGGGCTTATTGAAATATAAAATAAAAAAAGATATAATAGAATCACAAGTTAAAATAGGTTACATCAAGATAGGAGTGCAGAAAATAATAAAAATAGGAGAGTGCGCCAGTTCGGTGTTTAGTATATATAGTCAGATGGGAAACTGACATGGTAAGACCTAGCCAGTCGCCATTAGTTAGCCTTGGAGTCGAAGTCGTGAGATTAGATTTATGTGTAGGCAAACAAGAATACGAGCCGTAATACGAAATTGTGAAGCGATTCAGCTTCGTTGGATATAAATAGTGGTAGTTGATGTGTTTCCTTTCACAGTAAACAATACTGGTAATATCGATAAGCGAGATATTATGAGAGTGCTACCGGGATCCATAGAGCATGGCGAGTATACCATAGTTATATTAAACATACCAGGTGGAACTTATAAATTCCTGAGTCTAAACAGTTTAAAACATTAATAGTAAGGTATATCGATGCGAGGTTTTGTAAACTAAGCAAGGTAAATGATTTATAAGTAGTCGGACTAGTTCATAGTAGTGATGAAGCGAATAATGATTGCGGAGCGAAGAGGACTAGCATATAGTCGTTTTCTTAGGGAAAAATTGACATCACTTGAGGAGAAAAGAACAATGGGAACAGAACGAAAAGATATAAAATACCAGATAAATAAAGGTTATAAGTTACAAACTCTAATGCATCAAGTTAATAAAGAAACACTAAAAGAACAACATACAAGATAACAACAAGGAAAAGAGGGCAAAAGGGCAAAATAGAATATTTAGACTTCCTGAGAATATGGAATTATTTAGAAATTCCAGAACCTAAGATATATGTAAATATCTGGTAATAAAGACTATATGAAGAGCCGTATGCGGGAAAACTGCACGTATGGTTCTGTGAGGGGTAACGAGACAAACCTTTTATTAATGAAATAAATAAGAAAGAGAGGGAAGTCGAGCTTTGTCTACTCGACGGAAACAAAAGATGAATCGAAAAACATTAATCGTAAGTTTACTAATTATAGCAGGAACATTAATTTTAATGGGAACAACTTATGCTTATTTTACGGCAATGGCAACTTCAAACGAACAAAAAGTACAGTCAGGTACTTTAGTATTAACCTATAGTACCGGAAAAAATATTTCATTAGAGAATGTAATCCCAACGGAAGAAGAAAATGCCGGTATTCATCAGTTTATGATTGAAAATACAGGCACATTGGATGCTACATATTATATGTATCTAGATAATATTACTCTTAAAAAAGGAGAAGCTAATGTCCAAAGTGAGAACTTAAAATGGAAATTATATAAGGCTAATGAAAGTTATGTAGAACAAGAAGAAATCGCTAATGGAAATTTTAGTGATGGAAACAATACAATAGAGATGAATACTAATATAGCTATTGAACCAAGTGAAAAGCAGTATTATATTCTAAAAATATGGTTACAAGAAACAGGTGCCTTACAAAATGAAGATCAAGGGTTAATATTTAGTGGTCAAGTAGTCGCAACAACGGAAAAGAAAGCAGTAAATAAGAGTTTAGCTAATCTAATGAAACAAGAAGCAGTCTTAGATAATATTGCTAGTACTTATGTAACGTCAGATGCTGGAATTGATTTTTCTCAAATATCAAGTGATACCAATGGAAAAGGATTATATATATTAAATGGGACAGAAAACAATCAATATCCAATTATGTATTACCGAGGAGATGTAGAAAACAATAATGTTAAGTTTGCCAATTTCTGTTGGAAGATAGTAAGAACAACAGAAACCGGAGGAGTAAAACTAATTTATAATGGCGAGCCTAATGAAAGTGGTCAATGTATGAATACAACAGGAAGTTCTACAACAATAGGGACTAGTACATTTAATGCTAGTTACAATGATAATGCTTATGTAGGATACATGTATGGAATAACAGGAGCATCTAGTTATGAAGAAACCCATGCCAATACTAATGATTCTACAATAAAAGGAGTTATTGATAGTTGGTATGAAGAAAATATGACGGAATATACCAATCAACTAGAAGATACCGTCTGGTGTAGTGAACGTAGTATTACCCTTGCACCTAGTTCAATTGGTCCCGGAACCAACACCTCTTCTACTGCCTATCTCTCTCGCTATCGTTTAGTAGATAATCAAAAACCAAGTTTCGTGTGTAAAAACGTAAATGACCAATTTACAGTGAGTGAAAATAATGGCAATGGAGAGTTGATTTATCCGGTTTCCTTATTAACGTCTGACGAAGTAGCTTATGCTGGGAGTGTGTATCATACTGCTAATAATAGTTATTTTTTATATAATGATTTTGGTTGGTGGCTATTATCGCCTAGTTATTTTAATGGTACAAAAGCTCTTGTTTTTTTCGTTTATGCCGGAGGTTTAAGTGATTATACGGTCGATTCTTTGTATGGCATTCGCCCAGCTATTTCACTAAAAGTAGGTACTACTGTAATATCTGGGGATGGAACAAGTAGTAATCCTTACGAAGTTAGATGATAGTACATCATAAAAGAACAAATTATGAGACTGCTGAAAAAGTATACAAATATTATTGTAAACTATGTCAGTAGTCTTTTTTATAATTATGTAGAATTCTACATAATTATATATAAAATTCATATAGCCATATTACCAGAACGAATTATTACAGCTTCAATAATTACAACATGGGAAAAACAGGATGGTAAAGAATTAGCTAATTTAATAGAAAAAAGCAAAAATAATGGAATAGAAGTAGAAGCGATAATTGGAGATGGAGCCTATTCTAAAAAAGATAATTTGGAATATTGTGAAGAGAATAATATTAAGAATGTTAGTAAATTAAGCAAATCAGTAACTCATGGTAGTGGTAAAACTAAGGAAGATTTTGAATATAATAAAGATGCTGAAATGTATGTATGGCAGGACATATGGCAATAAAAAAGTAAAAGTGGCAGTAAGAAAAATGGCACACAAGTAGAGTGTTATTTCTTTGATGTGAAAAAATGTAAACATTATCCTTTTAAAGATGCTGTTATAAGAAGGCTCAAAAACAAAATCATTTAGTGTAAAAATTAAAGATGATGCGCATATAAAACAAATGATTATACGAAAACAGATGAATTTAAAAAATTATATTCAGAAAGATATAAAATAGAAGCTAAAAACGGGAGAGTTAAAGAAAAATTATGGTTATAAAAATGTAAATTCTTGTGGAAAACTAGGTATTACAATACAAGGAAACCACAATATAGGGTAAATGATACTTACTATATTTAAAAATTTTATTAATCACGAAAAAATCAATTTACTATTTATCAATTTTATATTTTGATTACTTTTTCAGCACTCTTCTATTTTTGTACTTATTTTCCATATTTTGGAAAAACTAATAATTAAAATTCAATCTTCGATGATAAAAATAATGAATTTTTAAGAATAAGTGGATAAGATGAAAACCAGATGATGTTTTTTCTATAAAGTGCTATCAAGTATTTTTAAACTTGTAAAGAAAAAAACTGTATGTTATGATAGAGACAATTTTTGAGGGATAGATATGGTTAAAGAATTATTACAAGCTGCGTATGTTAAGATAAAGATGACTCTTTTTAAAAAGAAAAATGTAGATAATATGAATAATATGGATAAAGAATTAGTAGAATTTCTTAGCTGTTATAAGGAATATAAATATCGATGTGATGAAATTATGGACTTATTATTTAGTCCTAAAGTAAGAAATTATATTATTGAAGACAAAGACGCTACGGATTGTTTAATTTCTATTATTTCTTCTGGTTCTAACGAATTAAGAAACTTTTATTTTAATGAACAAACCATAGAAGAGATTATCAAACATGATCGATTAACTATACCCCTATGGAAGAGTAAATTTTATCCTAATAAAATCAAACTATTTTCTGAAGAATGGTTTTTACAAGCCCTAACAACAAGAAGAAACACTACCGCAGTAATTGAAGTAATTCGAGAAGAAATAGAAAAAAATCCAGATAATACCGAACTACAAACTACCTTAAAAGAAGGAGTGTTAACCTATTTTTCTTATCTAAAAAAAGATTTTTCAAAAAATATCGAAAGCATTAGTATTCTAATGAAAAAACTACCTTCCAAGTGGTATGAAGAATTTTTAGAACTGATTTTAGAGGACTTAAAAACTCTCGCAATTACCAATCCAGAAATAGATTGTAATGAAATATTTACAAATTCTTATATTACTTCTTGGCATCAATATCAGAATTTTGAAAAGATAGAAGCTATCGTCAATAAATTTAAAGGGATAAATACGTTATATTATTCTTTTTCTTTGATGTCTTCCTTATTAGAAAAATCGTTTGATTTTGAAAAAGTAATTCTTAATGAAGAACAGTTAAACTGGTTTCATCAGTATCTATTTAATGACTATTGTAAAAATAAATGGTTAAAAAGAATAGAGAGAAACCAAATCGAAAAATTATATTCTTGCTTTTCTAAAGAAATCATCGATTATCTATTTGATGATGATGGACTAATGATCTTAGAAGAAAATAATCGCTTTGAACAGTTATTATATAGTAGAATTTTCTATAACCAATTTCCTAACTCTAAATTGTTTATACGGTTATTGAATAAAAATATAAAAGCTTCTCCTAGTTATGATGAGGAAATTGAATACTTAACGAACTCATTTCAAGATGAACAAGTAATATTTCATTTATTAGATAAAAATATAGAAATCACGGATTACGATCATTTCTACCGAATATTTTTTAATTTACCGGCTAGTAAACAATTAAAATACTTAAAAACGCATTTAGAAGAACTATTCTTATTGAATAACGAACTTCTATTTCAAGGAGTAAAAAAAGAATCCTACGAAATAGTAAAAGATAGGATAGATATTAGTAGCTGGTGTTTTGAAGATGGTGACCTAACCAAAATAATTGAAAACAAAGAAGATTATTCTTTAGAACAACTAGAAATCATTTTTAGTAATCCCGCCAATTGGTTAACTATTTTAAAAAGTTATCACTCAAATAAACTATATCAAACGATTTTAAACTGGAATAATCAGAAATTAAATCAACTATATATGGGAAACGAAACTTTAACTACACTAAGAAAGTTAAATAAATTAGATCGAGTATATAGTATTATAGATAACATAGAAATAGATATTAGACCACTCATATTAAATATAGCTTCATTGATAGAAATTGGTGAAGAGCAAGTAGAAAAACATAAAATAGCTAGATTAAGTGATTACCCTGAAATGCCCCAAATCATTAATGGTGATAAGTACGTTTTCTTTTTCTACCTTCCTAATAGCCTAAAAGATAAGACAATATTATTTGAATTATTAGATTTCTATTTAACAAATACGAAGTATCTAGTTACCTTTTATCTATTAAGAAAAAATATCCATGACAAAAAAACTTTACAAGAATATTTTACTAGTCGAAAAGAATTAATTACCCGAATGGTTAAACAAAATAAAGAGGAGAATCCCTCTTGGCTTATATTTGGAAACCTACCGCAAGAAATACTAGTCAATGAATTTAATAAAGAAAGAGAACTAGCCATATTAGATTGTGATTTATTCGAATATCGAGAGATCTTTGGAAAATATTTTAATGGAAAATATAGACTTAGTGAAGATATTTTAGTTAGTGACCAATTCATCGAAAAATTTATTGATCATTATTCTGATTTAGAAGAATTAAAAAAGGATTTAAGTTTAGTCACTAATCGAGAAGAAATTATCGAATATCTAATGGATAAAATTAAAAATTACAGGAATAAGAAAAAAGAATTAGTAGAAAGTTTACATGATTCTAAAGAAGAATTTAAAACGTATTTAGAAGTTTTAATGAATAGCAGTGTAGATGTAGAAAAAAACGAATTTTTAAAAGATATGATCGATATTGTATTTTTTAACCGAAGAATTAAAGAAGTATTTTTAAAATATCAAGGACAAGATTTAGAAAAAATAAAATTAGATATTTTAAATCGTTTGATTAAGAATTCAACAGAAGATATTGCTTCTTCAATTACTAATCCATTAACTAAAAAAATAGTGAATTTAGAATATGATTTAGACGGAGAAAAAGTATTGATTCCAACAATAATATACGATGAAGAAGGATTTATTTTCTTAGTTAGAAGTATGCGTAGCGGAAGTCATATCATAAATAGCAATAGAAAAGAAAAGGTAGAATTTTTCAGTACTATAACAGAAAAAAACCGTTCGATGTATCATGGAGATACAGGAATTAAATGTGGTTATGTGAAAATTAATCCACAAGATATCATGCAAATAAATTCTTATGATGCGATTAGCAAAAACTCTAGTGGTAACAAATATGCTAGAGCTTATCTAAAATATCCAGAATGGATTTCGATGGAAGAATTGAATGAAAGAACGAGAAAAAAGGAAAGATACAATGAAATAAGTATTGAAGGAAGCTACATTCCTGACTATGTAATTAGTTATGATGAACCAAATCGTTTAACCGTAAACTATTCTCATAAACAAAATGTTCCTTTGGTAAAAATTTTAAGAAAAGCTTATCCTAACGCGATAGAAAATAATGAAGATCCTTATGCAGATTGGCAATAATATCTAGAAAAAATTTTCTTTTTTCTTGCCTTAAAGTTAGCTTTAGATATTAAAATGTAGTTAAGTAATAAAGAGGGATATTGCCATTAAATGAAGAAAAATAGAAAGTTTAGTTCAAAATAAAAAAATAATGGGTTTAAAATAACGGTTTTCTATATTAATTCCAAATAAAATGGAAATCTTAATAATGGGGGTGATTTTCAAATAGTAATAGAAGAAATCTATAAAGGAATTATATATTAGAAAACACAGAATAATAAAAATAGGAAAAGTACTTGCGAAGGAAAAGAAATAGATTTAAAATGAAAAATAAGGAGAGATGAATATGGAAAAAGCAAAAGTATATTTTACAAGTGAAGTATCACCAGAAAGTGTTGTAAAAATCTATGAAGCATTAGGAGTAGAATTACCTGGTAAGGTAGCTGTTAAATTACATTCCGGAGAACAGGGCAATCGAAATTATTTACGTCCTGAATTTGTTCAAAAAATGGTGGAAAGAGTAAATGGAACGGTTGTAGAGTGTAATACGGCTTATGAAGGAGCTAGAAATACAACAGAGAAGCATAAGAAATTGATGGAAGAACATGAGTGGTCAAAATATTTCAATGTCGATATCATGGATGAAGAAGGACCAGATATGGAATTAGAAATCCCAAATGGTATTCAAATTAAGAAAAACTATGTTGGTAAACATATGGCTAATTATGATTCAATGTTGGTATTATCCCATTTTAAAGGTCATGCGATGGGAGGCTTTGGTGGAGCTTTAAAACAATTATCGATCGGTTGTGCATCTTCTTATGGAAAAGCATATATTCATGGCGCAGGGGAAGCTAAAGAAAATATATTTGGGACTGATCAAGTAAAATTTGTTACATCGATGGGAGATGCTGCAAGTAGTGTTCACAAATATTTTAATGGTAATATTGCCTACATTAATGCGATGGTAAATATTTCTATTGATTGTGATTGTGATGGAAATGCTTCTGCCCCTTGTATGAAGAATATTGGAATTTTAGCAAGCACTGATCCAGTTGCGATTGATCAAGCATGTATTGATATTGTCTATAATAGTACTGATCCGGGTAAGGATAAACTAATTCATAGAATCGAAGAGAAAAAAGGATTATATATCATCGATACAGCTGAAAAGTTAAAGACTGGTACTAAAGAATACGAATTAATTAATATTGACAAATAAAATAACAAAAAGAGAAAGCCTAAGAAACTTTCTCTTTTCCTATACAAACCAAATTGTCTTAATATTCATATTTTATATTAGGTGATAAACAATATGAAAAAATTCTATCCGAGTAACTGTTTTATACTAGGACCAACTGGGCCGACAGGGCCTACTGGGCCTAGTAATGGCATTATTGGTCCCACCGGTCCAATGGGAATGACGGGTCCAACAGGTCCCACCGGTCCAATGGGAATGACGGGTCCAACAGGTCCCACCGGTCCAACGGGAATGACGGGTCCAACAGGCCCCACCGGGCCAATCGGAATGACGGGTTCAACGGGCCCAACGGGTCCAGAAATAAATAATAATTATGCTTTATTCCAAAATCAAGATACAGATATTACTTCTGGGACATTGATTCCCCTTTCTACGCAGTTTAGTGGCGGAAGTCCAACGATTACAGTAAGTGGCTCAACCATTACTTTACCTAGTCCAGGCACATATTACGTTTCCTTTAGTTTAACAGGCAGATTAGGCACTACTCAAAATGGAACCATAATTCCAATTATTGGTGGCGCAATCCAAGATCGTTATACTACCATCAATAATACCAATACTACTAATCCTGATATCACAATAGAAGATGGAGTTTTAGTTCAAGCACCTAGTACTACTACTATCCAATTCTTCTACAGCGGAAGTACAGATATGTCTAGGGCTAACTTCTTTGTTTCTGTATTTAAAGTTTCCAACCAATAAAGTATATTCTATTAAGCATGTACAAACAAAATAATATTTGCTAAAATAATGATAATAATGTAGGAGGCAAAGGTAATGAAAAGAATTGAATTTATAACTATACAATCTAAAGTAAATGGTTATGGTTTGGGTAAAGGGGTAAAATATATTTTTGAAAATTATCGAGATATCATCAAAGAAAAACTAGAACAGGGTTATGAGTATAAAGGATTTCTTCCTGTTGAAATAAGGGGAACAGGAGAAATAGAAAAAATAGATTTAATTTTTGAGAGTGTAGAAAGATAACAACTAAATAACAAGGAGTAATTGTATGAAAATTAAATTTATATCTAAAAAACACATTTTTTCGTTAATTAGTAACTTCGTTTTGGTTTTTTCTTTACTTTCGTTTTTATTAATAATCAGGAGAGAAACGCCAAGTGTAATTTCTGCCAGCGATTTTACCCAATACATGAAAGAACAAGGCTGTGATATTATTGATGTTCAAGAACAAGCTAACTATCCTGGAGTAGATACTTATTTAAACGTTTCCCAGTCGTGTCCATATTTAGCTAGTTATCTTGTTTTTCATGATGAAGCACAACAAGAGATGTTCTTCTCCACTTTAAAGAAAGAAGTATTATCTGCACCCAGCTTTCAATTTTTCACATACACAGAAATTCGTTTTCCTAGTTATCAAGAGTATTCAATAACAAGTAACCAATACAAAATGATAACCCAAAATCAAAATTCCATTTTATTTGCTTTCGGTGATATCGAGGATAAGACTACTATTTTATCATTATTTCAACAATTCAATTATCATTATACCGGTAATATTTTCTATTTACTGGGAATTTTTATCCTCACTTTTCTTTTGATTTTTCTAGTTAGCTTTTGGAAAATCGAAAAGAAAATAAGAGATAAAGGCTGGATTGTTCTAATTCCATTTTATAATATTGGGTGCTTAACTAAAGACATATTCGGTTCAACTTGGCATGTACTTTTCCTATTTATTCCAATCATAAATATATTCTTTATTTTAACTTTTCTCTATAAACTAGGAAAGGTGTTTAATAAGAGTAGTTATTATTGTATTGGACTTATGCTCTTACCAACAATTTTCTTACCATTACTTGCTTTTGATGATTCAAAGTACAATATAGATAGAGGTCAAAATGAAACCAAATACAATTGATGAATATATCGCATTAGCTAAAGCGGACATTTATTGACAGTAATCATATTTTTCATTCTTTTATATATTGGTTACCAAGTAAACTGGTATTATATTGTATGGGGAGATATCTTGTATTGTTAAGAACTATTGAGAGAATATATGTATATTTTAGCTTGAAAAAAATAAAAAAATATCTGATAGAAAATTGTTTGTTAGATAAATTAGGTAGTATTGACTTTTGGAATGAACATCATTATTTTTTAACCGCTAATTACATGATTATTATTAAAAAGGAAATCGTCTATGCCTTTCCTTATTCAGAAATAGAAAAAATAGATAAGAAAAGTAATGTTCATTTACATGGTTCGAATAGTAGAGTAGAAGAATATTTATATATAACAACAAAGATCAATGAATTTAAAGTATTAATATCAACAACATTATTAGTGGGGGAAGAGTATAGAGATATTAGTGATTATCTTTTAAATAAGAACCCTAATATCAAAGTAAATTCTATTTAGAAAACAAGATATGAGTTAAACAATAATGAGAAAATAACGCTAGTGATTATTGGATTAGTTCTAGTTTTTGCATCTTCTTTCTTTTCCTTCATATAAAGGGAGAAAAAACTCGATATCAAATAATAATTTAGAAAGGATGGAAGAAAAAATGAATAAAGAAAAATTAACACTTTATTTAATGATTGGAGAAATAAAATTTAGTGCTACTTTAGAAAATAACGAAACGACAAAAGAATTACTCCAACGCTTACCTTTAGAAATAGAAATGAAAGAATTAAATGGTAATGAAAAATATTATTATTTTGATGAGCACTTACCTAGGAATGCCTCTTTAGTAAATAAAATTAATGTAGGCGATATCATGCTATTTGGTGATAATTGCCTAGTCATTTTCTATCAGTCTTTTGTAACTTCTTATTCTTATACAAAACTTGGAAAAATAGATAATCCCGATTCATTAGCAGAAGTCCTAGGCTCTGGTAATATTAAAGTAAAAATAATGAAAGGAAACTGAAAGAAAGGAACAATGAACAAAAATAGAATTAGATATTGTCAACGGGATTTTCATTTGGCAGAAATAGAAGAACAACAATTAGACTGGAACTTAGAAAAATATGGTTGTGGTCCAACTTCAATTGCGAATATTTTAATCAATTATGGCTATTCCTTTAATCCTGTAGATATTGCCAAGAAAATACTATTTGATCGAGAAGGAAAGTTTGATCCTACTTATCTAAGAAATAAAGGAATCCATCCCGAAGGATTAATTTATTGCTTAAAGCGGTTAATCATAGAAGATAAACTAAATATTTCTTACTGGATTATCCATATCGATTTCTCGCATCCTGACAAACAAAAGAATCAAATAATCAAATGGGTAAAAGAAGGGAATATGGCAATTATCCATGTCGGCCCTTCGGAAGGAAGTCCACTAACTTTTTCCCAACATGGTCATTACTTAGTGGTTAGTGATGTCGATGACGAAGAAAATTTATATGTCATTAATTCTAATGAGATAGGGGATAATCAATTGGGTGTTCCTTTTAGATTCTCCTTGGTAATCGATAATATGCTAGGAAGAAAAGACTCCTTTCAATTTCTATTCATAAAAAATAACTAAAAAGTGAATATTTTTGCCAAGTGTTATAAAGTATTATATAATAAGTGACATGTCAAAAAAGAAAGAAGTGTCACGATGAAGAAAAATAATGAGGAAAAGTTTGAAAAGCAATTAGAAGAAATTTTTACTAAAGGGAATCAGTATTACTCTGATCAAGAAATTATCGAAAGAACGGAAGTAGCCACTAAATATTTAGATAAACGAAGAGAGTATGAATTAAAAAGAAAGATAAAAATATTTTGCGCTTTAACACTTAAAGATTTTAACTTAAAAATTAAGTGGATAAGAGAATCTTTTTTTAAAACGAAAAACAATACCTTAGTTTATGATTGGCTATCCTTAACTACTATATTAAAAGCTTCCTCTTTAGAAATACAGGAAATCCTACTAAATAGCCTTCTGTTCAATCATGTCTTTGAAAGAAAACAGGAATCTCTTCCAATCTCTAACTTTCCTCGTTATGGAGTGGAACTAGAATATTGTTCTTTACAATTTGAAATGATCAGGACATTAGCTACTACCGATCAATTACTAGCCAAGATGATGTATGCTATGAAAATACCTGAAGAATTAGTTAGTCAAATTACTAATTGCTTAGTCTTCGAGAAAAAGAACGTTACAACAAAATGGAACCTATCTAAAGAATGTGGCAATGATTGGACTCCTGAAATATCTTCACCCATTATGACAAATTCCTTAAATGACTTAAATCAATTAAAAGCAGTTTGCATGTTGTTTAAAGAACTAGGCGCTATGACGGATGAAGCAACAGGACTACATATTAATATCGATGCTAATTATTTTGAGGGTAATATTACGGCGTTAAAAAACTTGTTAATCATTTGGGGAGAATGTGAAGAACTATTCTACAAGCTAGCAAGTGGGGATCATAAAAGAATCAGAACTGTGGCCAAACGTTTTTGTTCTCCAATTAAAGATAATATTCAAAAAACATTCCAAGAAAATCCTACGTTAAAATTAGAAACGAAAGAAGATTTTTATTCTTTTATTTATACTATTCAAGTGCGAAATCGCCTAGAAACGGTATTACGATTAAAGGGAGTAAATTTAAAAGCTTATGATGATATAGAAACACTTACTGAGTTAGAAAAATATAATCTATTTAAGAAGTCCTTTTCTAAAACAGACTTTTATCATTACGGAGTACGCTATACGAGCCTTAATTTTAGTCAGATGAAATGGTATAAAAAAGATAAAGGTAGAATTGAGTTTCGGATATTTGATAATAGCTTATCTTATCAAGTGGTTATTGAAAACTTATTATTGATTGCGAGGCTTTGTGAAGTTAGTTTGAATCTTACAAAATCAAATCAAAGACAAAGTCAATTTTTCTTACTCCAAGAACATGAAGTAAGTGAAGAGGAGAAATTAAACCGACTACTAGATTTATTATTTGATGAAAAACAGATAAAAGAAGTCTTTAAACAACGGTGGCAGAGAGTAAAAGACGACTCTTTCTACCAACAATTTACAGGTGAAATAGCTACTTTCTCTCATCGTGAATCATCCCATTACTTATCGAAACACTTATAAAGTTTCCTATGAATAATTCAAAAAAGACAGAGCTTCTTTAAGTATCTATCTTTTTTTTGCCAATGATTTATATAAAGGGCTACCTAATTGATCTTTATCCATATTCTGCATATGTCCTTGATAATGGATAGTATCTTCTCCTTCAGGAGTTAAATAATAAACTTGACAGCATTTAATGTCTTTAGTTAGTAAAATTGGTTTTACTGCCCGTATTCCCATATGCCAATATCCTTGATAACCAATAGAACCCATGCCTGCTGAACAGTGTACATGAAGACCAATTCTCCCTAATGAACTTCTACCACTTACCATCGGAATTAAATGATAAGTTTCTGTCCATTCATTCGTTCTTCCTAAATAGATTTCATCGGGATAAAGCCATATTCCTTTATCTCCAATTGGAATTTTTTCAATAGTATTTTCTTTTTTCATATCTAAGATAGGATCAGTATAAATTCCAACGGTATCATGTAAAGTCAAGTTGACGGAATTAGGATTAATTAAAATTTTATCCTGAGGGCTAATGAAAATATCTGGATCACTTTTTTGCATTCTATTCTTGATTTCTTCGCCACTTAACATTCCCGATGAATAGATACCACAAGATTTTTCTTCATCAATCTTTCTTGTTTCATTAGATTTTTCTAAGCTAGGGAAAAAGGTTAAATTCGCAATCTTGATATCCGGATAAATAATGGTTGGTTTGGTTGCGATAATGCTTAAAAATAAGTGTCCATCAAAATTATCAGTTTTATAGCCATTTGTTAACTCGATACTAACCCCTAAAAGAGATAGTGTTGCTTTCCCATTCATCACAGGAACAAAACCATGAGTGGTTACTTTTTCTATCGTTTTGGCTAAATATACTTTATGAGGTTGTAAGAGTAATCCTTCTTCTGGAATTACTACTTTTCTTAAATTGACTGGCTGATCGTTTAATACTTCATGTAGATAATTACGACTATTTTTGGTATCGATAATATCATAGTCAAAGACATATAAAGTATTTCCTAATCTTAAATCACAACTATTTGGTTTATTTAAAGCATCTCCTTGTAAGTTTTCAATTACAATATTGCCTAATTCCATCTGTCTTTTTATCTCTTTACTTGTTAACATCTGACTTCACCAATACTTTCTGTTTCTGTTCATACTCGGTATAGAGCCTAGAAGCTGTTGGCTCCACTTGCCCAAAATATTTTCCACGATATTTATTCTTATCATCACCAATTAATGGATAATAATAAACTCGCCCAATTGGCATATTTTTATATACTCTAGTTGGATTATTACAGACAATCTCTAATGTCCAAGTGCCTTCGAATCCATTATCTCCAAACCCAGCAGTGACATGAATTTCCATACCTACTGCAGCTAACTCTTCTGTTCCCGCTAAAAGAGGAACAAATCCATATGTCTTGGTAAACTCTAAAGTTCTACCAATATAAAGTTCATTTGGCTTTAAGATTAACCCTTCATCAGGAATTATAATTTCTTTGGTAGGTGTAGAATTAGTAATACTTAAAAATGGTGCATCATAGACTTTGACAGAGTCACCAAGTGTTACTTCAATAAAATTCTCTTCTAAATGATCATTACTATTATCTACATATATACTTTTTCTAGTTATTTCTTCTTTAATTGCTTCTTTACTTAACATATAAACCTCCTCCAAAAATTTTAACAAAGATCATATCAAATAACAATCGAAATTAAGAAAATTATTTAACAATATGAGTATTAAAGGTTACTGCTCAGCCATAAATAGAAAATTTTATATCCCAAAAGTAAAAAAATATGACTTTCTAAGTTTTTACAAATGTTTTTTTGTAAGAGCTAAAGACTTTTTGTTAGGAATTTGATACAATCCTTTTTAGGGGGGAGAAATTATGGTGGAATATGAAAAGTTTAGTGAAGAGACTAAAAAGTTCTTTCAAAAAGCAATGGATATCTACGCAAATATCGAACCATTAGAAATTCAAAAAGTAGTAGAAAAGATTGGGGGTGATAAACAACAATATACGTTATCAAGATTAGACAAAAAAGTATTTTCCATGTTTATCGCAAGTTTTACTACGGATATCCACCTACAATCTCTCTTAGGAGAATATGATGATATTAAAAAAGAAGATTTATTTTCTTTTATTGGGATTAAAGAAGAAGAGATTAAACCATTAGAAAGTTCTTATTTAACGTATTATAATACGAAATTTAAATTAGATTTATTCAATATGGTAGAAGAAGACTTAGATACTTATTCTATTTTAGAAATTACTCCAGAATTTATTTACTATTTGTTAAGAAAAAACGTAGCTGGATCAGACGTAGTTGCTTATTTTATGGACTCAATGAAAGAACATTTAAATTATTCAGGATTTACTCATCTTAATCATCCTAGTTTTAAAACAGTCAATAATTATCTAGTATTGAATCATATGATACAGTATAAAAATTCTACTACTAAAAAGAATTCTCTATTTTTAACTGAAGAGGATGATTTAACTTTAGAACAGAAAAGACAAAATTTATTTACGAAAAGTCAACAAGAATTATGGACTCTTTTGGAAGAAATAAAGAAAAAGTTTATTGGTCAAGAAAGACTAGTAGAAGATTTATTTTATACGATGATTTATAACCAAGATTTAGCTTCTAATAAAAGATTAACGGATGGGGAGAGAGCAATTCTATTTATAGATGGACCAACGGGAACAGGAAAAACTGCAATTACCCGAGAAATTTGCCGTAAACTAACTATTCCCGTTGCTTTTGCTTCATCTGTCAATTATTCTTCAACCGGATATGAAGGAGCGAATATCACGGATTTGTTAGCACAATTATATCAAGCATCTGGAAACAATTTACAACTAGCAGAACGGGGAATTATTCTATTAGACGAATTTGATAAATTAGCTTACACATCGGATGATGGAATCAAAATGAAAAAAGCCGTTCAACAACAACTTCTTGATTTTCTTGGTGGTGGAGTATATCCCGTAAATATTGGAAATAAATTTTTAAAAACAGAACAAGTAGAATTTGATACGTCAAAGTTAACCTTTATTCTTCTAGGCGCTTTATCAGAACTAAGAAATAAAAAAATAGTAGATAGTGATATCTATTCTATTGTGCCAGAAGATTTAATTGCCCATGGCTTAGAACGTGAACTAGTAGGAAGAATCAATACTTATTTACACACTGATGAATATACCAAAGAAGATTTACTTAGAATTTTAAAAGAATCTTCTATCAGTCCAATACTGAGTTTAAAAAAGGGAGTATCTTTATATGGAAAAGAGTTAATCATCGATGAAGAGATCTATGAAGATATCGTAAATGCAGCTTACGATTTGCACAGTGGCGCAAGAGGACTACAAACGATTATTAATAATATTCGAACATCTTTTCTTAAAGAAATACTAAGAGGAGAAGAACAAACCATTTATTTAGGAAAAGAAAGAGTAAAAGAAGATATTGAAAAAATATTTGTAAGAAGGATAAACCGTTAAGATGAAGTATCAATATAATGGCCATTTACTAGAAGAAGAAAGAATAGAACTAGTCGCCACGGAAATCATGATGAAATACCCAGAGATCAATCGTAGAGATGCTGAAAAAATAGCTGCCCTAGAAGGAAGTATTTCTACTAACTGTAATTTCGATATGATATTTACCCGATTATATCATATTATGCTAATCATGAATCAGGACAAGAAAATAGTTAGGAAAGTATATAAAGATCTTCTTTTCTATTTAAAGGAAAATCAATCGACAGATAAAATAGATGTTTATGAACAAACGATAATAGAAATATATCGATTTTTAATGAATGAAAGAGAATTCCCTTTATTAGAAGAATATTAAGTACAAATGATTGGGTCTTTTAGTACCAAAAATATTTATAGTAAAAAAATTTACTAATAACTAAAAAAAGATAAGGAATGGTAGATGTACTTTCCTTTTTTGTTTGGTATAATACTAGTAAAGAAGGAGGATTTATGAAAAAGTGGAAAATTTATAGTATCATAATCACAATAATACTTGTCTTAGTAATTATTGGAGTATGTGTATATGCTTTTGTTATTCGTGAAACATTTACTGAGGAAGAAGCTAAAAATATTGCCTTAGAATATGCAAATGTGGTGGAAGATAATGTCACCTTTTTATCAGTTAAGAAAGACCATGGAGATAGAGAGTTTGAGATCAAATTTTATGATGATTTGTATGAATATGAACTCGATGTTAATTATCATAATGGCAAAGTAGCTAATTTTGAAAAAGATATTAGAGATAATGTCAATATTAAAGACGATCAGACAGTTTCCATGACCGAAGAAGAAGCTAAAAATATTGCGCTACAAAGAGTAGGAAAAACAGATGATGAAGTAACCTTTACTAAAGTAAGAACGGATAGAGAAAACGGAATTACGGTCTATGAAGTTGACTTTTATGATACAGAAAAAGAATATGAGTTAAGTATAGATGTGGATACCAAAGAAGTAATTAGTTATAAAGAAGATGAACTACATACTCATAATGATAATTCTAATACGACCCCTACCAATAACTATATTGGAACTAAAAGAGCGAAAGAAATAGTTTTAGACCATGCCAAATTAAGTAGTAGTGAAGTAACCTTTCGTAAAGTAGAATTGGATGTTGATTACCAAATTGCGACTTATGAAATAGAATTTGATTATCAGTATTTTGAATATGAATATGAACTAAACGCAGTAACTGGTGAAATCCTAAAGTACGAAAGAGATAGGTAAAACCCAATCAGATAATATAGATAATAATAAAATAATTGAAAAGAAAAAGGTGTAAAAAAATGAAAGATTTAGATGAATACCAAGAAAAAGAAATAAAAGTCTTAGAAGTAGATATAGCGAGTTTAACTAAAAAATTAGAAGAAATCGGGGCAAAAAAAGTATACGATGATACTAGAGAAATTATTGTTTTAGATACAAAAGATAGACAATTTTTAAAACAACAGGATAAATTAGTTAGAGTAACCGATGAAGGAAGTATCAAAGTAACGATGCATATTCATCAAAGTGATCCAACTAAGAAAAGACAAATCAAATTTAAAGCAAGCCGATTAAAAGAAACTCTAGATTTTTTTCATGAAATGGGCTTAGATCCAATTAGTAGAGTAAAAGCACCTAGGATTTCTTATGAATTAGGAAAAATAGATTTCGATATCGATAGTTTTCCACTCATTCCACCATTCTTAGAAATTGATATTGAACATATCAGAGAAGAAGGATATACTGTAGAAAGTTTATTGAAAAAATTAGGATTAGAAAATAACATAGTAGTAGAAATGGGAACTGAAGATATCCATAAACTCTATCACATTGATTATTTTGAGGCTTATCAAGTCGTGGAAGAAAAGAAATCAGTAAAGTAGGAAAAAGATAAATTACAAGTGATAGGGGTTATAAATAATAAAAGGGGTTCGTATGATAGAGTTTAAAAAGATAAGTGAGTTTCCAAAAGGTACATTATATAATCAGTTAGTAGATGCCTATTCATTTAATGTTAATTGTCAAAAAACTTGGGACCAAATGTGGCAGGAGTATGACAATTTTTTCTATTCTAATTTGGACTCTATTGCGGATAAATATGGTTTTATTACTGTAGTAGATGGTATTGCAGTTGGTCATATATCTTGGGATCCACGAAATAGACCTAACGAGGTAACCATAGGACATAACTGTATCTTATCTAGTTTCAAAGGTAGAGGGTATGGTAAACTTCAATTAGAAGAAGCAATTAATCGAATTAAAGAATATGATGTAAAGAAAATTGTTGTTACGACGAATGAAATCTTATTACCTGCTCAGAAGAATTATGAAAGTGTAGGGTTTATCAAAGTGGCCGAAAGAAAAAATACTGAAACTCCGTTTGCTGGTAATTATATAGATTATGAAATGATAATAAAACAATAATAGTAATTGGAAGAAAAACAAAAAATTAAATGATTACACGAGAAAAAACTAAAAGATTTTAATAAAGAAGATATATGAATTAAAAACTTTGAAAATAGTTTAATAATTAACATATCAATAATAATTTATGGAGGAATTAAGATGGGAAAATTCTCTCAATTAGGAGCTATAAATAATAAAATTGAAAATAATAACAAATTATGTTTTGCGAAAGAAAACTTATCAGTAGAACAATTTGATAAGTTATATAAGTCGTATAGGCAATTATTTTGGTTTCAAATTGCTCCAGTTATCGTGTTTATAGTGATAATTATTTTTATGTTGATTTTCATTCCATCAGATTATTCCAATTTAAAATCAGGAATTATACTATTGGGAATTGCGTTCTTTGTAGTCCCTTTTTTCCTATCTGGTTAATCATATCGCAATTTACTGCTGGAAAATTGTGGCACAAGTATTCTAAATGGTATAAAAAAGAAGGAAGTATGAACGAATTGTATGAATTGCTTAAATAAATGGATTTGTATGGAGGATATATGAATAAAGGAAAAACAGGAATATTGATGATAATACTAGGAAACGTATTATATTTAACTCATACTTTTTTTGCAAGTAATGAAATAACGCCATTTGGCGAGTTTACTTCGGGAATACTACTAGGTTTATCAGTAGGAATTAATTTAATAGGAGTAATATTGTTAGCACAATATATTTCAAAAAACGAGAAAGTATAGAATGTATAAAACTTAGAAGAAAAAGTCAATGAAATGTCTTTAATCGAAAATAAAGATAATTTTAAATGTTAACCAATAATACAGAATAGTAAAGTACCGTAAATAAGAAAAATATATTATCCAATGTATTGTATAATTAGAAATGTTAAAACTCTTTGACAAACTTCCAAAGTACTTCTATAGATTTGTTAACCACTTATTATCTATAATGGTCAGTGAAAGGAGAAATAGAAATGAAATTAGGTGAAAACATTTTAAAGTTAAGAAAACAAAATGGATTATCACAAGAACAACTAGGTGAACAAATTGGAGTTACTAGACAGACAATTTCTAATTGGGAACTAAATGAAACAACACCCAATCCAGAACAATTAAAGGCTTTATCTAAAGTATTAAGTGTTAGCCTTGATGAATTATTAGATAATGAAGTTGAAGGAGTTTTGATGAAGAAAGTTAGCAATACTGAGCAATTAGCAGGAACAATTAATAAAGGATTAAGAATTCTTGGTAAAGGTTTTCTGATATATATTGTATTAGTAATAGTCGCTCTAATTGGTTTGGCTATATATGCATTAGTTAAATAAGTTAAATTACTATTTATAAAGTAAATCACTAATATAGGAGATTTACTTTATTTTATATAATTTAATATCAATAAAGTTACAAATAGAATTTGATATTGAAGTGAGAGAAATAGAAGAAGTAATAAAAAATACGACTGAAGAAAAAGAATTAAATAGATAAATAATAAATGATCAATTCGTTGACTATTTGTGTACCCTTGAAATGTTTCCTGTTAAAAATAACTTTTACATTATAGAATATTAGTGTGAAAGGAGCAAAAAATATGAATCAAGAAAAGATTGGAAAATTCATTGCTGAATGTAGAAAAACGAAAAATATGACGCAACAAGAATTGGCAGAAAAATTGAACGTATCAGACCGTACTGTTGGAAATTGGGAAAATGGAAGAAATATGCCTGACTTATCCTTGTTTAAACCTTTGTGTAATGAACTAAATATTTCTTTAAATGATTTGATGAGTGGCGAAAAGGTAAAAGAAAGAGAATACCAAGAAAAATTAGAAGAGAATACAATCAATATAATAGATTATACGAATAAAAAAATCGAAAATCGAAATCATTTTATAGGTCTGATATTCATCACGTTTGGAGTTTTAATTTCAATTACTGCCATTGCCATATTTCCTAGTGAAAGTAGCTGGGGATCTATTTACTCGGTTTTGGGAGCGATAATTTCTTTAATTGGTGTCAGCAGATTTACAAAGCGATTAAGCTATCCGAAAAGATTAATAAGTAATTTTGGCTATTTTTTTATATTTATATCCGTACTGATGACAATAGATTATATCGGTGTCGTTAATATTCACCAAGCCCCAAGATTTTCATTAGTAAAAGTGTCAGGAGAAAATATTATATATTATGATACACTATTTTATGACGTAGTTAGATGCAATGTAAATAGAGATAACGAAACATTTAAAGTAATAAAAAATCAAAAATACGATCGAGATAACATAGATAATTTTTGTAAATAATAAAAATGACAATTGATGAAATGGATATTTTGTGACTTTTCATAGTGTCATTTATACAACAGTTAAATAATCTAAATAATCATATAGTGTAAAATCGCTCTGTTTTATAGTTAAAAATAAAGAAAAGATGATATAATGATTTACGGAAGTATAGGAGGTATTACAAGTGAAAAAAAATAAAAATTTATTCATCCAACCCTTTTTGAAATGGGCAGGTGGAAAAAGGCAGCTAATACCCCAAATGGAAAAATATCTTAAAAAAGTAAAATATACAAATTATTACGAACCTTTTATTGGAGGCGGATCCATCTTATTTTATTTACAGCCTACCAAAGCAGTAGTTAATGATTATAATAAAGATTTAATTGAATGCTATAAATGTATTAAAGATAATTATGAGGAATTAATTACTAAATTAGAAGAATATGAAAACAAGAATAATGCCGATGATTATTATAAAATTAGAGAGTTAGATCGAAAAGAAGAATATAAAACTTGGTCATCTGTTGAAAAATCAGCAAGATTGATTTACTTAAACAGAACCTGTTATAACGGACTTTTTAGATTAAATAGTTCTGGGCATTTTAATACTCCATTTGGTAAATATAAAAATCCGAATATTTGTAATAAACCAGTTTTGAATGCTCTTCATGAATATTTTACCCAAAATGATATTGAATTTAGAAATGGAGACTTTGAAGAATGTTGTAAAGATGTTCCTAAAGGATCATTAGTATATTTTGATCCTCCATATGATCAGTTCGATGATCAAGTTAATTTTGTTGGATACACAGAGAATGGTTTTACTAGAGAAGACCAAGAAAGATTAAAAAAACTCTGTGATAGATTAATTGATAATGGTTGTACAGTAATCATTAGTAACTCCTCAACACCATTCATAAAAAAATTATATAGTGATAAAACTAGATATAAAATTCATACTTTAATGGCAAAGAGAAATATTAACTCTGATGCGAAAAAAAGAGGACAAATTCAGGAGGTGTTGATCGTTGGCACAAGGAAAGAATGATACTGCTTGGGAAGAAATCTTTGAACAATATAACATCTTAGACGAAATAAAGAAAAATGGTTATTTTACTATTAGTGCCACGCAAATAAAAAAACTTAGAGAACCACGATTGATGACTAAGTTTGATAGTAAAATTGATCTGCCAGATATCTTTAATCGTCATCATCTAGCAATTTTACCAACCAAAAGAGGAGAATATTTAATAGGTAAGTTTAAAAACTATCAAGAGGTAAATTTGGATAACTCTATTGTGATTGAAACAAAGTATTTACCTGATTATATAACTACAATTGATAGTAAAAATATATCTAGTGAAGCCATATCTTTATCTTCTGCTTTTATTTCTGGAATGTTAGAAGATTTAATTGGCGAAAAGGTAGTTCCAACAATTCAAGGAAGAATGGGTACAGGAAATTTTGAATATATTATTAAAACAGAAGAAAATGAGGATTTTCATATTCAAGTAGAAAACTCACAAATGGAAATAGATGGAAGCTATGAAGGATTAACCAAGTTTGTGATTGTAGAAGCTAAAAATCATTATATGAGTGACTTTATCATTAGACAATTATATTATCCATATAGAGTATGGCGAAAGATAACAAGCAAAGAAATAATTCCAGTTATGTTAATTAAACATAATAATATTTTTAATTTTTATATTTATCGTTTTGATGATGAAAACAGATATAATAGTATAAAACTAGTTAAAATTAAAAGATATATTTTAGGAGAAGTTTATCAACAAATTGAAATAGAAGATATTTTGAATATCATGAAAACAATAAAATTTGTCGAAGAGGATCCAAAGATTCCTTTTCCTCAAGCCAATACTTTCTATCGAGTCTTAGACTTTATAAATATTTTAAATGATTCAGAGATGAAAATAAGTGAGATTGCTGATCTCTATGAATTCGATATACGTCAAGGTGGTTATTATAGTGCTGCAGCTAGATATTTAGGATTTGTAGAAAAATCCCACAACGGGTATTGCTTAACACAAGCAGGTAAAGAATTAAATAAAATGGATTATAAGACAAAAAATTTAACAATTATTAAAGCAATGATCTCCCATAAACCTTTCTATTTAGCGTTAAAACAATATTTAGATACTGGAAAGATTGACAATCATTTAATTGCCCAAACGATTTTAGAAGTTTCTCCTAATGTAAATAGTTTGGAAACTGCCCTAAGACGAGCTAGTGGAATTTTGCCTTGGATCAAATGGATTATCAGCTTAACTGTACAAGACAAATCTTAGTCTTGATAGTAAGGAATATTAGGGAAGTATTACGGTAAAAATAATATTTGATAAAGGAGTTAGACTATGGGATTATTTTCTCAAACGACTAAAAATAAAGAGAAAAAATTAGATGTTCAAAAAGCCTTTGAGCTAAATTTAAAATATATATCTAGTCAAGAAATAAATGTTGAAGATATAAAAAAACAATTTGTAAAGTCAAATACTAGATTTTATTTAACGGTAGGGGAGATTGATTGCCCAAGTGGTAGAATTATTGTTTCTGATCCACTTGCTTATTTAGTAAGTGGAAAGTTCTCTCCTATATTGGAAACAGAGATTCCTATTGGAAAATATCCGGTTGAGGTTTCTATATGCCGAAGTAATGAAATAGGAATAAGAATGTGTACAGCTAGATTAAAAATAAAAAATACTCCGGTTGTAAAATATGTCATCGCCAATCCTACTGAAGAAAGTGCTGCTTTCATCGCGAAAGACGGAATTTTGAGTGGCTTTCCAGTAGATGCAGGAATGATTTCGTTTTGTGATGAGCAAGTTGCCAAAGAATATCAAACATTTTTAGATACTTGGTATCAAAATAATCCTGACGGTAATCACTACGATGATTATTTTGCACCATTTTTTAAGGAAAGTGCACTAAAGTTACCTCAATACCAAAGAGAAGATGGTGATTTTATCGAATGGGAAAATCCCAACACTAAACATAAATTAGTGATGATAGCTAGTGGTTTAGGAGATGGTTTCTATCAGTCTTATTGGGGATACGATGCACAAAATGAAATCTGTGAACTGATTGTTCCCTTAGTAAATCCTGACTTATTTGGCGTTTAATCTATGAAATAGAGAAGTAAAAGAAAGTAAGAAGGGAAAAGACTGATTCATGGATAGAACCAAAATAGATAGAAATGATAGGATAAGAGGTTCATTAATAGCGGGGGCAATTGGGGATGCACCTGGTTATCCAATAGAGTTTGAAAGAAATATCCAAGAAAGACAAGTTAGTAAATATATATTCGATAAGGGAATAATATCTGATGATACTCAAATGACTTTATTTACTGCTAACGCATTATTATGGAGAGAAACAAGAGCCGTTTTAAAAGGAATCGCCCCACCTCTTAAAGATACTATTTATTTGGCTTATTTAGATTGTCTAGAAACACAGACTGGAAAGAAAAATGAAAAAACAATTTCTTGGATAAAAGAAGTACCAGAATTAAAAGAAAAAAGAGTGCCGGGAAATACTTGTTTAAGTGCTTTATTATCTGAAAAAATGGGAACTTTCGAAGAACCAATTAACCACAGTAAAGGCTGCGGAACAGTAATGAGAATTGCGCCTATTGGTTTATCTATAGAAGATCCCCTTACAGCTGGAAAAATCGCAAGAGAAGCAAGTGCCATAACACATGGACACCAGTTGGGAATGATTCCTTCTGATTTTGAAGCTATCTTCATTAATATATTAACTAACGAAGATCTATCGCTAGAAGAATCATTAGAAAAAGCATTAAAATTGTATGCCGAAAATTCAAGTATCTATTCAGAAGAATTTAGCGACTATTTTCTCCAGTTAGTAAACAAGGCAATTGTCCTTAGTAAGGAAAATATACAAGATACTTTAGCCATCAAAGAACTAGGAGAAGGATGGGTAGCAGAAGAAGCTTTAGCGATTGTCTTATATTCTTGTTTGAAACATCAAAATAGTATAATAGATACCTTAATATGTGCAGTCAATCATGATGGAGATAGTGATTCAACTGGAGCGATTGCCGGTAATATCATTGGTGCTTATCTAGGATATTCTTCAATAGATAAATATTACATTGATCATCTAGAATTAAAAGAATTAATCTTAGAACTAGCAGACGATCTATCGTATTCTATAACTGATTTGTTTAGTAACGAAACAAGTAATTCGTTATGGCTAGATAAATATGTTACTTGTCAAAAGAAAAAAACATTGTTAAAGGGAGGAAAATCACGAATAATCAATTACAGGAATTTTTAATTAAAGCTAAGAAAGAAACTTATGCTAATAGTGAAGCTGAAAAAATTAATTCTTCTAGAATTGGTTCACGGGATTATGAATATCGTAATGGGAATATGGTATATCATGATACTTATTTTGGCGGAACTAATTTTATGGGAGAAGAAGTGGTTTACTTAGAAAAAGATACGCCTATATGGGGAATGAACTACTATGGAGTAACCTTAGATGAATCACTAAGTGAAGAGGCAATGGATAAAGCATTAAGACCTGCTCTTATGTTAGTGGGTAGTGATGATACAATCCCAGTAAGAGGACCCAAAGAGTATACGAACGGTGAATACAAATATACCTTTCAGGCTACTGGAAGTATCGAATATTTTGAAGGGGAAGAAAATATTTATAAAAAGGATAAAAAAGTTTACACGTTAAAGTGTCATGGTGGAGTAATTATATGAGTTTAAATAATCATATTAACGATTATGATGCGTTCGCAGAAAAGAGACATTACGAGGTCATAAATGGAATGAAAAAATCATTACGATTTGTAGAAAAGCCAATGATGATATCGATGTTACCAAACTTAGAAGGAAAAAGAGTACTTATGCTCGGATGTGGAACTGCAGAAGAAAGTGAAATATTAAGTAAATATAATCCAAAAAAGATAACTGGAATCGATATTTCCTCAAAATCTATAATGATTGCTAAGAAAAGTTATCCCCATTGCGAATTTTTCGTTGGAAATATGCTAGAACTCCCTTTCCAAGAAAATGAATTTGATTTTATTTTTAGCAGTTTAGCCATTAGTCATGTGGAAGATAAAGACAAAGTGTTCCAGGAATTATATAGAGTTTTAGATAATGAAGGAGAATTATTATTTTCAGTTGGGCACCCAATGAGATTTGCTACTGAAAAAATAGATTGTAATGGTACTTATTATCATGTTATAGGATTTGAAGGTGGTAGTAACGGCAATCATGTATTAGGAAACTACATGTCTCATACCAAACAAATAAATTGTTTTAACGATAACGAAGTACTAGAAGAGTTTATAGCTCCACCATCATATTTTTTTGAAACACTGATCAATAATCATTTCACAGTTGTAAATTTTAAAGAATCTAGATGTATCGATGAATGTAAAGAAGTAGATGAATCCTATTACAATAAATTTCACGAACTACCCCAATTTATGGCATTTTTGGCAAAGAAAGATAGATAGTCTTCAAGGTTCAATGTCAAGTAGTGTTGGTGGAGCCAAAACTTATGATAAATGAACTATG
>UQRY01000003.1 GCA_900543675.1 uncultured Mycoplasmatota bacterium
GGATTTTATATTGTTGTTTGTTAAATTAGTCGAAAAAATATTTCCCGGGAAATAAAATATGCACAATGTTTCACGTGAAACATTGTTGGCTAATTAACTTTTATTTGTAATTTTATGTAGAGTGACAAATATATTATTATTTTTAACATTTAGAAGTAGTGTTTTAGCATAAAATTTCTATTCAATGTTTCACGTGGAACATTGAATTTAATTGTGGATAAAAAAATAATAGAAAATTTTGCATTTTTGTTGAAATTGTGGATAAAATATATTAGAATATTGATGTGCAATAAATATGGGTGGAACCAGGTCAGGATCGGAAGATAGCAGCCTTAACATTTCATATTTATGTGCACTTTTTTTTGGGAGAATATATATGAATGATATAGAATTTATGGGTTTAGCCTTAGAAGAAGCTAAAATAGCTTATCAAAATGGTGAAGTTCCGGTAGGAGCGGTTTTAGTTAAGAATAATCAAGTGATTGCTTCTTCTCATAATCAGAAAGATTCAAAAAATTGTGCAATTTTTCATGCTGAAATAGGTTGTATTATGGAAGCTTCGGAAAAATTAGAAAATTGGCGCTTACTTGATTGTGTTTTGTACGTAACTATGATGCCATGTCCGATGTGTGCTGGTGCTATTGCTCAATCTAGAATAGCAAAAGTTGTTTATGGGACAGTGGCTAATACAAATGATGTTGAATTAGTTGAAAAAATATTTTCGACGCGGTCGTATGGAAATACAGTTGAACTTATTAGCGGTATTCTAGAGGAAGAAACTTCGAATTTAGTAAAAGATTTTTTTCGTGAAAAACGTTCTTAATTACGTATTTCTAACTTATTTTATGGTATAATTAAAGTGGTTATAGGAGGTGAGTTATGTCGTATCAAGCATTATATAGAAAATATAGACCTTCTAAATTAGAAGATGTTGTTGGACAAAGTTCAGTTGTAAAAATTGTCCGTAACGCCATTCAATATAATAAAATTAACCATGCCTATCTTTTCTCTGGTCCACGTGGTACTGGAAAGACGACGATGGCAAAAATTTTTGCCAAGGATGTTAATTGTTTAGAATCAGTAAATGGTGAAGCATGTGGTACTTGTAAGAATTGCCTTTCCATTATTAATAATGAGTGTTCAGATATCATTGAAATTGATGCTGCTTCTAATAATGGAGTAGATGAGATCCGTGAGATAAAAAATAAGATAAATTTAGTCCCTTCGGAGTTAAAGTATAAAGTTTATATTATAGATGAAGTCCATATGTTATCGATTGGGGCTTTTAATGCGTTGTTAAAAACGTTAGAAGAACCTCCTGAGCATATTATTTTCATTCTTGCTACTACTGATTTGCATAAAGTTCCTACTACAGTAATTTCTAGATGCCAATGCTTTGAATTTCAGAGATTGACAGAGAAAGAGATTAGTTCAAGACTTCGATATATTGCTGATCAGGAAAATGTACAAGTTGATGATGAGGTTTTAAATCGAATTGCGGAACTTGTTGATGGCGGTATGAGAGATGCTATTGGAATGTTAGATAAGGCGATTTCTTATTCTTCAGATTCTAAAGTTTCTTTGACTGATTTTGAAATGTTAAATGGAATTGTTTCTAAGACTGAAAAGAACAAATTTTTATCGATGATTTTCGAACAAAACATTTCTGAGATTATTTCATTTATTGATGCTATATATGATGCAGGTAAAGACTTAGTTATCTTTAATCAAGATTTACTTACTTTGTGTAGAGACTTAGTTGTCGACTATTATTCATCAAAAGAAATAGAATTTGATATTGATTTTTTACTTGATTTTGCAGAATCGTTGAATGAAACATTAAATGAAGTAAAACAATCTAGTAATATGAAAACAGTTTTTGAAATGAAAATTCTTTCTTTTATTTATCATCATGGTTCTCGTTCTGCTTTTATTTCAGAAGTTGTTAAGAATGAAGGTAAAAAAATAGTTGATGAAAGAAAAGAAGTTAAAGCTATAACGCCTAGTGATAAAGATTCTAACGAATTACTTGATCGTTCTATTAAACAAAAGAAAACGATTGAATTAGATAAGGTTGAGCCAGAACCTGCTCATAGTTTTCCTACTCATGAACATAAAGTGGATAATATTGATAGAGTAAGTAACGATATTACAGAGTACCTTAAAATTAATACGATTATTATTAATAATTGTTTTGCGGGAGCTAGTAAACGTGAACTTTTTGAACTCAAGAATAATTGGAGTAAACTAAATGATTATGCTTTAGATAATCATTATGGTTCGGTTGCCTGTTACATTTTTGACGGCACAGTGAGGGCAGCTAGTTCAGATTCTATTATTATTACTTTTGATTATGAATCAATGGTTAATCGAGGATATCGATTATTACCAAAGATTGAAGAGTTATTTGAAATTATTTTTGGGCATAAAATTCGGGTTGCTCTACTCACGAGTGCCGACTGGGAAAAAGAAAAGAAAGAATATATTGATAAAAAGAATAATGGGATTTCTTATCAGTATCAAGAAGTACCCTTATTAAATGAACAGCTATCTCAGCATTCTCCAATAATAGATAATACCGTTGAGAATGCGAGTAGTGTAGAAGAAGCCATTAAGTTGTTTGGCGAAAATATGGTGAGTATAGATTAGAAAGGATGAGTTATATGAATTTACAAGCAATTATGAAACAAGCACAAGCAATGCAAAAAGATATGATGAAGGCAAAGGATGAGGTAGATAATACTACTTTTACTGGTGAAAGTTCTTTTGTTAAAGTAGAGGTAAAAGGAACAAAAGAAATTATAAAGATTACCATCGAAGAAGAGTTATCTGATATTGATAAAGAGATGTTAGCTGATATGGTGATGATCGCAATTAACGATGCATTTAAAAAAGTAGATAAGATGATGGAACAGAAACTTGGACGTTATGCTAACGCATTACCGGGTGTATTTTAGTCATGTATCCTGCGGATTTAGAAAATCTGATCGAATCTTTACAATTCTTTCCGGGAATTGGTAGGAAAACAGCCGAGAGAATGGCTTTTTCTGTTATGAATATGTCAGATGAACGAGTTGAATTATTGTCTTCTAGTATTGAAAATGTGAAAAAAAATATTCATCTTTGTTCAATTTGTAATTCATTTACAGATTCCGAAGTATGTAACATATGTTCGAATGAACTGCGTGATAATACGATATTATGTGTAGTAGAAGATCCACGTTCTGTTTTTCTATTTGAAAGTTTGGGATTATTTAAAGGTAAATATCACGTATTAAAAGGTTTAATTTCTCCCGCTATGGGAATTAACCCAGAAGATATAGAATTAGAGAAATTAGTCGACAGGGTTAGAGAAGTTCAACCAAAAGAAATTATTTTGGCATTTCGTCCGAGTATAGAGGGGGAAACTACGGCTTTATATATTAAGAGAATATTGGGTGATTTAGATATCAAAATATCAAAGATTGCTAGTGGAGTTCCAATTGGAGCAGACATGGAATATATAGATGCTATGACCTTAGAAAGGGCACTTAGAGATCGTAAAAATGTAGAATAAATTTTTTCTAGCACCATAATTTTTATTAGGTGATAGAATATGAAAAAATTATTATCTTTATTACGTAAGGTAATCTTTAGTTTCTTTATTTTATATGGTTTTAATATGATAGCGAGTGATTTTAACATTATTATTCCTATTAATGTAATTACGATTTCTTTAGTTTCTTTTCTTGGCTTTCCTGCTCTTTTTTCTTTAGTTTTATTATTTGTATTAGTTTATTGAGAGGAGGGGACTTATGTTAGAAGATTTTAAACTTTCTCAAGAAAATTTTTATCATGAAGTTATTCAGTTTGGTCTTCATCAGAAATTTAGTCATGCCTATTTAATTGAAACAAAAGATTATTTGGATTCCGATAATCTTGTTTTAGCTTTTGCTAAATTTTTGTATTGTCCTTACCATTATACTAATTCCTCAAATTGTGGAGATTGTAACCGCTGTCATTTAATCGATTTATCTACGAATAGTGATATTATGGTTATTTCTCCTGATGGCTCTTGGATAAAGAAAGAGCAAGTTCAAGAGATTAAGGATAAATTTATGACGACATCATTAGAAAATAATGTTAGAATATATATAATTAAAGAAGCGGACAAGCTGAATAAACAAGCGGCTAATGCCTTGCTAAAATTTTTAGAGGAACCAGATAATCAATTAATTGGAATTTTAGTTTGTCGTAATCGTTATCAGGTTCTAGAAACATTGCAAAGTCGTTGTCAGTTACTTTCTTTATCAGGAGAACAACTTGTTCCTGTAAATATGGAAAATGAAGATTTTCTTTCTAAGTTTATCAACGTAATTGAAACAAAGAAAGAGGCAGCAATTGCTTTTATTCCTAGTCTTCTTGCTAATGAATATTGGTCAAAAGATGAATGGAGTGCTGTTTTTGAGCAATTGGCGGTAATTTATGAGCAAGCATTAAGAAAAAGTGTATTAGCCGATTTTTCTAGTCCTTTTTCTGAGTTAGTAGATCAAGTATTAAAGTATAATACGACTAAAGATTGTTTACGAAAGCTAGAAGTGATTCATTCTTATATTCAAAAGTTAACGTTTAATTTAAATGTTTCTCTGATGCTTGATTCGTTTATTATAGATTTTTCTGGTGGTGAATATAGTCATGTATAAAGTAGCAGGTGTATCTTTCAAAAAGAATAGTAAAGTTTATTTATTTTTAGTTGAAGATATTGAGCCTTTAGTTGGAAATGAGGTAATTGTCGAGACCGAGAAGGGCTTACAATATGGGATAATTTCGTATTTTAGGGAAGTTGAAGAACAGGATTTAGGGTTTTCTTTGAAAAAAATCCTTAGAATAGCAACTGAAGAAGACAAGAAGAAGCATGCCAAAAATATAAAAGATGCTGAGAAGGCTTTAGAGGATGCCAAAAGATTAGTCGGTCGTCTCCAATTACCGATGCGTATAATCGATGCTAATTTTACATTTGATCGGAATCAATTGTTATTTAACTTTTTGGCTGATGATCGTGTTGATTTTCGTGAATTAGCTAAGAAGTTAGCCCAAATTTATAAAACTAGAATTGAATTAAGACAAATTGGCGTTCGTGATAAGGCTAAAGAAATTGGTGGTTTAGGACCTTGTGGGCGCTTTTTGTGTTGTAGTACTTTTCTAACAGATTTTAACAGTGTATCAATTAATATGGCGAAAAATCAGATGTTAGCCCTAAATCCTAGTAAAATAAATGGGGTTTGTGGTCGGTTGATGTGTTGTTTAAATTATGAAGATCAACTTTATTCAGAAATGAAAGAAGGATTACCTAAAATTGGTGAATCATATGAAAATGAAGAGGTAAAAGGTAAAGTTGTTGGCGTTAATGTTTGGAAACGGACGATTACTGTTGAACAAAAGAATCATAGTCAAGTAGAGGTAGAGGTAAAATAACATGGAAGTATTACACGACTTAGTTGGATTTCAGAATTTAAAAATTTTTCAAAATACGGATTGGTTTTCCTTTTCCTTAGATTCTGTATTGTTACCTAATTTTGTTACTTTGAATCATAATATCGAACGAGTTTTAGATTTAGGGACAGGTAATGCGCCTATTCCGATGATTCTATCTTTAAAAACAAAGGCTAAAATTGTTGCGGTTGAAATTCAAGAAGATTTATATCAATTAGCGAAGAAAAATATTGATTATAATCATTTACGTGATAGAATAGAGTTACTTCATTTAGACATGAAAAAATTAAGAAAAATCTATGGTCCTGATACTTTTGATGTCATTACTTGTAATCCACCATATTTTAAGTATCAGGAAAGTAGTCATCTGAATGATGATGAACATAAAGTAATTGCCCGTCATGAAAAGTGTATTACGTTGGAGGATATTTTTTCTTTATGTTTTTATCTTTTGAAAAATCAAGGGGTACTGGGAATGGTTCACAGAACTGATCGTTTAATCGAAATTATCCATTTAGCTAATCAGTATCATTTAGAAGTCAAAAGACTTCGTTTGGTCTATCCAAAAGAAAATACGGATTCTAATTTGGTATTAATTGAGTTTCGTAAAAATGGAAGAACAGGATTAAAAATATTACCGCCGTTATATGTACATCATTCAGATGGAAGTTATACTGATGAAGTATTAAATATGTTTAAGGAGAGTGAAAATAATGAATCGAAATGAAGAAAAACAATTAATTAGGGAGTATGCCTTTCCATGTATGGCTGGTAAAGTACAAGTGACAGAAGCTTTTTTTGGATTAAGTTCTAAGGATACTGTGTCAGTTCTGTACCATTTAAAAAAGACATTACCATCTGAACATCATATTGTATATGATGGCCTACATGATGAATATCTTAAACAATTACGGAATGCTTATCATGGTAATTTAACTAGCGAACAAAGAAAAAATTCTCATTTATTTGATTTTAATTTATATCCTTATGCTCGTAAACGTGGGTTAGTTAAGGAATTAAAACGCCTAAAATAAGAGGAATATAATGAGACAGAAAAGTTATGCTCAAGAAGAATCTATTTTGTATTTAATTCCTACTCCAATTGGAAATATGGAAGATATTACTTTACGAGCAGTTCACTTATTAGAACGAGTTGATTTCATTCTTTGTGAAGATACTAGAGTAACTAGGGAGTTATTAAATTATTTACATATAAAGAAAAAACTAATTCACTGTGATGATCATAATGAAGAACAAGTGAAACAGATGGTGGTAGAACGTCTAAAAGATAAGGCGGTAATTGGCTTAGTTACTGATAGGGGAACTCCTATTATTAGTGATCCTGGTTATCGTGTTAGTCGTTATGTGATTGAATCGGGTTTTCCTGTTGTTAGTTTGCCTGGTGCGACGGCTTTTGTTCCAGCTCTTACGATGTCTGGATTATCTCCAGCTCCGTTCTTATTTTATGGCTTTTTAAATAGTAAAAAAGGAAAAAGAGATCAAGAATTAAATGCTTTAAAGAATTATCCTTGTACGATGATTTTTTATGAATCTCCTCATCGGATAGAAGATACTCTTCAGTCTTTACTTGAAATATTAGGAGATAGAAAAGTGGCTTTGTGTCGTGAGATTAGTAAAAAATATGAAGAGATTATTCGTGGTTCGATTACAGAAGTTTTAACTATTGTTTCTGATTTAAAAGGTGAGATGGTTCTAGTGGTAGACGGTAATCATGAACAAGAGGATTTTTCGATGTTATCTATATTAGAACATGTGAATCTATATATAGAAGATGGACTTACAGAGAAGGAAGCAATAAAAAAAGTTGCGCTTGAACGTGATTTACCTAAATCTGTTGTTTATCGAGAATATCATATTCAAAAGTAGATTTATGTTTGAAAATTATTTCCCGGGAAATAATTTTTGCTTGTTTTTACGAAAAAAGAAGTAGGTAGGGGTGATTCTAGATGAAACTAATTGTTGGATTAGGCAATCCTGGTAAAGAGTATGAACATACTCGTCATAATGTTGGGTTTATGACTTTAGATACTTTCGCAAAAAAGGTTGGTTGTTCCGTTTGTAAATCAAAATTTTCTGGTTTATATGGTGAATGTTTTATTCATGGGGAGAAAGTAATTTTACTGAAACCTCAATCTTATATTAATTTAAGTGGAGAAGTTATTCGGCGTTATGTGGATTTTTTTGATATTTCTATCGACGATATTTTAATCATTCATGATGATTTAGATTTACCATTAGGGAATTTTCGAATTAAGAAAAAAGGTTCATCAGCTGGTCATAATGGTTTAAAAAATATTGAGTTACATTTAAAAACGCAAGAATACAAACGAATTAAAATTGGTATTTCTAATGATAAATCTATAGATACTAAAGATTATGTCTTAGGACGGTTATCAAAGGAAGATAATCAGGCTTTGGAAACTGTGATTGATACTGTTATGTTGGTTTTAGATGATTACTTTGTTTTACCGTTTGATTCGTTAATGTCTAAATATAATATGAAAAATAAGAAATAGGTGATTACTTTGCGCTTTTTTGATTCTATCATCAATTTGTCAGAGATCGATCGGATTGGCTTATCTGGATTAACAGATGAGCTTTTTGGTGTTTATGTTAATGATTTGATTTATCAGAAAAAAGAAAATTCTATTTTAGTAGTTGCTTCCTCTTTGTATGAGGCTAATCAATTGTATAATGTAATTAGTAATTATTATGAGCGGACTTTTCTTTTCCCAATGGATGATTTCTTAACGAGTGAGGCTATCGCTGTTAGTCCTGATTTGATGGTTACTAGGTTGGAGACGATAAATAGTTTACTTGAAGACGCTAAACCAAGTGTTGTTGTTACCAATTTAATGGGATATCTACGCTATTTACCAACTGTAGAAGTTTATCAGTCACATATTTTATCCTTAAAACCAAATTTAGAAATTGAACCTCGTGAGTTAGCTAGTCGATTAGCCAATATGGGATATCATCGTGAGTCAATTGTAACTAGAACTGGAGAATTTGCTGTTCGTGGTTTTGTTATCGATGTTTTTCCTTTGGGAGAGAATCATCCTATTCGTTTAGAATTCTTTGGTGATATGATTGATTCTATTCGTTACTTTGATGAAGAAACTCAAAAGTCGATTGAATCTATCTCTTCTTGTCAGCTTTATCCTTATACGGACTTTTTATTAGAATCTTATTCTGAAGATACTATCTTTAAACAGAAGTATTTAAAACAGTATTCAAGTAAGGTAGTTTCTATTCTTTCTTATCTTCATCAACCGATTACTATTTATAAGGATTATCCACAACTTAGAAAAAGTTACGAGATGATTGAAAGAGAGTGTTTTCAATATCGAACCGAAAAAGATCAATCTTTTCATGATGAATATATGTTTTCTCTTGATTCTCTAGCGCCTAAACATTTGATTCATTATCTAACAATCGATAATCTTTTAGAGGATCATTCGATTAAGATTCATTATTTTGATAGTAAAGAAGTGACTCCTTTCCGTGAAAATATTGAGGCAATTAATGCTTTTCTTAAAGAACAGTTGTATTTAAATAAAACTATTGTTCTTTGTTTAAAAGATTTTCAAATTAAAAACTTTGTTAAAGAGTTGACTGTTCCTTATGTGTTAACAGATGAAGAGAATATTTTTCCAGATAAGGTTAATATTATTGTTAAAACGATTGGTAAAGGGTTTACTTACGCTAATTATGTTGTCTTATCTGATCAAGATTTATTTATAGCTACTACTTCAAAGAAAAAATATAAGACACATTTTAAGTATGCCTCTAAGATTAAAGATATTAATAAGTTATCGATAGGTGATTATGTCGTTCATCATACGCATGGTATTGGTATTTATCATGGGATTCGTACCTTAAAAATGGGCGATTTAATGAAAGATTATATTGAGGTATTATATGCTGGTAGTGATAAGCTTTACATCCCAGTTGAGAAAATTGATTTGATTAGTAAGTATTCTGGAAAAGAAGGCGTTGCTCCTAAGGTTAATAAATTAGGTGGTTCAGATTGGAATAGAATTAAAAATCGAGTTAGAAATAAAGTTCATGATATCGCAGCTCAATTAATTAAGTTATATGCTCTTCGGGAAATGAAGCAGGGATATGCTTTTCATCCCGATACTGATCTACAAGTAAAATTTGAAGAAGCTTTTGAATATGTAGAAACTAAGGATCAGTTACTCGCTATAGAACAGATCAAACAGGATATGGAATCTAATCATCCAATGGACCGTTTGTTATGCGGGGATGTTGGATATGGAAAAACAGAAGTGGCTTTTCGGGCTATTTTTAAAGCATTAATGGATTCAAAACAAGTTTTATACCTTTGTCCGACAACGATTCTTTCTAATCAACAATATCAGAATGCATTAAAAAGATTTCATGGTTTTCCAGTTAATATTGCTTTACTTAATCGTTTTACGACGACTAAAGAGAGAAGTGAAATATTAGCTGGGCTAAAAAATGGTACGATAGATGTTGTATTTGGTACTCATCGATTACTTAGTCATGATATTCAACCTAAAGATTTAGGTTTATTGATTATTGATGAGGAACAACGTTTTGGGGTTACTCATAAGGAAAAAATAAAGGAATATAAAAGTAATATTGATGTATTAACGCTTACTGCAACGCCTATTCCTAGAACATTACAAATGTCGATGATAGGGATTAGAAGTCTTTCTTTGATTGAAACTCCTCCTGTTGACCGCTATCCTATTCAAACTTATGTGATTGAAGAGAGTAAGCAGATTATTCAGGATGCGATTTATAAAGAATTATCTCGTGATGGTCAGATTTTTCTTCTTTATAATCGTGTAGAGTCCATTGAAGAAAAGGCTTATGAAATTCAAAAACTAGTTCCTGAAGCACGAATTGTTTGTGCTCATGGCCAACTTTCTAAAGAAGAGTTGGAGTCTAGAATGCTTGATTTTATTAATCAAGAGTATGATATTCTTTTATGTACCACAATTATTGAAACGGGAATTGATATTCCTAATGTCAATACTCTAATTATATTAGATGCTGATCGCTTTGGACTTAGCCAATTGTATCAGATTAGAGGTAGAGTTGGTAGAAGTAATAAAATAGCTTATGCTTATCTTATGTATCAACCTAGTAAAGTTTTAACTGAATCTGCGGTTAAAAGGTTACATGCTATTCAAGATTTCACGGAATTAGGTAGTGGTTTTTCAATCGCAACGAGAGATCTTTCTATCCGAGGAGCTGGTGATATTCTAGGTAGTGAACAGGCTGGCTTTATTGATAGTGTAGGTATTGATCTTTATTTGAAAATTTTAAATGAAGAGGTAGCTCGCTTAAAAGGAAATGTAGTAGAAGAAGAGGCTGATGAGGATTCTTCTAGTGAGAAGAATGATAAACCATTATTAGATGTTTCTACTCATATTTCTGATCAGTATACGGATGATGATAATTTGAAAATTGAAATCCATCGTAAGATTAATCAGATAGATTCTTATGAAAAGTTAGAAGAAATTAAGACTGAACTTGAAGACCGTTTTGGTAAAGTAAATGAAGATGTATTAATTTACATGTATGAAGAATGGTTTGAAAAATTAGCTAAAAAATTAGAAATAGAGAAAGTAAATAAGACACGGAACTCTATTGAATTGGTATTTAGCTCTGAGATGACGAAGAAAATTGACGGTGAAAAGCTCTTTCGTGAGAGTTTCAAGATTAGTCCAATGTTCCGATTCAAATTATTATCTGGTCATTTAATTGTTATTTTAGATATTATTAAACTAGAGAAACATTATATCTATTATTTAATTGATTTATTGAAAAAAATGGTGTAGGTGTTTTCTTCTAAGATGGTAGTTGACATAATTGATTCTTTGTGGTAGTATTATTAATTACCAAGTGAGTGTGCATATTCAGAAAAAAGTATGAAAAGTATGAAAAGCTGCACAGGGGAAACCTACACGTTTATAACACGGAGTCACTAGCGGTGGTTTCTGTGTTTTTATTTGCAGGAAGCCACAAAATAATAAAGAAAGGAGAAGTACATTGTTAAATAATAGTTTAAAAGATACTTCGCTGTTGATTTTATTTGATTTTAATATGGTTCCTTATATTTTTGAATTAAAGAAAGATCAAGAGAACGATGAATTTTACTTATATTCTGAATCTCTTCATTTAGATGTTAAGAAAATATTTCTACAACCAGATTGTTTATTACAATTAAAAGATACCGAACAAGTAGTTCATTTTAGAAACCAAGAAGATTTAACTAGAGCTAATATGGTTTCTCGTATATATATCGATCCAACTATTTTTGATACTTTAGTAGAAGAGGATTTGCTTGCTTATCCGATGACTTTTGCTTCTATGTATCATTTACCAGAAAATTCAGCTTGCGATTATCAAAAAAAGAAACGTTTATATATGTATTCAAATAAATATCCTTTAGTATAAGGGTATTTTTTTGTTTGATTTTTCTTTTGTCATGAATTGACTATTTTTTTAGAACCTGTTATGATGAATACAATAAGGGTGAAGAAAAATGGATCATGATATTTTAAATATGTTTAAAGAAAAAAATCGAAACATCCTCATTAATAGTTTAAAATATGATATTGAAAAGAATATTACTTCTCTTTTGGAAACGATAATTAATATTTTTAATCATGAATTTGATGTTGGAATAAAAAATATTCGATTTATTTATGAAGATGGAGAATATACGGGACGTTATCGTTTTGTTACCGATACCATTAATCAGATGAAGATGGATAGTTATCGTGAAATAGAAGTTCAATTAGAGAAGAAAAAGCTTTCTTTAGAAGAAAAAATTAGTCATTTAGAGTTTACTGAAGATATGATGAGAGAATATTATGATTTTGTGTTAGAGACAACGAAACAGTTAAAAGATCCATTTATAGAGAAAGCATTTCGCTCAGTCAGGGAAGAGGCTATGCGTTTATTTGAACGTAATGTGAAAAAAAATATAGTACCTGAAAAGCAAGAAATTACACTGAAACGTATTCAAGACTATTTACAAAATCGTCTTTATGGTAAATTAGAAACTAAACTTCATATGGAAATCATGCTTCGTGATAATAATTTGATTAATAAAGCCAAAGAAGGCTATTTACGTTATCAAGAGATTTGTGCCAAGACTGAAGAAAAATTATAAATTTTATTTATTTTTGTATAATCTTTTTTAATCTTAGTAGACTAATGATAGAAAGAAGGTTATATATGAAATCTACTGGTGTTATTCGTAGGATTGATGATTTAGGACGTATTGTTATTCCTAAAGAAATAAGAAAGAATTTGAAGATTAGGGAAGGAGATACGTTAGAGTTCTATATTAGTGGTAGTGAAATTATTTTAAAGAAATTTTCTTTAATCAATGAATTTAGTGATATGGCAATTAAATTAGTGGGAATTAGTGATCGTTTATTAAAGAAGAAGTTATTAATTACTGATCATGATAAGGTAATTGCTTGTTCTAAGGAGTTAGAAAAACGTTATTTAAATAAGGAGATTACTTCTTTGATTCAAGATAAGTGTATGGATCGTATGGATTATTTAGAGAATCAGGAGTCTCCGTTTTCTTTTGTTGATGAAGAGGAAGAGAATGGCTATTATATGATTAGTCCAGTTATTGTGGATAGTGATGTTTTAGGTTCTGTAATTTTATTTGATGATAATCCGTTATCGGAACAAGAAATGTTGACAGTAAAGATGTTTAATGCATTTTTGACAAAAAATATTGAAGAGTAGAAATCTTTATGATATAATCTCTAGATATAAAAGTTTTGAAAGAAAGAGTCATATGGATTTTATGAGAAGAGAGTCTCGGTTGGTGAAATGGGATATAAATGAAGTATGATAGATGGTTCTGGAACTGATAGATCGATAGGTAGGTTTATTCGTTATTCGCGTTAAGAAGTTGAGAGTATGGATATTTATTCATAAAGTAAGGTGGTACCGCGATTTTTTCGTCCTTATAGGCGAGAAAGTCGTTTTTTTATGAGGTGGTGATAGTATGGCACGATTTTTTGAAAAGATTAGTTTTGAACAATTTAAACGAGATATTAGAGATGATGTTTCTTTATATCAAGAGTACTCTTTACCACAAAGAGCGACCAAAAGAAGTGCTGGTTATGACGGAGAATCAATAATCAATTTTATTTTAGCTCCAGGTGAGGTGAAGAAAATTCCGTTAGGTATTAAGGCCTGTATGAATCCTGATGAAGTATTATTGTTGATGATTCGCAGTAGTCAGGGAATTAAATCGATGGTGCGAATGTGTAATCAAGTTGGTGTCATTGATTCTGATTATTATAATAATATAGAGAATGAAGGGCATATATGGATATGTTTACAGAACTGTGGAGATACTGATTATGTGGTACATCGAGGAGATAAAATCTGTCAAATGATGTTTATTAAATATTTAACGGTAGATGATGAAGAAGAAATTACTCGAGAAAGAGTGAATGGTTTTGGCTCTACCGATAGGAAAGAAGGGTAAAAAAATGGAAAAATATTATATTTCGACCGCAATTGCGTATACTTCTGGGAAACCTCATATTGGAAATACTTATGAGATTGTTTTAGCTGATGCGATTGCACGCTATAAAAGATTTAAAGGGTATGAAGTTTATTTTCAAACTGGTACTGATGAACATGGGGAGAAAATTCAACAGAAAGCAGAATTAGCTGGTACTACACCGAAACAGTTCGTTGATGAAGTCGCAACAGAAATCAAAAGAATCTGGGATGTTATGAATACTAGTTATGATCGTTTTGTCCGAACTACGGATCCACATCATGAAAGAATCGTTCAAAAGATATTTAAGAAAATGACGGATCAAGGAGATATTTATCTTGGAAAATACGAAGGGTGGTATTGTACACCTTGTGAGTCTTTCTTTACAGAAAGTCAATTAGTAGATGGAAAGTGTCCTGATTGTGGTAGAGAGGTAAATAGGAAAAGTGAGGAAGCTTATTTCTTTAGACTTTCTAAATACCAGGATCGCTTAATTGAGTATATTGAAACTCATCCTGACTTTATTCAGCCAGAGGCTAGAAAAAATGAGATGTTAAATAACTTTTTGAAGCCAGGTTTACAGGACTTATGTGTATCTAGAACTTCTTTTGATTGGGGAATTCCAGTAGATTTTGACCCTAAACATGTTGTTTATGTATGGTTAGATGCACTTACGAATTATATTACGAATATTGGCTATGATCCTGACGGAAGTACAGAGGAATTCAATAAATATTGGCCAGCTGACTTACATTTGATCGGTAAAGATATTATTCGTTTTCATACGATTTATTGGCCTTGCTTTTTGATGAGTTTAGATTTACCACTTCCTAGACAAGTATTTGGTCATCCATGGTTAATTGTGGGAGACGGAAAGATGAGTAAATCAAAAGGAAATGTTGTCTATGCCGATGATTTAGTTGAGCATTTTGGGGTAGATGCTGTTCGTTATTATTTACTACATGAGATTCCTTTTAGTAGTGATGGTGTATTTACTTATGATTTATTGATAGAAAGAACAAATAGTGATTTGGCGAATATTTTAGGTAATTTGGTTAATCGAACAATTTCAATGGTACAGAAATATTTTGATGGAAAAGTAAGTAATCAACAAGTTACCGAAGAAATTGATCAAGAACTATTAACGATGATCGATCAATTAGAAGACAGAGTAGAAGAAAAGATGGCGAAGTTAGAGATTGGGTCAGCTCTTGATGAAATATTTAATTTACTTCGTCGTAGTAATAAATATATTGATGAGACCTTACCTTGGGCTTTAGCCAAAGATGAAACGAAAAAGGATCGATTAGCTACGGTTTTATATCATTTATTAGAATCAATCCGTGTTTCTAGTTTATTCTTAGCGCCATTCTTACCAGATACGGCATTAAATATTCAAAAACAATTAAATACGGAATGTGATTCTAGAAAATTTGTTGCTGATTTAGTTTATACGGTTTCTAAACCAGAACCATTATTTTTAAGAATCGATAAAGAAAAGAAGTTACAAGAACTTGGACAGTCTAGTAATTCTTAATAAAAATCCTATTTTGTAGGATTTTTTTCTATGATAGAATAGTAGCTAAGAGGTGAAAACATGTTTATTGATACACATTGTCATATTGATTCGTCTGTATCAGGCGATGTATATATAAAAAATGCTTATTCAGCTAATGTTAAAGGTCTTATTTTTTCCTTTTGTAATCAAGATTGTTACCAGGCAGGAATAGAGTTTTTAGATAAGTATCCAGATGTGTTTGTTTCTCTTGGCTTTCATCCCGAAGATGCAGATGTTATTACAGATAAAGATTTACAATGTTTAGATGAGGTGCTTGTTTCTTCTTCTAGGATTGTTGCGGTTGGAGAAATAGGACTGGATTATTATTGGCGGAAGGATAATAAAGAGAAACAACGTGATTTGTTTCAAAAACAATTAGATTTGGCGGTTAAACATCAAATGCCTGTTGTCATTCACTGTCGTGATGCTATTCAAGAGCTTTATGATATTTTGTTTCAGTATAAAGGTAAAGTAAAGGGGGTAATTCATTGTTTTAGTGGTAGTTATGAGATGGCTCGTGCTTTTATTGAACTTGGTTTTGTGCTAGGAATTGGCGGTGTACTTACTTTTAAAAATAGTAAGTTATATCAAGTCGTTGAAAAACTTCCCCTTTCTAGTATTGTTTTAGAAACAGATAGTCCTTATCTTACACCGGAACCTCATCGAGGAGAGATGAATGAATCAAAGTATATTCCTTTAGTTGCGGAAAAAATTGCTCAGATTAAGGGAATTTCTCTTTCAGAAGTAGAAAAAATAACGACAGATAATGCGAAAAGGGTATTTGACTTACCTATTTAATTGTGTTATAGTAAAAGCAGAATAGAAAAGTCGAAAGCGTAATAGGTGGGTTATGAAAAAATTTTATAAAGTAATTTTAAATCGGGCGTTTTTCGTTTTATTCTTTTTGCTTTTGTTAGTTGTTGTTGCGAGTGGTAATCATAAAACGAATAATTTTGTCAATAATATTAATGGTGTTCGTTCAATTGAAGCAATTCACATTGTTAGTAAATACGATAATCGAAATAATCAATTAGAAGTTATTCCTGTTTCTAATATGAGCGAAGCAGTTCAATATGGTCCTACTAATCCTATTTCTTTTGTTGGAGAAATGACTGCTTACCAAGCTAACTGTGTAGGTTGTTCAGGAAAAGTTGGTTGCCCACCACGTCAAGATGTACGAAATAATAATATTTATTTTGAAGATGTTACTTATGGTACTGTTCGTATTTTAGCTGCTGATATGGCTATTCCATGTGGTAGTATTGTAAGAATTAGTAATGTTAGTTTTTCAACTGAACCTATTATAGGGATAGTATTAGATAGAGGCGGCGCAATCAAGGGAAATATTATGGATTTTCTTATTGCGGAAACTGACGATCCTAATGTAGTAGGTAGACAAAAGAATGTTCAATATGAAATTTTACGTTGGGGTTGGTAAGGAGTAGAAAACTACTTCTTTTTCTTTGTCAAGTGTTAAAAAGATTATTGTTATTTTTATTGTTTGTCTAGTTTTCCTGTGGTATGATTAAAGTATAATTAGAATGGCGCGGTGATTATATGGATACGGTCCGTAAGGTTTTACATTTTTTATCTACTGTACTTTTGTATTCACTTTTGATTATTGTTTTAATCATTGCTGTTTTTTTTGGTGCCTACGTTATTGATCAGATGATTGGAATGAAAAATCATGAGGATCGTTCTCCTTTATTTGGGGTTTATGTAATTATTAGTCCTAGTATGGTACCGAATATCAATGTTTACGATGCAGTTGTAACTATGCGTGTTCCGACTGAGAAAATTGAAATGTATGATGTAATAACTTTTCTATCGAAAGATATTGATACACATGGGACACCAATTACCCATCGTGTAGTGGGAATTGTTGAAACGGAAGACGGTAAAATTGGTTATCGTACTAAAGGTGATAATAATAATGCTGAAGATAATGCATTGATTATGGAAGATGAAGTAATCGGTAAAGTTTTATTTCGTATTCCTATGATTGGATATGTTCGTACTTTTATTACTAGTAGAATAGGCTGGTTATTGATTGTTGTTTTACCTTGTGTCGGCATAATTATTTATGATATAGGAAAATTAATTGGTTTAGTTAAGAATTCTAAAGCTATTCCAAATGATGGCGATAATAAGAAAAAAGAGAAAAAGAATAAATCTTAAATTCTCTTTTTTGTTATGTAATTTGTGATATAATATTGAGTACTTTTGATGGGAAGTGAAAAAGATGAAGAATATCCAATTTAAGAAGAAATATGGACAAAATTTTTTAAAGGATGATTCTATTCCTAAAAAAATTGTTGCTTATAGTGAGATTCCTGAAGATACTTTAGTTATAGAAATAGGACCTGGGGCAGGGGCATTGACAAAAGAATTAGCTCCTTGTTGTAAACAAGTACTAGCTTATGAAATCGATGATTCTTTATCTACTATTTTGGCAGATAACTTAAAGGATTACTCTAATATTGATATTATTTATGGAGACTTTTTAACTCGAAATGTGAAAGAAGAATTGAAGCAATATTCATATTCTCATCTTTATGTAATTGCTAATCTTCCTTATTATATTACGACGCCTATTTTATTAAAGTTGATTGAAGAACATATTTCAGTCGATAAAATTGTTGTTATGGTACAAAAAGAGGTTGGAATAAGGTTTAGTGCTGAACCTGGAAGTCGTGATTATAGTTCAATCACAGTATTTTTCCATTATTATTTTCACTTAAAGAAACTTTTTGATGTCAGTAGGAACTGCTTTGTTCCTAAGCCTAATGTCGATAGTGTAATTTTATCGTTTACGAAGAAAGAAGAACAGTTACCTCTTAAAGATCAAGAACTTTTCTTTCAACTAGTACGTGATGCTTTTCAATATAAGAGAAAAACATTAAAAAATAATTTAAAAAAATATGATTTATCTATTATTGAACAGGTACTTTCTCGTTATTCTTTAGATTTATCTGTACGTGCAGAGGCTCTTCCTTTAGAGATTTTTGTAGAGTTGAGTAATGCATTAGCTTAGAATATAGGGATTATTATGTAAAATAATTCCTAATTTTTGTGTGCCGGGCATGACATATAACTAGGTGGTGAAAGTCCACTATGCACGTCTGTATCTGCGAAGCATTAGGGAAGCGCAACGCATCAACAGTGATGTTGGGACTAAAGGAAGCGTGAAACAAAATCGTGGCTCAACGAACAGAAACTTGATATAAAGGCTATATAAAGGGATAAGGTTACAAAACAAACTAAAGTCCAAAAGATACACGTAATTTTATATAGTAAATCAAGTGAGTAAACGAGTAAAGCTATATGTCTTACCCCGGGAGGTCTCATGAACGAATAAGTACAAGCGGTTTCATATACCAATTGTTAAGGTCGGTCGAAAAAAGGTTTATCATGAGAAGTCAGCCGAGGTCATAGTACTAATTTAGAAATATTAGGAAGGACTGAACAATTTATAAGTGTTTAAGTACACTAAGATTATGTTAATCATAAATCAGAATAAATAAAAAGTAGAGTAAGAAACGTATATTCTGAAAGAACTTCAAAAGATTAGTGATTAATGTTGAGATTAGAAAGGAAAGAACGAGTATGGAATTACTAGAAAAAGTATTAGATGACAAAAATTTATTTGAGGCATACAAACAAGTATACAAAAATAAAGGAGCAAGTGGAGTTGATGGAGTTACCGTTGATGAACTTGGTCACTATATGTATCAACATAAAGAAGATATCAAAGAACAAATAAGAAAAAGGAAATATAATCCTAGTCCAGTAAGAAGAGTATATATTCCAAAAGACAATGGAGATAAACGTGGACTTGGAATACCAACAGTAGTAGATAGACTAATACAACAAGCAATAGTTCAAGTATTATCCCCAATATATGAGGAGCAATTCAGTGAAACAAGTTATGGATTTAGACCCAAACGCTCATGTGAAAGGGCAATCATAAAACTATTAGAATATTTTAACGATGGATATGACTGGATAGTAGATATAGATTTACAAAAGTTTTTTGATACAGTGTGTCATGATAAACTAATATCCATTATCATGAAAACAATACATGACGGTGAATTAGTGTCATTAATAAGAAGGTATCTAGTAAATGGAGTAATGGAAAATGGAATAGTTAGTACACCACAAGGGGGGGAATCTATCTCCACTATTATCTAATATAATGTTGAATGAATTAGATAAAGAGCTTGAGAAAAGAGGATTAAGATTTACCCGCTATGCAGATGACTGTATAATCGTAGTGAAAAGTGAAAAAGCAGCAAACAGAGTTATGGAAAGCATAACGAAGTTTATAGAAAAGAAGCTAGGATTAAAAGTGAATGCAGAAAAGAGTAAGATAGCAAGACCACACCAAATAAAATATTTAGGATATGGATTTTACTATACTAAAACAGGTATAGTAAAGCCAAAGCCACATCTAAAATCAATTCAAAAGTTTAAGAGAAAACTAAAACAACTAACAAGAAGAAGTTGGAGTATATCATTAGACGAAAGAATTACCAAGCTAAATCAAGTGATAAGAGGGTGGATAAACTACTTTAGAATAGCAGATATGAAAATGTATATGAAGGATATTACCTCTCACCTAAATAGAAGAATACGATGTATTATATGGAAACAATGGAAGATATCTAAACATCGTATAATATGCTTAATAAAGCTAGGAATTGATAAGAATATGGCAAAAGCTTGTGCATATACAAGAAAGAGTTATTGGGCAACTAGTAGAGTATATTCAATACAACAAGCAATATCTAATGAAAGACTAAAAAGAAAAGGATTAATATTTCCGATAGACTACTACCTAAGAGTACATACTACAATATAAATTGAACCGCCGTATACCGAACGGTACGTACGGTGGTGTGAGAGGGACAAATCAAAATAGAGAAAATCTATTTAATTTTCTCTACTCGATTATTTGCTGGATAAAATTATTGAATTTTTATAAAGAATATAATATGATGAAGTAAATAGATAATAGTATGTTATAGCAGGAATAGAATAATTGGTTTTACTTTTAAGAAATATAAAATAAAGATACTTATGATATATTTGTTGATTATTACATTGTTTTCACTATTGTTTGTTATTTAACTTTTTAAAGAAATATACTAAGAAAGAGCTTGATGAATTTGTTTGTCTTACATTATCAGTATTGATAACTATAGATGTTAATCCTGGATTTACATTAGAAAAAAGAAAACTATTATATTTAAAAAATGGAAAAAATGTAATAAAGACAAACTTATTAAAAAATTCTTATCTTTTTAAAGGTACTTAAGAAAAAACTTGGTTTATTTGTAGGAAGTATAAAAGACTATGAGATTCAGAAGGAAAAAATGAATTATTTAGAAAATTTAAAGAGAAAAACTAAAATATAGTTATATGATGATATGTTTTTTGTTTCTGCTAGAAAAACTGTCAGAATATTAGAATTATATTATCGTTCAAGATAGTTTGACTATATTAATATATCAATTAAATTATTTTTTGGGAAGAAGTATAATGGCATGGTTTAAAAAATTAGTTAATGATATCGGCAAAGTATTAGTAATAGGATCATATTACATTTTAGTAATATACTTTCTTTTTTTTCTTTATTCTGATACAATTGTTAGTTATTCTGATGTTTTTTTACTAATATTAGCTATAGGCAAAGTGAAGGAGATCAAAAAATGCATACAGTCGTTCGGTAATGCGCTTTAAGTAATAATATAATAAAAGTTTTATTACCAGATAGACAAGGTAACTTTAGATGGTTTTTAAATGTTTAAATATAGAAAAGACATAGAAAATATTATATGAAAAAGAAACTTAAAAATAAATCTTACATGAAATAACTAGTATTTTGATTGACTCGGAATATTTACAAAGTATTTTTATATAATGAAGGAGTTTACTATGAAAAAAGAAGCTATATTAGAATCGGAAAAAACGACAGAAACTGAACAGATCCCAAGGAAAAAGGGGATAAGAGATAGAAAAGATAAAATTCGGATTAGGATGATTGTGTTATTTGTTTTTACATTATTGTTTTCGTATTTTGTTTTTGTATTTATGGCAGCTGTTCCTAATATGATGGGAATTTCCTTTTTTATGGCTCCAGAATATTATTGGTATTTTTACTTATTTTTGCCTGTTCCTCTTTTATCTCTTATTTTAGGAATTAAATATAAAAAACAAGGAATAAAATGTCAGAAAAATATTGTTGTTGGGTGTATTTTCATTATATTATTTTTACTTTTTGGTCGCTTGTCTTTAGATTTTCATTTAAACTGTAAAGCTACCCATCAAGATATCGCTCATTTTCAGGATATTATAGGGATAGAGATTCCTTCCTCTGGAAAATATCGTCAGCTACCTTTTGATACGGTTGATACAAAAGATGGTGGTATTTATGTTGCCAAATTTAAAGATGATAAACAAACTAAAGAATTTGAACAACAGTTAATTCAAAATAAAAATTGGATATTAAGTAGGGATTATTCTTTTTCTATGAGAGATTTACTTCCTATTCCTTTAGCTAGTGAACTAAGTTTATCAGAAGATACTTATTGTTTAACTTATTTTGAGAAAGTGAATCTATACAATACTTTACCTACTGAACCAGGTAATTATCGGGTATCTACATGCGTTTATCATATAAAGAATCATTACTTGATGTGTGGGGAGTATACGTATTCTTCTATTTCTTAGTTATTGATTGATCTTTTTCTTTGAATAATACGCATAATTTATTTCCTATTTTACATATAATTTTATGGGTGAAGAATATGCTTTTTCATATAGGAGATATTGTGACTAGAGAGTCTTATCAGAATGATATGTTTTTTAAGATTATCGATATTGTGGGAAATACTGCTTACTTGAAGGGAATTAACTTGAGATTATATGCAGATAGTGATCTTGAGGATTTAAACAAGGTAGAGAATCAAAAAATAGAAGATGATGATTTAATTTTTGAGCGGGTAGATAAAGGAATTAAACTAGATAGAAGTGAATATTTCTATCTACCTGGTAAAGTACTACATATAGATGGTGATGAAGATTATTTAAGACGTTGTATGAATTTATATAAGAAATTAAATATTATGGCGTATGGTGTGTGTTTACAGGAAGCGGATGTTCAATCAGAAATTATCAGTTATTTAACGAAACTAAACCCAGATATTTTGGTAATAACTGGGCATGATGCTTATTATAAGCGAAAGGGTTCAATTAAGGAGTTAACTAGTTATAAAAATACGGCAAATTTTATCGAAGCAGTTAAAATGGCTAGAAAGTATGAAAAAGATCAGGATAAGTTGATTATTATAGCTGGTGCTTGTCAGAGTAATTATGAAGAATTGATTAAATCAGGGGCGACGTTTGCGTCTAGTCCAAAAAGAATTAATATCCATGCTTTAGATCCGGCTATTATCGCATCCGGTATTGCTTTGTTTGATCGAAATAAAACGGTGGATTTAATTCATCTTTTAGAAAAAACTAAATATGGTTCAGAAGGTATCGGTGGGGTTGCCACAAAAGGATGTATGTTTGTGGGGTATCCGAGATGACGATAGAAAAAGTAAGAGATAAGGTGAATTCTTATAAAGGGAAAAATTTAAAATTTCGTTTTAATGGAAGTCGTAATCAAATAGAAGAATTTGAAGGAACAATTATTAATACTTATGATGCGGTTTTTATTATTCGTTTACAGGATAATCAGAGGATAAAATCATTTAGTTATAGTGATATGTTAATTAAAAAATTGGTCGTATTAAGTTGAACGCTTTTTGTGGCATTCTCCTCATGAGGTGTGTTACGTTTATCTTGAGGTGAGGATAATGACAGTTACTGAAGTATATCAATGTTTTATTGATCAGTTACAGAATTCTACTGTACATTCAATATCGTTGTATGAGGAATTACTTATCTTGTATCAGAAGATGAAGGAAGTAGCGGTTTTAACTAGTGATGATGACCTTTCTTTAAAATTAGATAATGCTCATGTGATTATTCAGGAAGCTAATTCTATATTAGAAAAAACTCATCGTAAAGGGCCTAATCATCTTTATCATCACGCCTTTTATTATAATTTTTATAGTATTGAGCAGGCAATTTTATGTTTAGAGACCACTGATCAAAACGTTTTTCAAAAAGCACTTATTATTGCCAGAATATTTGCGGTAGGATGTCGGTTAGAAAATGCAATTTCGTTATCTGAATCTAATCGTTATTTATATCTTAGCTCATTAGAATATTTGGCTTGTGGGAAACATCTTCTTCATGTTAGTAAGGAAGATTATGATTGGTGGATTCCTATTTTATTATCTAAGCGTATTAGAGATCCGAATTCTAATTACAATGATAGAAAAATTGAACATTTATATCACTTTTTTAAACGAAAGTTTGCATTGAGTGATCCTTCTATGCGAGGTCTATTTTCTTTTTGTAATATACAATTATTTGATCCAGAATTTATTGATATGGAAATGTTAAATCAATTTTACCAAGAATTACCATATTCTGGAAATTACTTTTATTCTTAAATGTCGAAAAAATAGTCTTTTCCTCTTTCTTTTTCTTGCATTTTTATTATTTTTATTATATGATTGTAGTATAAAGTTAGATGCTTTAGAAGGAGGATAACATATGAAAATTACATCTGTAAATGTTCGTAAGATTGAAAAAGAAGGCTCTAGGATGAAAGGTATCGCATCTGTATTACTAGACGATAGTTTTGCTGTACATGATATTCGTATCATTGAAGGTGAAAAAGGATTATTTATCGCTATGCCTAGTAAAAAAACTCCAAATGGAGGGTACCGTGACATTGCTCATCCAATCAATCCAGAGGTACGTTCTATGTTTGAAGAGGCAATTCTTAAAGCTTATGAAGAAGCAGAAGATCCTGTTGCAAGCGAAGAATAAAATGAGTTTTAAAGCCCTATGGGCTTTTTTTAATGATTGGTAATTGGTTTCATATATTTATAGTGAATTATATATAGGAGTGTAGGTATGGAAAAAAATGGTAAAAAAAATAATTTAAATAATAACACTGTTTCTAGTGTTGTTAGGAAAAAGTCTTCTAGCGTTGTTCGAAAAAAGAAAAATTCTAATTGGAAAGAAGAAAGTAAAGAAGAATCTTCTTCATCTGTGATAAAAAAAGTGTCTAAAAAGCCTTCTTCTAGTATGGTTAATCAACCTTCTACTGTTGTAAAGCGAAGGAAGAGTTCCTCAGAAAAAAATTCAGATCGTTCATCGAAAGTGACAGATGATCAAGAACCTGTTAAATCAAAAGTAGTTATACGTAAAAAAATCAGTACTGAAAAGAAAAAAGATGACCAGAAATTAGAACAAAATATTTTATCAGATCAGAAAACTACTGAAAAGAAAAAAACAAGAAAAGAGAAGAAACAAAAGACCGAACATCCAAGAAAAAAAACTAGCTCGAAGAAGAAAAAAATATTGATTATTTGTTTAACAGTTCTTATTTTATTACTTGTAGTTGCTTCTTACTTATTTTTCTTTCCATTTAAGCTTACTTATGATACAAAAGGAGACTTAGTTACTAAGACTGGTACTTTAGATTTCGAGGTAACCATAACTGGAAATAAGCCGATTTCTAAAATATATTATGCTGTTGATCCTGAAGAAGAAAATAATTTAGATTGTTATACCACTATAGATAGTGATGGTGGTTTATTTCAAAATAAAATTTTATTTGATGATCTTAGTATTCCTGTTGGTTCTAGAACGTTAATTCTCTATGTTGAGTCATTATTAGGTACTCATGAGATTATTTCTATTCCCGTTGAATATACGATTGGATATATTAATCCGTTATCCATTGAAGATGTTGTAATAGGTCCAACGGATAATACTTATATTGTTGACAAAGAGTTGCTTATTACTTTTGATGATAATGTATCTGAAGCTGAGGCAAAAAAATTAATTGAAAAGTATCAAGGAAAAATTGTTGGTGAGATTTATTTTTTAAAGCAATATCAAGTTAAATTTGAAGTAGAAGATTTATCTGATTTAAAAAGAAAATTAGAAGCTGAAGAAATTATTTCTAATGTTACTTATAATTATTTTGATGAGGTTGAGATTGCTCGTAATAAGGTAGGAAGTATATTAGGAGAAGAAATACATTTTACTAAAGATTATTATATTTCTGCTTTAGGTATTGATGAAGCCTATGAATTAGTGAAAAAACCTCATTGGATTAATGTTGGTTTAATTGATTCGCCTGTTGATTATCGTCATAATGATTTAAATATGAATGAAAGTAATATGTTTATTCCTTCGATGAAAAATAGTGATTTTGATGATATAGATAATATTTTAGATTATTATGATACTTATGATCACGAAAATGATGAAGTTTATAATCAAGATAAATGGTATTCTGATTGTTCATTTTTATCTTTCCGATCTCACGGTACTCATGTAGCTGGTATTATGGCAGGTATTCGTGATGATAATGGGGTCGAAGGAATTAATGATAGAGTCAGTTTATATTATGCTAGTATGTGGGTTTACTATAAGAGAAGTGCATTTATTGATTCAGTTGATGAAGCAAGTAGAGAAGATTATATAGCTCAATTTGATGGTGATTTTGGGTATGGTTATGATTCTTTTAATATGACTTATGCTTTGAGTAATCTTATTATGTCTGATGTTAGAGTAATTAATATGAGCGTAGGTTTTGATTCTGTTAGTGATAGTTCTTATAATGAATTAAAAAAATACTATGATACTTATTTTGCGACTATTGAGAAAACAGGAAAAGATTTTTTGATTGTTAAATCTGCTGGTAATTGCTCAGCTTCTGGTCAATGCAAGCAAAATGCAGACAATGATTATTTTAATCGTATTCTTTCTGAGAATGAATTTGCTGATAATCATAGTTTAATTGTTGGTGGTTCGATAGAGCCTGGTACAGTAACGGCCAATGATCTTATTCATAATTATTTTGTCCATTCTAAAGGGGTATACTCTAAATATGGGGAAATTGTAGATATTTTTGCACCTGGTACTATTTATAGTTCCATTTATAATAATGATTATGAATGGATGATGGGGACTTCTCAAGCGGCTCCAATAGTATCTGGAACAGCGAGTTTGATTTATTCGATTAATCCTGATTTTACTGCTTCTCAAGTGATTGATTTTATCGTAGATAATCCCGATGGTTATGTTTCTTTTGAAAAAGTAAAAAAAGGGGTTATCAATACGAAAAGTGCGGTTGAAGCAGCTCTTACTTATCAAGAAACGGGAGAGAAAACGACAACTATAGATGATACCAAATACGGATTTATTCAAGGATCTATTCAAGATGCTGTTACAAAGGAGCCTGTTGAAGTAGCTGGTTCAATTGAATTTATTGATGTTAATGACCCAGATAAAATCTATATTGCTGCAGATACCAATGCTAGATATTTAAATGGTGGGAATTATGATTATATTCTGCCAGTTGGAACATACAATATGGTGATTAAGTTTGAGGGGTATGTAAAAGAAACTATTTATCATTTAGTTATTGATGAAGATACGGTAACGTATAATATATTACTTAATGTGGTTAACGATTCAGATTTAACGGTAGTATCAACAACTGGTTATGCGATTGATGCTTTTGATGGTAGTCATATTCCGAATACAAAGATTGAAATATATAAAGGAATCTCTAATAATACAGAAAATAAAATTACTGAAGTTCAAGCAGATGCAAATGGTTATTATACCTTGTTATTAGAGCCTGGTAATTATACTGCCTATGCATCAGCTGAGGGATATACTTCTAGTAAGACTAATATTTTAGTAGTGCCAAATAAAAATGGTGAACAGGATTGTACACTTACGCCAGTATTAAAAGAAGGCGAAATTCGAGCGGTTCTTACTTGGGGATTAACGCCTAGGGATTTAGATTCTCATTTAGTTGGTCCTACTCCAGATGGTAATCGGTTTCATATCTACTTCAGTAATAAAAATTATGAATATCAGGGAACAAAATACAATAATTTGGATTTGGATGATACGACGAGTTATGGTCCAGAGACAACTTCTGTTTATGTAGGGGTAAATGGAACTTATACTTATTATGTACATGATTTTACTAATCGTAATTCTTCTAGTTCTAATGCACTTAGTTTGTCTGGTGCGCAAGTAAAATTATATATTGCGGGACGAGAGGAACCTATTATTTATAACGTTCCTAATCAGCCAGGTAACCTATGGAAAGTATTCTCTATCGAAAATGGGCAAGTGACCTCAATCAATGAAATGAGTTTTCATAGTAATTATCGTAATTTAGAATGAAGGTACTAAGTATCTTCTTTTCTTTTGGTATATTTTTTTTGCTCCATCATATTTTTTACTAGGAGGAATATGTATGGACAAGGATACGAATATTACGAATTATAATCATAGTATTAATATTGTAGAAAGAAAAAACATTTTAGTAACTGGAGTGAAAAAAATTGAAAGCTTTGATAACGAAGAGTTTTTAATGGAAACGGTAATGGGATTTTTGGTATTAAAAGGGGATGATTTGGAATTATTGAAATTAGATACTTTGCAAGGAAATGTATCAATTAAAGGATTTTTAAAATCTTTTGCTTATGTAGATGATGCGACAAAAAAGGAGAAAGAATCCAGTATTATTAGTAGGTTATTTAAATAATGGAACTTGAGATACAAATTCAGAGTTTTGTCGCTTCTTTTGTTTTTGGATTTCTATTTTCTTATTTTGTTAATTTGTGTTATAAGTGGTTATTTCTTTCTAAAGGGGTATTTCGTTTGTTATTTACTTTGATTTTTGTGTTGTTTTTTTGCTTATTGTATTTTTTGATGATGGTTGTGATTAATTCTGCTCGTATTCATATTTATTTTTTATTGATGACTTTGATTGGTTATTTAGTAAGTAATTTATTTAGTCGAAAGGTTCGTTATCATTAGTTTACATTTCTTTGTCAAGCGACAAAACTTTCTATTTTTAAACCGTTGTCTTTTCTTTTATTTCTACTTATAATGAGAATAAGAAGAATAGGGAGGTTTGCGTAGGTATGAGAAAGAAAAAAACAAAGTCCCGTGCACGTGTTTGTCTTTTCGTGCCTATCTGTGCGGTAGCGATCATCGCTATTTTTACTGCTGTTGGTAACTATTGGGTTCAAATATTCGAAAAGTACCAAGAAAAAGAGGCCTTAGAAGAAAAGATGCTCACTTTGCGAGAAAAAGAGGCAGAATTAAAAGTGGATGTCGAAAAGTTAGAAGACCCAGATTACATTGCTCGTTATGCACGGGAAAAGTATATGTATTCTAAGGATGGGGAGATTATTCTAAGATTGCCAGAAGAAGATGAAGAATAATCTTCTTTTTCTTTTGTTTTTATTCGTAAATATGGTACAATACTATTTGTAGTGAAATGGGTGAATAGTGTGGAAAAAGTATATGATTATTTGAAAACTCTATTAGATCCTTCTAGTACTGTAGTTGTTGGAGTATCAGGGGGACCGGATTCTATGGCACTACTTTATATTTTGGTTACTTTGGCTAAGAAAAAGTCTTTTTCTTTGATTTGTTGCCATGTTAACCATAACGTGCGTAAGGAAAGTAAAGAAGAGAAAGTTTTCTTGGAAAACTGGTGTTATGAACATGGGGTTTTGTTCGAATCAATGACAATTGAACATTATAGTGATGATAATTTTCATAATGAAGCTAGAAACATTCGTTATCGTTATTTTGAAGAGATAGTAACTAAGTATCAAGCAAACTATTTGATGACTGCTCATCATGGCGATGATTTAGTGGAAACTATTTTGATGAGACTTGTACGTGGATCGACTTTGCGTGGCTATGCTGGGTTTAAGCGTGAGGTAGATAAAGGGAGTTATCTACTTGTTCGTCCACTTATTACGGTTTCTAAGCATGAACTTTTAGATTATGATGAAAAAATGGGTATTCCTTATGTTATCGATAATTCTAATCATAAAGACAAATATACAAGAAATCGTTATCGTAAATATGTGTTACCTTTTTTAAAGCAAGAAAATCCTAATGTACATGAGAAATTTTTAAAGTTTAGTACGATGTTAGGAGAATATAGTGATTTTATTGATCGTCAGGTAGATAGTGTGTTTGCCTCGGTTTATCACGGTGGATATTTAGATATACCAGAGTTTCTTACCTTGGATTCTCTTCTACAAACACGAACTCTTTATCGTATTTTAGAAGAAATTTATCAAGATGATTTAAACTCGGTTAATGATAGACATGTTCAACTTTTTTATCAACTTGTTTTTTCTCGTAAAAAAAATACCTATATTCTGTTACCTAATCATGTGAAGATTGTGAAATCTTATGATCAGGTTAAGGTGGTTAAAGATGGGGAAGGTATTGATCATTACGAAATAGAATTAGTTGATTACGCTATTCTTCCTAATGGTAAACATTTAGAGATTATTCACCATGATATTTTAGAAAATGGTAATGATATTTGCCGTTTAGATAGTCAAGATATTGTTTTACCTCTTTATGTTAGAACGAGAAAATATGGAGATAAAATGGCAGTAAAAGGCTTGTCTGGTACTAAAAAATTAAAAGATATTTTTATTAATAGTAAAGTGCCTATGGAGGAAAGAGAATTATGGCCTGTTGTTGTAGATGCAACTGGTAATATAGTGTGGGTTCCTGGCATTAAGAAAAGTAAAATTAATAAACAAAAAAATGAAAGTTATGATATAATAATTAAATATTATTGAAGGAGAGAGAAATAACAATGAATAAAAACAGTGTTAAAAGAGGGCTATTACCTTATTTATTCTTAGTTTTGATCGTATTTAGTGTTTATTATTTATTCAATGTACTTAATCAAAAAGTTAATGTTTTGACGTACGATGAATTTGTTTCTTTGTTGGAGGAAGAAAAAGTAACTGAACTTTCGATTACGCCAAAGCAGAGGGCTGTTGTATATGAGATTAGTGGTAAGGCTGAGGATTATAAAGAGAATGAGACTTTCTTTATTCGGGTGCCTTTAAGCGATGAAATTATTAAAACAATTTTTGCCTCAGAAGAAAAAGCTGATTTCGAATTAGTAACAAATCCTGATCCTGAATCTAGTACATTGTTGTTGATTTTAGTTAACGTTTTACCACTTGTTTTACTTGTTGGTGTTGCGATCTTTATCTTTACTAGACAAATGGGTGGCGCTAATAAATCAATGGATTTTGGTAAGAGTAGAGCTCGTTTAAGTAATGATACCAATAAAGTAACATTTAAAGATGTTGCTGGATTAAAGGAAGAGAAAGAAGAAGTTTCAGAATTAATTGACTTCTTAAAAAATCCAAAGAAATTTCAAAAGTTAGGGGCTAGAATTCCTAAGGGTGTTTTATTAGTTGGTCCTCCAGGTACTGGTAAAACATTATTAGCTAAGGCAGTGGCTGGAGAAGCTAATGTGCCATTCTACTATATTAGTGGTTCTGACTTTGTAGAATTGTTTGTTGGTGTTGGAGCTAGCCGTGTTCGTGATATGTTTAAGCAAGCTAAACATTCTGCTCCATGTTTGATTTTTATTGATGAGATTGATGCAGTAGGTCGTCAACGTGGTACTGGTTTAGGTGGCGGTCATGATGAACGTGAACAAACACTTAACCAATTACTTACAGAAATGGATGGGTTTGGAGCCAATGAAGGAATTATCATTATTGCAGCAACTAACCGTGCAGATGTGTTAGATCCTGCTTTACTTCGTCCAGGTAGATTCGATCGTCAAGTTACTGTTGATTTACCAGATGTTAGAGAACGTGAAGAGATCTTGAAAGTTCATGCTAAAGATAAGATTTTAGATTCTTCTGTTCGTTTAGAATTTTTAGCTAAACGTACTCCGGGATTTAGTGGAGCTGCGCTTGAAAATTTATTAAATGAAGCTGCTTTGTTAGCGGTTAGAAGAAATAAAGAAGCAATTACGATGAGTGAAATTGATGAAGCGACTGATCGTGTAATTGGTGGTCCGGCTAAACTTAGTCGTAAGTACAATGACCATGAAAAAGAAGTCGTTGCTTATCATGAAGCTGGTCATGCTGTTTTAGGTATTAAATTACCAAATGCAGATGATGTACAAAAAATTACGATTATTCCACGTGGGCAAGCCGGTGGTTATACGTTAATGATGCCTAGTGAAGAGACCTATTTGTCTACAAAAACAGAATTATTACAACGAATAACTGGTTTGTTAGGTGGTCGTGTTTCAGAAGAAATCCAATTCCATGAAGTAACTACTGGTGCACATAATGACTTTGAAAAGGCAACTAAGATTGCTCGTGCTATGGTTACTGAGTATGGAATGAGCGATTTAGGTCCAGTTCAACTTGAACAACAAGAAGGCGGAGTCTTCCTTGGACGTGATTATAATAAGACTCGTAATTTCTCTAATGAAATTGCTCATGAAATTGATAAAGAGGTTCGTAAGATTATCGATGAGTGTTACCAAGAGGCCAAGAGAATCTTACTTGAAAATCGTGATTTGGTGAAATTACTTGCTGATTCTTTATTAGAATATGAAACATTAACCAAAGAACAAATTGATTCTTTAGTCGAGACTGGTAAAATGCCAGAAGAAAATTCTGAAGTAAAAACAGATGAAGATAAATCTTTAACAGAGCTTAAAAACTTAGCTAAGGAAAAGGGAATTAAAGGTTACACAAAAATGACTAAGGAAGAGTTGGAAAAAGCTCTAGATGAAGAAGAAACAAAAGAAAAAGAGGAAACTGATTCTAAAGAATAGTTTCTTTTTTTTGTTTAAAACGTTCATTTTGAACCAATACAACCTAAAACGGAGTATGTATTTTCCCCTCTTGTCAAAATACTTGGGGGGGGGGTATACTTAGTATGTATAAGAAAAATAGAAATGTGAATAATAGAGATGAAATATTAAGGGGATAGATATGAAGAAGTTAGAACTGAAATTTAGTAAGAAATATATAGCCATTTTTGGTTTACTTGTGATTATTTTGTTGGCTATTGTGTTTTTAATTAGTAATACATACGGATATTATCAGGAAGATTTAGAATTAAAAAATTCCTTAGAGATGACGGTTGCGACCCTTTCTTATGGTTTAAATGAGGAGTATAAAGTAGTAGTTCCCGCTAAAGGTGAGGTAAGAGTACCTATCGCAGTAATGGGATTAAATAGTCAAGAAACGAAATATCAAATGTATTATTGAAGTAGTGATGACTTAACTAATGTGATTGTAGGATATGCTAGTTATAGTAGTAATCTAGCAAGTGGAAGTTTAGCGGTAGGAGAGAGTAAGCAAGTATCATTAATCTTACAGAATAATGGCGATAGTGAAGTCACGGTATTTGTCGGAGTAAAAGGAGGATATCAAAACAATAGTGTAGAAGATATTCTACTTGGAGATGGCGAAATACGGATTACAAACCGAATAGAGAGTGATGAAGTTACCGAAGATATGGCGACTCCTGAAGATATCCTATCAGGAAAGAAGGCTTGGGTAGCTGGAAATCAGATTACAGGAACGATGGTGAATCGAGGAACAGTTAATCAGACATTAAAAGCCGGAGAAAGTTATACAATACCAGAAGGATATCATGATGGGAAAGGTGTGATTAGTTCTGATTCATTAGCTAGTCAAACTCAAGGAACTGCATCCGCAGAAGATATTAGGAATGGGAAAACCGCTTGGGTAAATGGAAATAAAGTAACTGGTACTGCTTCAGAATTTACTAATACGATTTTTATTCCTACTCTTTATGGTGCTAGTGTGAGAGGAACAGATCAATTTTATGCTGGTGGAGGCGGTATTGAATTACAGAATGTAAGTAAGATTTCTATTGAGAATTTGATTATTAAAGGTGAATCGAATTGGCCTACTGCTTCTAATTTTACTATTACTGGAAAGTCTGGTGAAACGTCGACAAGAGTAGCTTTCTTTACCAATACAACTAATGAGAGTGATCTAAGTTATGATGTTTCTATGTACGATTCTGTTACAATTTATGCTTATAGTTATAACGGTACAGAAGTTAAAGCAACAAACTTAAAAATAGAACTTAAATAATTTTCTTGATAGTAAAAGACTTGGTGTTTTGATTTAACAGTGATATACTTTAAGTGGTGTTATTATGAAGCGTTTTTGTTCTTATCATCCTGCCAAATGGGAAGCTTTTGCCTTTTTAATGATTCCTGTTTTAGTAGGTATTTTGACTGCTACTTGTTTTGGTAATGATATTTGGTTTTTAGTTCGCACAGGAGAGGAGATTCTTGTGAATGGATTTCCTCATGTTGATTTTCTAACTTTTCATGAAAATTTAACTTTAGTAGTTCAACAGTGGTTAATTGATGTTTTATTCTTTTTTGTTTATGATATTGGTGGTAAAAATGGACTTTATTTGCTTACTCTTTTCGTGAATATTTATCTTGTTTTTATCACTTATCATTTATTGATGCTAGTTACAGATAAGAAAAGGAATTTATCCATTTTATTTACTTGTGTAATTACTTCTATTCTTGCTTTCTTTTTCTTATCTCCAAGACCACAAATTTTTTCTTTTGCTATTTTACTTACGGAATTATATGTACTAGAACATTATATGAAAAGGGGAAATATTAAAATTTTATATTTTCTTCCTCTTTTATCTTGGTTTATGATTCAGGTACATGCTTCTTTATGGCCAATGCTATTTTGTTTTTGGTTACCTTTTTTTCTTGATGCTTTTTCTTTTTCTATAGGCCGACTTTCTTCAGATGCAAAACCAAAGAAACCATTACTGATGGCTTTTCTTTTTATGATTTTAGTTGGTTTTATTAATCCTTATGGTGTTGATGCTATATTTTATTTATCTCGTTCTATTAGTAGCAGTAGTCTTTATCATGTCGTTACAGAAATGCGAGTTCCTGATATTCATACTTTTGCAGGATTGGTTTCTTATTTTTGTTTATTCGTGGTGTGGATTAGTTACTTTATATTTACAAAGTCAAAAATTAAAATTCGTCATTTCTTGTTGTTGTTAGGAACAACTTATCTTACTATTTCTTCATGGCGAGGTTTGGCTTTTTTCTTGATTGCTGCTATTTATCCGTTAGCTTACTATTTTCGCTCGTATTTTTATCGAGTGCGAGATATTCCTTTTACAAAACGTCAATTTATTCCTTTGACTGTAGCTATTTTTTTCTTAGGGGTAGTGCCACTCAGTTTGATTTTATTTTCTGATGGCGTTTTCATGAATAGTTCTACGCAAGAAGGAATCGATTATTTATTGGAAAATGAAAAAGCCGATGAGGTTCGCTTATATTGTGGTTATGGTGAATGTACATATGCAGAATATAGAGGGGTGAAGTCATACATAGATAGTCGGGCGGAAGTGTTTATTAAAGAGAATAATCAACAAGCAGATATTTTAGATGAAATGTTTTATCTACAAAATCATGCGTTAGATTATCATGAGTTTTTAGAAAAGTATCAATTTACTCATTTATTGGTTACAGAAGATGATTATTTATATCAATTATTGTTACATGATTCTGATTATGAAGTCTTTTTTTCAGGAGTTGAATCTAAGACAACTCACAGTTTACAAGAGAAAAATTTGCGCCATTATATTATTTTTAAGAAACGGTAATCGTTTTCTTTTTTTTGGTTTTGTGTTATCATTATCTATTATGAATTTGAGGGATTAGTATGTGGAAAATTGGAAATGTAGAAATTAAACATCAAACTGTCTTAGCGCCGATGGCTGGAATTGGGAATTCTAGTTTTCGAAAGATCATTAAAGAAATGGGTTGTGGTTTGATCTATGCCGAAATGGTTTCGGATAAAGCCCTTTTTTATAAAAATCAAAAGACAGTTGATATGCTTTATATGGAAGAAGAAGAACGTCCTATTGTTCAACAAATTTTTGGTAGTGACAAGGATTCTTTTGTAGCTGCTGCTCAGTTTATTGAACGGAATATGCATCCAGATATTATCGATATTAATATGGGGTGTCCAGTTCCCAAAGTAGCGGTTCGTGCCCAAGCTGGTAGTGCGCTTTTAAAAAATCCAGAGAAAATTAGAGAGATCGTTACTGCGGTTGTTGAAGCTGTTCAAGTTCCAGTAACGGTAAAAATTAGAAGTGGATGGGATCATGAACATATTAATGCGGTAGAAGTGGCTAAAATTTGTGAAGAAGCGGGAGCTAGTGCGATTTGTGTCCATCCTAGAACGAGAAGTCAGGGGTATAGTGGAAAAGCTGACTGGCAGATTATTAAACAAGTTAAAGAAGCTGTATCTATACCGGTTATTGGTAATGGCGATATTGTTGATATTTATAGCGCGAAGAGGATGCTTGATGAAACTGGCTGTGATGCGATTATGATTGGCCGTGGTGTATTGGGTAATCCATGGTTAATTAAAGAGATCAACGCTTATTTAGAAGAAGGAAAAATTCTTCCACCACCAACGCCACTGATGCGTATTGATATGTGCTTACATCATTTAGAGAATTTATATCAGTTAAAGAATGAAAAATTGGCAGTTTTGGAAATTAGAAATCATGTTGCTTGGTATTTAAAGGGACTTAAAAATTCTAATGAAATTAAGAATAAAATATTTCTCTGCCATCATATTTCTGATATAATTAACATATTAAACGATTATAAAAAATATATAGAAAGAAGTGTGGATTAAATGCCAAAAAAGAAGGAAACTGTAGAGGGAGAAGTACTAAAGGAAAAAAGAGTAACCAAGAAAAAAGCGGATGCTGATCATCCAAAAGAAGAGAAGACAAAGACTTCACGAGTTAAAGTCGAAGAAAAGAAAGAATATCGTAAAGCTTATTTCTTCCCTAGATTGATGGCGTATATCATCGACTTTGCTATCGTTACTTTATTGTTAAGTTTCATTTTGATGTTTTTTCCAGCTAATGAAAATTACTCTGCGTATTTAGAAGAGTATGAACAGATTCAGATGAATTATTTAGAAGGAAAAACTTCAGCGGATGAGTATATTAATCAATCAGTAGATGTAGTTCATGACTTAGATTACAGTAATGTAATGACTTCCGTTGTTGGGGTAATTGTATTTATTCTTTACTTTGTTGTCTTCCAGTTTTATAATAATGGTCAGACTCTTGGCAAAAAATTGATGGGTGTCCGTGTAGTTTCGACTACGGGTGATGACAAAGTATCGATGAACCAGTATGTTCTTAGATCTTTGTTAGTGAATTCTTTAGTTTGTAATATCTTACTTATTGGTATGGTATTGTTTATGAGCAGGGATGTCTATTTCTATGCGAAATTTGCTGTTGAAGGAATTCAAACAATTTTGATTATTGTATCTGCTTTTATGGTAATTTATTCAGCTAGTGGACGCGGACTTCATGATAAAATGGCTGCAACTAGAGTAGTAATGGTTGATTAGGAGGTTATTTATGAGAGAATTTTCAGAACAAGAATTGGTACGACGTGGTAAGTTAGATAGTATTCGTGAATACTGTAATCCTTATCCAGAACGTTATGTACTTACTCATTCATTAAAAGAAGCATCTAATTTGGAAGATGGTGTTAATCAAGTTCGAGTTGCCGGACGTATTGTTTTCTTACGTAAAATGGGTAAGATGAGTTTTATTAAATTACGTGATATCGAAGGGGATTTACAGCTTTCTATTAAGATCGATTTAGTCGGTGAAAAAGCATATGAGTTCTTTAAGAGTAATATTGACCTTGGTGATTTTATTGGTGCTGAAGGAGAGATTTTTACAACGCATACTGGTGAAAAGACTTTACGTGTTCAATCTTTTCAATTTTTAGGAAAAGCTTTGCGACCACTACCAGAAAAATTTCATGGTTTAACGGATCAAGAAGCATGTTATCGTCAGCGCTATGTTGATTTAATTATGAATCAAGATACTAGAGAACGTTTTTTACTTCGTATTCGTTTTATCCGTGAATTACGTCATTATTTAGATGATTTAGGATACTATGAGATTGAAACTCCTATTTTGAATAATAAAGCGAGTGGAGCAGCAGCTAAGCCTTTTGTTTCTCATCATAACGCTTTAGATATGGATGTTTATTTAAGAATTGCTCCAGAAACTTACTTAAAAAGAGCAGTAGTTGGTGGTATTCCTAAGGTATATGAAATTGCTAGATGCTTCCGTAATGAAGGAATGGATGCGACTCATCTACAGGACTTTACGATGGTAGAAGGATATCAAGCTTATTTTAATTACGAGGATAACATGAAGTTTATCCAACATATGTTACAGACAATTATTGAAAAATTATTTGGTACTTTGACGATTCCATTTGGGGATAGAGAGATTGACTTCAGCGGAGATTGGCCTCGTGTCACTTTCCGTGAATTAATTCTTAAACATTCTGATATTGATATCGAAGTAGATAATACGAAAGAAAAATTATTAGCTAGAATTTTAGAAAAGAAAATTGAACTAGAAAGTGAAACCCCATTAGAGAATTTAGGTTTTGGTAATTTAGTTGATGTTTTATATAAGAAAGTTGCTCGTCCATTTATGATCGAACCAGTTTATTTAACTGAACATCCAACAAGTTTATCGCCACTTGCTAGAAGTAATGATGAACGTAAAGAGATTAGTGATCGTTTCCAATTAGTTATTAATGGAGCAGAAATTGTCAATGGATATTCAGAGTTGGTTGATCCAATTGAACAAGAAAAGAGATTATTAGAACAGGCAAGTTTAAAAGCAGCAGGGGATAGTGAGGCTATGCCAATGGATTACGATTATATTCGTGCTATGGAATATGGTATGCCACCAATTTCTGGTTGGGGAATGGGGGTTGACCGTATTGTTCAACTCTTGACTGGTGTTGATAATATTCGTGATGTTGTCATGTTCCCATTGATGAGGCCATTAGATGAAGACAAAGATTAAATAGATACTCTATTCACTTGAGTATCTTCTTTTTTTTGCTGAAAAGACTGGTTTTTTGAGGTAAAACGATTGTATTTTGTGCCAAATTATGTATAATGAAATAGGGAGGGTTAATATGAAAAAGCATAATAGTTTCAAGGTTGTGTTGATTACAATATTCGTAGTAGCACTTTGTACTTGGATTTTTCCTAGTGCGCAATTTTCTACACAGTTAATCGAGGGCGAAAGAGTTCAAGTTGGTTTATTTGATGTATTTTCGTATCCAATGGTAGCACTTTATTACTTTATGAATATTTTTGTATTCGTAATTGCATGTGGTGCCTTTTACGGAGTTGCTTATAGAATACCGGCATACAAAAAACTATTAGAAAAGATTACTGCTGGTTTCAAAGGTAGAGAAAATATTTTCTTAGTTTTGATGATTGTCTTGATTGCCGCTTTAGTTTCTGTAACGGGTATTTCATTTCCAATCGTCTTTATATTCCCATTAGTCATTTCAATTATTTTAATGATGGGATATAACAAGTTAGTTGCGGCTAGTGTAACAGTTGGTTCTACTATTGTAGGTATAGCTGGTACAACATTAGGTACAACTACGGTTGGATATGTAAATTATCTTTTAGGAACAGATACTTTCGATGAAATGATTACGAAAGTGATCATCTTAGTTGTTTTAACTGTTTTATTGGTAGCTAATGTTTTACTTTATGCGAAAAAAACAAAACGTGTAGTAGAAGAGAAAAAAGAAGAATTAGCTCATGATGATAAAGTTAAAGAAGTTAAGAAAGAAGAAAGTGTTAAAGCTGTTTCTTCTAAGAGTGAGACGAAGAAAGAACATGTAGAAGATACTAAGAAAGAAACTACTAAGAAAAAGGATACTACTAAGAGTACGAAAACAACAAAAACAAAAACAAAAACTAAAGGACGTAAGTCAAATTCTACTAAAGGTAAAACAAGAGCTGCTTTTGCCAAATCTAGTGATGAGGTAATTCAAGTGGAAGTAGCTAATGGTAAACCTAAAAAAGTACGTGTTTGGCCATTTGTAATCATTTTTGATCTCATTGTGATTATCTTAGCAATCTGTATGTTTGATTGGGAAGGATTATTTGGGATTACTTGGTTTACAGATGCAACAGATGCAATTGTTGGTTATGAAGTTGGTGGATTCCCAATTTTCTCTAAATTATTAGGTACTTTCAATGCATTTGGTTCATGGAGCTTAAATGTTGAAGTTCCAGCTATGATTTTGATTTTCACTTGTATTTTAGCTTTAGTATATCGTGTTAAATGGTCTGATTTCATTGACGGTGTAGTAGATGGAGCTAAACGTAGTGCACCAGTTGCGACTGTAATGTTGTTGATTTTCACAGTACTTATTCTTGTAACTTATCATCCATTCCAATTAAGCATTACAAAAGTATTACTTGATTTCTCAACAGGATTAAATGTAGTTACGATGTCAATTATTGCGATGTTTTCAAGTTTCTTCAATGCTGATCTTACTTATGTCGCACAAAGTACATTACCTTATGTTACATCGGTTATTACGGATAGTTCACTTTATCCATTACTTGCCGTTATCTTCCAATCTATCTATGGATTAATGATGTTAATTGCGCCTACTAGTATTATCTTATTAGGTACATTAACTTATTTGGACGTTCCTTATACTCAATGGTTAAAACATATTTGGAAATTATTTGTACAGTTCTTAATTGTACTTATCATTATTTTCTTAATTGTACTTGCGGTTTAGAAATAAATCGACTTTGACAAAATAAGAATGGTGTAATTTTAAGTAGATGGAATCTTATTTAAGAGGACGTCTACTTTTTTTGTGTCCTAGTGTTTAAAAAAATTCTAAATCGTTCATATTATGCATAGAATGATATAGGAGGAAATGTTATGTTTTCTAGATTTAGTGAAGAAGCACAAAAAGTACTGTTAAATGCAAAGAAGGAAATGCAGGAATTGAAACATCCTTATGTTGGTACTGAGCATTTGTTGTTGTCTTTGATTTCTATTCAAAAAGATATTGGAAAGAAAATGGCTGAGTATGGGGTAACTTATCAAAAATTCAAAAATAAATTAGTAGAGGTTGTAGGAGTTGGAACTGAGGATAACTCTTGGTTTTTGTATACTCCATTGTTAAAAAGAGTTTTAGAAACAGCAATTTTAATTAGTAAAGAATCCGTAAATGGCGAAGTTGGATGTGATCAATTATTATTTTCTATTTTAGAAGAGGGCGAAGGAATTGCGGTTCGGATTTTAGAAAAATTGAATGTTGATGTAGAAGAGTTACAAGAAGTATTTTCTTTAAAGTTAACGGCTAAGAAAAAAGGAAATAAAAAGAAGTTAATGGTAGAAGAATATGGATTAGATTTAACGAAAAAAGCACTAAATCATGAAATTGATCCTGTCATTGGTCGTGATGATGAATTATTACGTGTGATGGAGATTTTATCGCGTCGAACGAAGAATAATCCATTATTAATTGGGGATGCTGGTGTGGGTAAGACGGCGATAGTTGAAGCGCTAGCGCAATTAATTGTTTTAAATCAGGTACCAGATAAGCTTAAAAATAAACGATTAATTTCTGTTTCTATCGCTAGTTTAGTAGCTGGTACTAAATATCGTGGTGAGTTTGAAGAGAGAGTAACGAAGATGCTTAAAGAAATAGAAAATGATGATACGATTATTCTTTTTATTGATGAGATTCATACGTTAATGGGAGCAGGTGGAGCTGAGGGCGCAATCGATGCAGCGAATATTTTTAAACCGGCTTTGGCTAGGGGGAAGCTTCAATTAATTGGTGCGACTACGATCGATGAATATAAGCAATCTATCGAGAAAGATAAGGCAATTGAGCGTAGATTTCAAGTTGTGGTTGTCGAAGAACCAAAAACCGATAAAGTTTATGATATCTTATTGAAATTGAAACCATTATATGAGAAGTTTCATCATGTTAAGATTTCCGATGATGGTTTACGCTTTATTATTCAATTAACGGATAAATATATGCATGATAGGAGGCAGCCAGATAAAGCGATCGATGTTTTGGATGAGGTTTGTGCTAAGGTTTCTTTAGTTGCGGATAAAGATAGTAGAGCCTTACATAAATATCAAGAAAAATTAACAGAATTAGTGGATAAAAAGAATAAATATATTCTTCAAGAAGATTTTGAAAAAGCGGGGGCTTTAAAAACAGAGGAAAAAGAATTATCGTCATCGATTAATACGATTGAGTTAAAACGAATGAAAGCACGAGGAGTAAGACGGGTGAAACTTTCTGATATCGCGGATGTAGTTAGCGCTAAAGCTAAGGTTCCTATTTATGAGATTCATTCAGCTAGTTTGAAACTTTTAGAACGATTAGAAAAACAGCTTAAACAAAAAATTTATGGTCAAAACCAAGCCGTCATGCAGTTAGTTAACTTTACAAAGAAAATGCAGTTAGGCTATAAAGAAGGAAATCATCCAACGTCTTTCTTATTTGTGGGCCCAACAGGAGTAGGAAAAACAATGTTAGCGAAAGAATATAGTCGTCTCTTATTTGGAGAAGATCGATTAATTCGCTTAGATATGAGTGAATATAAAGAAGCAGGTAGTATTACTAAAATTATTGGTTCTGCTCCAGGCTATGTAGGATATGATGATGGTAAGAATAAGTTAGAGGAAATAAAGAATAAGCCACATGCTGTTATTTTGGTCGATGAAATCGAGAAAGCCCATCCTAGTGTATTAAATCTATTTTTACAAATTTTAGATGAAGGAAGAATTACTGATGCTAAAGGGAATACTGTTCACCTAGAACATAATATTATTATCATGACTTCCAATATCGGTTTTTCTACTCATGATTTAGGATTTGTTTCTACCAATACAATAGAGTCAAAATTACAAGACTTTTTATCTTTAGAATTATTAAATCGAATCGATCAGATTATTGAGTTTAATCGTTTATCTCATGAGGCAATCAAACAGGTAGTTTTGACTCAAATGCGTGAGTTAAAAGAAAAGTTTAAAGCTCGTGATATTAAAATTCAATTTGCTGATTCTTTAGCAGAAGATATTATAGGGGCCTGTGATTATGAAAAATTTGGGGCTAGACGAGTAAGTAAGATTATTGAAGATAAAGTGGATAATTATATTATCGATCAAGTATTGTTGGGAATGAATTCTATCAAAGTTGAGGAGATCAGTTTGTAGAAGCGGATCTTCTTTTTTGACGGTTTCTTTCTCATAAAAACCATGATATAATGGTTTAAACACGGAAAAAAGTATCTACCATAATTATTCCGTAATTTTGTAATATAATGAAAAAGGTGATTGATTTTGAAAATTTATAATACGTTAACGAGAAAAGTTGAAGAGTTTATTCCTCATGAAGAGGGTGTTGTTAGGATGTACACTTGTGGTCCTACGGTATATAACTATGCTCATATCGGGAATTTACGTACTTATATCTTTGAAGATGTTCTAGAAAAAGGGTTACGTTATTTAGGCTATGATGTTCGTCGAGTAATGAATATTACTGATGTTGGTCATATGACGAGTGATAGTGATTCTGGCGATGATAAGATGTTAAAAAGTGCGGAAAAAGAAGGAAAGACTGTTTATGAAATTGCGGAATTTTATACAGATGCCTTTTTTAAGGATCTCGAGAAATTAAATATTCGTAAACCAGATATTGTAGAGAATGCTAGTCATCATATTGATATGTATATTAAAATGATCTCTAAAATGTTAGAAGATGGTTATGCTTATCAATCCCATGGAAATGTTTATTTTGATATTAGTAAAGCAAAAGACTATTACCAACTTTCAGGAAAGAATCCAGATGATTTAATGGTTGGAGTTAGAGATACTGTAGAAGAAGATGATTTTAAGAAAAATCCAGCTGACTTTGGATTGTGGTTTACCGATAGTAAGTTTTCCAATCAAGATATGAAATGGGATTCTCCTTGGGGTATCGGTTATCCTGGTTGGCACATTGAATGTAGTGGTATCAGTGCGAAATACTTAGGAGAGTATTTAGATATTCACTGTGGTGCGGTGGATAATATTTTTCCTCATCATACAAATGAAATTGCGCAAAGTGAAGCTTATTTTGGTCATAAATGGTGTAATTACTGGGTACATGGAGAATTTTTAAATGATAAGACTGGTAAAATGAGTAAGTCTAAGGGTGAGTTTTTACGTCTTCAACTATTAGAGGATAAAGGATATTCTCCACTTAGTTATCGTTATTTATGTTTGAATAGTCACTATCGAAAAGGTTTAGTATTTTCTTATGAAGCTCTTGATCAAGCCGAGACAAGTTATCGTAAGTTGAAAAATCGTATTAAGTCATTAGATAGAACACCTAATCTTCGTGAGGGAAAAATCGATTATTATCAAGATAAGTTTAAAGAAGCTATCGCAAATGATTTAAATACATCTAGTATGTTAACACTAGTATACGATGTATTAAAAGATAATGAATTGACAGATTTTACGAAGTTGTATTTAATTGAAGATTTTGATAAAGTGTTATCTCTAGATTTGACCGTAGAAGAAGAGGAAGAACTTCAAGATGAGCAGTTTATTTTAGATAAGATTGAAGAGAGAAAACAGGCGAAGAATGCTCGTGATTTTGCGCGCGCAGATGCGATTCGTGATGAATTATTGAGTCAAGGTATTCGCTTGATCGATACAAGAGAGGGTACTACTTACGAAAGAATTTAAGGAAGGGAGGAATCCACACTGTATTATACTTATGATTTAATGGGCTATGGATTAGTTTTAATCGGAGTCGTTATTACTTTAGTAGCTCAGTCTTTTGTTACTAGTCGATATCGTCGTTATCGGACTAAAGATACGAAGAAAGGGTTATCTGGACAGGAAGTTGCCCGAATGATTTTAGATAAGCATGGACTTAGTCATATTTATGTGACAGAAGTAAAAGGAACGCTTACTGATCATTATGATCCAAATAGAAAAGTGGTAAGATTATCTAGTGAAGTATTTCATGGAACTTCGGTTGCTTCTTGTAGTGTAGCGGCTCATGAAGTAGGGCATGCGATTCAAGATAAAGAAGGTTATTTCTTTATTCGACTTAGAGGAGCTATTTTCCCTTTGGTTAGTTTCGCTTCTAAATTTGGTTATTTGGCTATTTTGATTGGATTTCTATTTAATTTTATGGATTTAGCTTGGGGCGGCGTTGGATTACTATTAATTATTTTATTTTTTCAATTGATTACGCTACCGGTTGAGCTAGATGCTTCTAAAAGAGCACTTGCCGAGTTACAAAAATTAGAGATTTTAGAGGAAAAGGAATTATCTAACGGTAAAGATATGTTACAAGCAGCAGCGATGACCTATGTCGCATCTCTAGCTACAACATTACTAGAAATTTTACGTTTTGTTCTTATTATAGCGGGAAGAGACGATCGAAAATGATGGTCTTTTTCTTTTTTTGGTAAAACGGTATGAATATTGGATTTGCGTCTTAGTTAGCTTCTTGATATAATGAAAACGGTGATGAGAAGTGAAACCAGTAGAAATTAATCCTTTAGTTTTAGCGTATTTAGGAGATACGATTTATGAAAATTATGTTCGCCGTTATTTGATAAATCTTGGTTTGACGAATGTTAAACAGTTACAGGAGGCAGCAGTAGAGTATGTTAGTGCTCGGTGTCAAGCAGCTTATTTGAAAAGTTTACTAGATTTAGATTTTTTTACCGATGAAGAAATGGATGTTTTAAAAAGAGCGCGAAATTGTAAGAGTAAGTCTCATCCTAAAAACTGTGATATTCTTACGTATAAACATGCAACAGCGTTAGAAGCAGTGATTGGATATTTGGATATTGTTGGTAGAAAGAATAGAATAGATGCGATAATAGATATGATCTTAGGAGGTAAGTTATGTTAGTCTATGGAAAAAATGTAGCTTTAGAATATTTGACAGATGGTAAAAAAGTACGAAAAGTTTATTTGCAGGAAGGGTTTAAAGACGAAAAAATTCTTTTCTTGGTCCGAAAATTGAATTTTCCTGTTATTTATAAGCGGAAATCAGATTTAGATCGACTTGCGAGTGGTGTTCATCAAGGTATAATTTTAGATGTAGAGGATTTTAGTTATTGTTCATTTGATTCACTTTCTAATGAAGAGGACAGCTTTTTGATTATTTTAGATCATTTGGAGGACCCTCATAATTTAGGTGCGATTATTCGAACGGCAGAAGCGGCTGGTGTCGATGGAATTATTCTTCCTAAAGATCGTGGGGTTACGGTAAATGGCACTGTTTTGAAAACAAGTGCAGGAGCGATTTATCATCTTCCTGTCTGTCAGGTTGTCAATCTTCATCAGACGATTGATGCCCTTAAGAAAAAAGGCTTTTGGATTGTCGGTACAGATATGACGAATAGTCAGGATTATCGAGAGATTGATTATTCTGGTAAAATCGCCCTTATTATTGGTAATGAGGGAACAGGTATGAGTCGGTTAGTCCGTGAATCTTGTGATTTTATTGCTAGAATCCCTATGTATGGTAAAGTAAATAGTCTAAATGCGTCAGTTGCAGCAGGAATTATGATTTATGAGGTGATTAGACACAAGAAAGGATAGGTATGCAAAATTATTCTCAATATAATGACTATGAATTAGTTTATATGGTTCAAGAAGAAAACGAGAATGCCTATCAAATTTTATATGATAAGTACCAGCCACTTTTGCGTCAAATTGTCAGCCGTTTTTATTCGACTTATCGTTATTTTGGAATTGAGTACGAAGATTTGTATCAAGAAGCCAATTTAGCATTAACCAAGGCAATTCGTACTTATCAAGTATCTTCTAATACGTTATTTTATACTTTCGCCTGTATTACGATACGTAGTAAATTAAAAAATTTAATTAAGGTTTCTACTTCCCAAAAATGTTTATTCCATCAAAATATGTTATCTTTATATGATGCGATTAATGGAATGGATAAGGATGTATTATTGATTGATACGATTATTGATCCAGATTCTCTTGATCCAGCTTTAGAACTAGAGAAAAAGAATTTGGCTCATCAATTGTTTCAATTTTCCCTTTCTTTAACTGTTGTTCAAGGACAGATATTTGAACTTAAGACAGCGGGCTTTCGTAATATAGATATCGCGGTTTTACTGGGAATGTCTTTAAAAGATGTTAGTAATTATATGTATCGAATTAGAAGAAAATTAAAGCGTTTTTTAGTAGCTTGACTTTTTCTATTGTATGATATAATGATAATAGGGTGAGGCTATATGGAGAAGAGGACGATTGTTGAATTTGGTCTTTCTACCATGTCGATGGATTATAAAAGAGAATTTTTATATAAATTGGATTCTATGTTGAAAGAGATTCATGAAAGTGGTGGCTTTGTTACTAGTTTTGATCCAAATACCATTTATATTACAGAAGATACTAGAATGCCTGTGTTTTCTTCGATTCGTCGTTTTCTTCCTGATGAGGAGGACCAGCAAAATATTAAAGTGGCTAATCTTTTATGGATGGCAGATTTAGCTTTTTGTTTGTATCTTCCTGATTATAATTTAGCAAATGGATTATTAAATCCAGAAGTAATCAGCATGTACTTTCAAGATTTTAAAGGATATTTTCCAGAAGAAGATGTTGATTATTATGCATCTATTTTTCAACTAGATTATTCGCTTCCTGTTCTTCCTACTCAGTATTATAGTGATTATATTAATGCCAAGATGGAAGCTAATCAAGCGAGTGCTTATTCTAGTCATAAAAGTTACAGTAAGAGTACTTTAGCTGGACGGATGATGAGTGAAAAAAATAATATTAGAAATGCTGGATATGCGAACTACATCTTGATGACTAGTTTGGTCGGTTCTTTATTGTTGTTAGGCGTTTGGTTTTTATTCTCGTTTTCTTCGATATTTTCTTGACTTTAAGCCTTTTGTGTGATATGGTTATGCTGAACACGAAAGGTGTTTTTATTTTGATAAAATGAAGGTGGGTTATTTATGGCAAAAGTGGTAAAGTCAACTAGAGAAGTTGTCGATATCAACGAAGAAATGGAAAAGATCCAAAAAAAGAAAAAGAATAGTGGAAAGGAAAAAGAACAGTCTGAACAGAAGAAGAATAAAAATGAAAAAGTAGTTAAAAATACAGATAAGAAGAAACCAAGTAAAGATAAGAAGGTTAAAAAAACTAAAAAGAAAAATCCAGTATTTACTTTCTTTGCTGAAGTAAAGAAAGAGGTTTCTAAAGTAAAATGGCCTAGTCGTAGAGATATGGTTAAATATTCAATTGCGACGATTGTCTTTATTATTTTCTTTGCTATATTCTTCTTTATTATCGATATGATTATGGCTGTTTTATTGGGGGTGTAAGAGATGGAAAAACAATGGTATGTTGTGAATACTTATTCTGGACACGAAAACAAAGTAAAAGAAAAGTTAGAGATGCGTGCGGAAAGTATGGATATGAAAGATTATATTTTCCGAGTTGTTGTTCCAGAAGAGAAAATTATTGAAGAAAAAGATGGGGTAAAAAAAGAAAAAGTAAAAAAACTATTTCCAGGATATATTCTTGTTGAAATGGTCATGAGTGATGAAGCGTGGTATGTTGTTCGTAATACTCCAGGTGTTACCGGATTTATCGGATCTAGTGGAAAAGGGGCTAAACCAACTCCATTACAACCACAAGAAGTTGACAAAGTCTTAAATAGTATGGGAATTAGTAGAATCGATGTAAATAAAGAATTAGTGTCTGGTAGCAAAGTTAGAATTATTAGTGGTCCGTTTGCTGGTATGTTCGGTACAATTGAAGAGGTTGATGCACCTAATCAAAAAGTTATATTGAATGTTGATTTATTTGGTCAAGAGACTTCGGTTGAAGTAGCTATTTCTGAAATCGAGGTTGCTGGATAATATGAAATATGAAAAACCACTTTCTTCTAGAAAGTATATTGCTTTAAAAATCGATGCTTATGCTTTAAAGGGGATGATATCTCTATATTCACCTGAAGAGCAAGCAAAAATTTTAGAAACTTATTTGAGTGAATCGGAATATAGCGACTGGGAAAGAAAAATATACGAAAATACAGTAAATTTTCCTTTAGATGTTATGTTGTACGAGGAAATTGGAAATTCATTTAAGTTGGATTTTGACTATGAGTCTCTTGAAAGAAAATATCAAATTCCACATCATGTGCTTGGTGAAAAACTTTATGAGTATCAAACTCAAGATTTTCAAACTGTTTCAGAAATTTTTTTCCCTTTTTTGAAAGAAGCTTCTTTAAGGAAGAAAAAGTAGGGTTTTGTGATATAGGAAACTAGTTTTAAGTTAGTGGATAAAATCAAGAAAATTAATAAAAATTTGGAAAATATTGTTGGAAATGAGAAAGTTGTGGAAAAAGAAAAGAAAAATGTTGCATTTATTTAAAAAAGATGATACTATTTAGTCGCTATATTTAATTATATAGATGAAATTAAGTGGGAAGCACGGATATCAAATAGGAAAAGAATGGAATGCTAATAGAACCACTCGCGAAAACGAAATTAATTTTATAGGAGGTGTTTTTCGTGGCAAAAGAAGTTGTGAGAAAAATTAAATTACAAGTTGTAGCTGGAAAAGCAACACCTGCTCCACCAGTTGGTACAGTGTTGGGTCCTGCAGGAATCAACTTACAAGAATTTTGTACAAAATATAATGATGCAACTAGAGATAAAATGGGAGATATTTTACCAGTTGAAATTACTGTTTATGATGACAGAAGTTTTGATTTCGTAGTAAAAACTCCACCAGTACCTTTCTTACTTAAGAAAGCTGCGAATATTGCTAAAGGAGCAAGCAAAAAGGCAGACGGTGTCGTTGGAAAGATTACGACAAGTCAGTTAAAGGAAATTGCTGAAACTAAATTGCCTGATTTGAATGCTTATACTGTAGACGAAGCAATGAAAATTGTTGCTGGTACAGCACGCAATATGGGAATTGAAATTGTAGATTAATCATTAATCAATAAAATAGACATATAGGTAAAATACCTATGTGGGAGAGATATCCGCTCGTTAATGCAAAAAAATTTGCGAACCACATAAGGAGGAATTAAAGTGAAACAAAGAGGAAAGAAATATGTTGAAGCTTTAGGAAAAATCGAGAAGGGAAAAGCTTATACTAAAGAAGAAGCAATTAAATTAGCTAAAGAAACTTCTATTAGTAAATTCGACGGTAGTGTTGAAGTAGCTGTTAGACTTAATCTTGATACCAAGAAAGCTGATCAACAATTAAGAGGAGCTATCGTATTACCACACGGTACAGGTAAAACTAAAAAAGTTTTAGTTATCGCTAAAGGAGATAATGCCAAGAAAGCTGAAGAAGCTGGTGCTGATTATGTTGGGGACGTTGATATGTTAGAGAAAATCGAAAAAGAAAATTGGTTCGATTTCGATGTAATGATCGCAACTCCTGATATGATGCCACTTCTTGGTAAATTAGGTAGAGTATTAGGACCTAAAGGTCTTATGCCAAACCCTAAGACTGGTACAGTTACTACTGATGTAGCTAAAGCAGTAAGCGAAGTAAAAGCTGGACGTGTTGAATATAGAACAGATAGCTTTGGAAATGTTCATGGTATTATCGGAAAAGTATCTTTTACAGAAGAACAATTATTAGACAACTTAAATGCTTTTATGGCTACAATCATGAAAGTAAAACCTGCTAGCGTAAAAGGAGATTATATCAAGAACGTTGCTATTACGACAACGATGGGTCCAGGAATTAAAATTTTAGTAAATTCTTTTGACAAATAAAAAAGAATCATATATAATAAGTGTAATTTGTTGGTGCCATAGACAGTAGGTAAATAAGTAAATCCTACCGAGGACTTCATAAAGTTTATTTAAGTTCTCAGGTAGTCTGGGAACTTTTTGTATGGTACCTCTAAAAATAATAGGAGGTGTTTTATGGCAAGTGCTAAAATCTTAGAACAAAAGCAAGCAGTTATCGATGAGATCAAACAAACAGTATCTGACGCTTCAACAATCGTATTATTCGATTATCGTGGTCTTACCGATAGTGAATCTAAAGAACTAAGAAGAAGTTTACGTGAAGTTGGATCGGATTATAAAGTATATAAAAATACTTTAATGAATCGTGCTTTTCATGATTTAGACATTAAATTAGACGAATCATTAAATGGTCCTAGTGCGTTAGCATTTAGTTCTGATCAGATTGCTCCAATTAAAGTGTTATCTGAATTTGCTAAGACACACCCAGCTTTAGTATTAAAGGTTGGTATTGTCGATGGAGAAATTTCAGACGAAGCAAAGTTATCTCAACTTGCAACTATTCCATCACGCGAAGGACTACTTACAATGTTGGCTGGAGCTATGATTGCTATTCCAAGAGATTTATCGATCTGTTTGGATTTGTATGGTAAACAAAAAGAGGGCGAATAGTCCTATCAATAATAAAAATTAAATAAGGAGGAAAAAATAATGGCAAAATTAACAAAAGAGAGCTTCATTGAAAGCTTAAAAGAAATGAGTCTTTTAGAAATTAAAGAATTAGTAGATGCAATGAAAGAGGAATTTGGTGTAGATCCAAGTGCTGTAGCTGTTGCTGCTCCAGTAGCTGGTGGAGCTAGCCAAGAAGAAGAAAGTTCTACTGTTACTGTAGTACTTACTGAAGCTGGTGCTGCTAAAGTTAACGTTATCAAAGTAGTTCGTGAAATTACTGGATTAGGATTAAAAGAATCTAAAGATATCGTTGATAATAATGGTACAATCAAAGAAAACATTTCTAAAGACGAAGCTAATGAAATTAAAGCTAAGCTTGAAGAAGCTGGCGCTACTGTTGAATTCAAGTAAGAGATATTTAACGGTGTAAAAACGAATTGACGAGTTCAGTTCGTTTTTTTTGTGTGATAGTGTTTAAGGTAATTTGGAATTTATGGTTTTAAAGGCATGAAAAAAACAAAAAACGTAAAATTTTGTCCAACTACTTGAAAAAAAGTAAAAAATATGTTGCATTATTTTTAAAAATTCAGTATTATATGAGTACGAAAGGAGAACTAACTATTATTGATAGAAAATAGTTAGTTCTTTTGCTTTGTTGGGGGTGATTAATTGGCACAGTATTTTGACAACGTCGATTTGAAAAGTAATCGGAAAGAAATAGTAATTAAGATAAAAGATACTTCTTTGAAAATGACAACAGATAATGGTGTATTTTCAAAAACTAAGTTAGATTTTGGAACAAGGTTACTTTTGGAAAGTCTTCCCTTAGAAGATTTTCAAGGTAAAGTTTTGGATGTTGGTTGTGGATATGGAGTAATTGGGATTTATTTAGCGAAGAATACTTCGTGTACGGTGGATATGTGTGATGTCAATAGACGAGCACTTCATCTAGCGCGAACAAATGCGAAAGATAATCAAGTTGATGTAAATATTTTTGAGAGTGATGCTTATCAAAATGTATCTGATCGTTATCAAGTAATTATTACTAATCCACCGATTCGAGCAGGGAAAGAAGTGGTTTATCGAATTCTACTAGGAGCAAAAGAACATTTATTGCCTGATGGGTGCTTGTATTGTGTAATTCACAAAGACCAAGGCGCTAAATCGACGATTTCTGAGCTTGAAAAAAGTTATAATGTTAGTATCTTAGAGAAAAATAAGGGTTTTTTTGTAATAAAGTGTACAAGTTGTTGACTTGTTGATAAAATTATGCTATTAATATAAATTGGCAACGTATTATTTTTTATCAATATGTTCTTTGATTATATGTGTATAGGGGTGAATTTAGTGGCATATAAAGTAATTAAATGTGGTGACCACCGAGAGAGAAGAAGTTTTTCTAGAATTAAAAATACTTATGAACTAAAAGATTTGTTGGAGATTCAGACTAAGTCCTATGAATGGTTTACGAATACAGGTATTAAAGAAGTATTCGAGGACTTATTTCCAGTTGAGAATTTTGCTGGTACGTTATCGTTAGAATTTGGCGATTATCATTTTGATTCTCCTCGTTATTCGATTAAAGAATGTAAGGATCGTGAGACGACTTATGCTGCACCATTAAAAGTGGATGTCAGACTTTTTAATCGTGAGACAGGAGAAGTTAAAGAACAAGAAATTTTCTTGGGTGATATGCCTATCATGACGGATAGCGGTACTTTTGTCATCAATGGAGCAGAACGTGTTATTGTTAGTCAGTTGGTTCGTTCGCCAAGTGTTTACTTTAATCGTGAGATCGATAAGAATGGTAGAGAGTTAATTACTTCTCAAATCATTCCTACTCGTGGTACTTGGTTAGAATTTGAAACGGATGCAAGAGATGTTCTTTATGTTAGAATTGATAGAACTAGAAAAGTAACACTTACTACTTTGTTACGTGCTTTTGGTTTGTCAAGTGATGACGATATCCGTAAGATGTTCGGTAAGAATGAATATATCGAAAATACGATTGTTAAAGATTCTACTAAGAATACCGATGAAGCTTTAATTGAGATTTACGAGAAATTAAGACCTGGTGAACCAGCTACTTTGGATTCATCTAAGAACCAGATTATTACTCGTTTCTTTGATGAATTCCGTTATGATTTAGCACGTGTAGGTCGTTATAAATTTAATCGTAAATTAAATGTACTTGATCGTGTATTAAATCAAACTTTAGCTGAAGATATCAAAGTAAATGGAGAAGTTGTTGTTCCTAAAGATACATTAGTAACTAAAGAAGTCTTGGAACAATTGCGCCCTATTTTCAAAGATGGTTATGGTGTTCGTGAAGCCATGATTAACGAAGAGTTAGATACTTATAATAAGATTCAAGAAATTAAAATTTACAATCCAAACAAAAAATCAGAGAAGCTTACGCTTATTGGTAATGACCAAACTGTGGATATTAAGCGTCTTACTATTCCTGATGTTTATGCTGCTGTATCTTATTATTTATGTCTATTAAATGGATTTGGTAATTTTGATGAGATTGACCACCTTGGTAATCGTCGTATTCGTCAAGTTGGTGAACTTTTACAAAATCAATTTAGAATTGGTGTTTCACGTATGGAGAGAGTTATTCGCGAGAGAATGACGACTCAAGAAATGGAAGAGGTAACACCAAAGACGTTAATTAATATTCGTCCAGTTACTGCTGCAATGAAGGAATTCTTTGGTAGTAGTCAGTTATCTCAATTCATGGATCAGATTAACCCAATTTCTGAGCTTACCAATAAACGTCGTTTATCTGCCTTAGGTCCAGGTGGTTTATCAAGAGATCGTGCTGGTATGGAAGTACGTGATGTTAATCCATCTCACTATGGACGTATCTGTCCAATTGAGTCACCAGAAGGTCAGAATATCGGGTTGATCACTTCTCTTGCTAGTTATGCAAAAGTGGATGAGTATGGTTTCATTATGACTCCATATCGTAAAGTAGATCATTGTAAGATTACTGATCAAGTAGATTATTTAACAGCGGATGAAGAAAATGATGTAATTATTTCTCAAGCTACTGTAGCAACTGATGATAATAATATGATGACCGATGAGAAAGTAGCTGCTCGTTTTAGAGGGGATAATATCTTAGTAAAACCTGATCAAGTTGATTATATTGATGTGTCTCCACAACAAGTAGTTGCGGTTACGACAAGTTGTATTCCATTCTTGGAACACGATGATGCTACTCGTGCTTTGATGGGTGCTAACATGCAACGTCAGTCTGTGCCACTTTTAAAAGCAGAAGCACCATTTGTTGGAACTGGTGTTGAATATATCGCTGCTCGCGATTCAGGAGCTGCTATCTTAGCTAAAGCAGATGGTATTGTTGAATATGTTGATGCTAAGAGAATTGTAATTAAAAACAAGACTGGCAAAGATACTTATTATTTAGCTAATTTCGAAGAAAGTAACCAAGATTCATGTTATCATCATCGTCCAATCGTAAGAGTTGGTGATGAAGTAAAACGTGGACATGTTATCGCTGATGGTCCAAGTATGGATCAAGGTGAACTTGCTTTAGGTAAGAACGTCGTTGTTGCTTTCATGACCTTTAATGGATATAACTATGAAGATGCTGTTATTCTAAATGAAAAATTAGTTAAAGATGATGTTTATACCTCTATTCATATTGAAGATTATCAAATGCAATGTCGTGAGACTAAGTTAGGACCAGAAGAAATTACTCGTGATATTCCTAATGTTAGTGATGAGGCACGTAAGAACTTAGATGAGAACGGTATTGTTATCGTTGGTACTGAAGTTAAAGAAGGAGATATCTTAGTAGGTAAAGTTACGCCTAAAGGAATGGCTGAACTTACTTCAGAGGAAAAATTATTACATGCTATTTTCGGAGAAAAGACTCGTGAAGTTAGAGATACTTCTCTTCGTGTACCTCATGGTGGCGAAGGTATCGTTCATGATGTAAAGATTTATTCTCGTAAGGATAATGATGAATTACCAGCTGGTGTAAGTAAAGTTATTCGTGTTTATATCGCTCAAAAACGTAAGATTCAAATTGGTGATAAAATGGCTGGACGTCATGGTAACAAAGGTGTTATTTCCCTTATTTTACCAGAAGAAGATATGCCATATTTACCAGATGGTACACCAGTTGATATTATGCTTAACCCACAAGGTGTTCCTTCTCGTATGAACTTAGGACAAATCTTAGAGTTACACTTAGGTATGGCTGCTAAGAAGTTAGGTATTCATGTTGCGACACCAGTATTCGATGGTGCTAAGAACCAAGATATTCTAGATATGATGAAGGAAGCAGGAATGAGCGAAGATGGTAAGACGATTCTATATGATGGTAGAACCGGTGATCCATTCGATAATCGTATCGCAGTTGGTGTTATGTACATGATTAAACTTCACCACATGGTTGATGATAAATTACATGCCCGTTCAACAGGTCCTTACTCATTAGTTACTCAACAACCTTTAGGTGGTAAGGCACAATTTGGTGGACAACGTTTCGGTGAAATGGAAGTATGGGCACTAGAAGCTTATGGTGCAGCTTATACTTTACAAGAAGTAATCACTTATAAATCAGATGATGTTCTTGGTCGTGTTAAAGTTTATGAATCGATTGTCAAAGGAGAAGAGATCAATCAAGCAGGAGTTCCAGAAAGCTTTAGAGTATTGATGAAGGAATTCCAAGCATTAGGTCTTGATATCAGTATTATCGATGATGAAGGTAAGACATTAAGCTTGAAAGAAATAGAAGAAGATGAAGCTAAAGAAGATATGATTCAACAAGATAGTCCAGTAGTTTCATTAGATAATTTATCAGATTCAGGAGACTCTAGTGAGACTGAAGATGATGAATATAATGAAGAAGATGACGAATTCGAAGATGATTTAGATTTGGAATTTGATCCAGATTTTGAAGATGATTTGATGGAAGGGGATGAATAATTATGATAGCAGTAGATAGGTTTGAAGCTTTAAAAATTGGTATCGCATCTCCTGAAAAGATTCGTGAATGGAGTTATGGAGAAGTTAAGAAACCAGAAACGATCAATTATCGTACACTTCGTCCAGAACGTGATGGATTATTCTGTGAGAAGATTTTCGGGCCTACTAAAGATTTTGAATGTGCTTGCGGTAAATACAAACGTGTTCGTTATAAGAATATTGTCTGTGACCGTTGTGGAGTTGAAGTAACTCGTAGTAAGGTAAGACGTGAGAGAATGGGTCACATTGAGCTTGCGTCTCCTGTTTCTCACATTTGGTTCTTTAAAGGAGTTCCTTCTCGTATGGGTCTTGTCTTGGATATGAGCCCAAGAGATTTGGAAGAAGTATTGTATTTCGTTAGTTATGTCGTTATTGATAAAGGAAATACACCACTTGAAAATAAGCAAACGCTTTCTGAAAAAGAATACCGTGCTTATTATGAAAAATATGGAAATACTTTCCAAGTTGGTATGGGAGCAGAAGCGATTAAAGAGCTTTTAAAGAAAGTTGACTTGGAAAAAGAAATTAAACAGATTTCTAAAGAGTTAGAAGATGCTCAAGGACAAAAGAGAACTCGTTTGATTAAACGAATCGATGTCTTAGATGCTTTCTATAAATCAGGAAATAAACCTGAATGGATGATTATGGATTGTATTCCTGTTATCCCACCAGAGTTAAGACCAATGATTCAGTTAGATGGTGGTCGTTTTGCGACTAGTGATTTAAATGATTTGTATCGTCGTGTAATTAACCGTAATAATCGTTTAAAGAAGTTAATTGATTTAGGTGCTCCTGGTATCATTATTCAAAATGAAAAACGTATGTTACAAGAAGCAGTAGATGCCTTATTTGATAATGGTCGTCGTGGTAGAAGTGTAACTGGCGCAGGAAATAGACCTTTAAAATCTATTTCTAGTATGTTAAAAGGTAAACAAGGACGTTTCCGTCAAAACTTATTAGGTAAGCGTGTCGATTATTCTGGACGTAGTGTAATCGTTGTTGGACCTAGTCTTAAGATGTATCAATGTGGTATTCCTAAAGAAATGGCTTTGGAATTATTTAAACCTCATGTTATTCATGGCTTAGTTCAAAAAGATATTGCCCATAATATTAAAGCGGCAAAGAGATTGATCGAAAATCAAGATCCTGTTGTTTGGGATGTTGTTGAAGAAGTAATCAAAGAACATCCAGTTCTTTTGAACCGTGCTCCTACCCTACATAGATTAGGTATTCAAGCATTTGAACCAATCTTAATTGGTGGTAAAGCTATTCGTTTACATCCACTTGTTTGTACTGCATTTAATGCCGATTTCGATGGTGACCAAATGGCTGTACACGTACCTTTATCAGAAGAAGCTCAAGCTGAAGCTAGACTTTTGATGTTAGGTGCTAATAATATCCTACATCCAAAATCAGGTGATCCGATTGTTACGCCATCTCAAGATATGGTTCTTGGTAACTACTATATTACGATGGAAAAAGCAGGACTTCCTGGTGAAGGTAGATTATTTAAAAATACCAATGAAGCTCTAATGGCTTACGAAAGACGTGAACTTACGCTTCATACTCGTATCGCTATTCCTGTTGATTCCTTTAAATATAAAATATTTACGGAAGAACAACATGGTAAGTTCTTAGTTACTACAGTAGGTAAGATTAAATTTAACGAAATATTACCAGATTCTTTCCCTTATATTAACGAACCAACAGATGAAAATATTCAACAGATTACCCCAAATAAATACTTTATCGAAAAGGGAAGCAATATTCCAGAAGTGATCGCATCAATGCCATTAGTTAAACCTTTTGCGAAGGGTGTTTTGGAAAAAGTAATCGCTCAAATCTTTAAACGTTATAAGACGACAGAAACATCAATTATGTTGGATAAACTTAAAGATTTAGGATTCCATTATTCAACAATAGCTGGTATTACTGTTTCTATGAGTGATGTTGTAAGCAGTGAAAAGAAACCAGAAATTGTTGCGGAAGCGAATAAGATCGTTGATAAGATTAACAAACAATACAAACGTGGTTTGATTACTGATCAAGAACGTTATGAAAAAGTAGTAGAAACTTGGAATCATGCTAAGGATTTAGTTCAAGAAGAACTACAAGAAAAATCTAATGCTGATATGGATAACCCAATCTTCATGATGATGCACTCTAAAGCACGTGGTAATATTTCTAACTTTACTCAGGTAGCTGGTATGCGTGGACTTATGGCTAAACCTAATGGTGAAAGTGTAGAAATTCCAGTACTTTCATCCTTCAAAGAAGGACTTTCTGTATCAGAATTCTTCTTAAGTACTCATGGTGCTCGTAAAGGTAGTGCCGATACAGCACTTAAGACAGCTGACTCTGGATACTTGACTCGTCGTTTAGTTGATGTTAGCCATGATGTTATCGTTAAAGAAGAAGATTGTGGTACTGACCAAGGTGTTGTTGTACGTGCCTTTATTAACGATAAGACAGGGGCTGTTATTGAAAGCTTATATGACCGTATTGTAGGTCGTTATACAAATAAGAAGGTTCTACATCCAGAGACTAAAGAGATGATTTGTGATAAGTTAACTTTCATTACTGAACAAATCGCTGATAAGATTATCGCTGCTGGTGTAGAAGAAGTAGAAATTCGTACACTTCTTACTTGTGGTTGTCCAAATGGTGTTTGTCAAAAATGTTATGGACGTAACTTAGCTACTGGAAACATCGTTGAAGTAGGAGAGGCAATTGGTGTTATGGCTGCTCAATCTATCGGTGAGCCTGGTACCCAATTAACCATGAGAACTTTCCATACTGGTGGTGTTGCTGGTGGAGAAGATATTACTCAAGGTCTTCCTCGTGTACAAGAATTATTTGAAGCACGTAATCCAAAAGGTAAAGCAACAATCGCTGAGATTGATGGTACTATTACGAAGATCGAAGAAGATCATGGTAAATTTAGAATCTTTATTAAGAATGATGTGGAAACGAAAGAACACGTTACTAATTACGGGGCAAAACTTCGTGTAGAAAAAGGTGCTAAAGTTGTAGCGGGAGAAAAACTTACTGAAGGTGCAATTAGTCCAAAAGAATTACTTGCGGTTACTGACCCACTTACTACTCAAGAATATATCTTGAAAGAAGTACAAAATACTTATCGTAGTCAAGGTGTAGATATTTCTGATAAGCACATTGAGGTTATTGCTAGTCGTATGATTAATAAGATGAGAATCGTTGAAGGTGGAGGTACTAATCTATTACCAGGTTCTTTAGTTAGTATGCATGAGTTCACTGATTTGAACAAAGATGCGATTATTAACGGAAAGAAACCTGCTTCAGGTAGACCAGTCCTTCTTGGTATTACAAAAGCCTCTTTGGAGACAGATTCCTTCTTATCTGCTGCTTCATTCCAAGAAACAACAAGAATTTTAACAGATGCTGCTATTCGTGGTAAAGTTGATCATTTGACCGGTATGAAAGAAAATGTTATTATCGGTAAATTGATTCCAGCTGGAACTGGAGCTAAGAAATATAGAAATGTGGATTTCGATTTAGAAAGTCAGTTTATTGATGAAGAACCACTTGAAACATTAGAAGAAGAGTTTATGTAATTCTTCTTCTTTTTTTGCTTTTAAAATTAGTAACCATTTAACAAAAATTAGACTTTTTCTATTAAAAAAGTAAAAATGAAAGATTTATATCATGTTTGTTTTTTTACTGATTATGTTGATTAATAAAAGAAAATGTGTTTTTCTTTTTTCTTTTTTCTATTATAATAGTATTAGTGGTGATGTGGTATGTTAAGAAAATTAGATAACCGTGGTTGGGGATTTAGTACTTTTATCGCTTTTATTGGTGTGTTTATTTTAGCCATTATTTTAATTGCTATTGGGGCAGTTAAAATGGGAATTGGTAGTAAAGATTCTCTTCCTTTAGATGTCCCTGTTACTACCCCCAGTCCAACACCTAGTAGCCCTCCTGCTAGTTCTGAAGATAATTATCAAGAACAACTTTCGGAATATAGTGATCAGATAAAGGAAGTAGCTGCTATGGTAGTGGAAGATTATGAAAATAATTGGGATGGACAACAACTTGTTTATACTGTTTCTGATTTTATTCAAGCTAATTATTTAAATAAGTTAGAAATTGACGGAAATATATGTAGTGGTTATGTTATAGTTTCTCGAGTAGATTCTAAGTTAAATTATCAAGTTTATCTTCGTTGTGGTTCTTTATATACAACAGATGGTTATCAAGCAGATTTTGATAAGGAAATTGGGGAGTAAGTCTTTACCGAAATTATTATATGTGATTGAATAGTTGCTCATTTAAAGGTTTAAATTGTTTGTAGGAGAACGCATTTATATGAAAAGAAATTGGATAGTTATTATTTTGTCTTTCTTATTATTGGTTCCAAGTTATGGATATGCTTTAAGTGTTGATCATGTTTCTTTAAGTAATCCGGGTGAAGTAAAACCAGCTGATGAATTTGAAGTAACCCTTAATGTTTCTTTTTCTGATGCAGAAAGTGGATTTGTAGGTATGAATTATCAATTACATTATGATACCAATTTATTAACATTTGCAGGTGTTACGGTGAATAGCGATAAAGAATGGGAAATTGAAGAAGAAGTAAAAGATGGTGTTACTTCTATTGAAACAGCGATGACGTTTGATGATTCTTTTTTTAGAAATGGTTATACTAATGCCGAAGCTGTTGATTCTTCTTATTCAGCTACTTTGCGATTTTATGTTAAAAATGTAGCTAGTCAAAATGCCACAGTTCGTGTGAGTAATGTTGATGCAATCGAAAATTATGTGTTAACATATGATGACAAAAAAGGAGTTATTTATTATGAATTATCTGATCCTATAGCTTCATCCTTAGAAGCAACTCAGACTTTTTCTATTGGGGCAATTTTCTCTTCTACTGAGGAAAAAAATAATGGCAATTCTTCAACCGGTCAAAATAATCAGGATACGCCATCGACCTTTTCTGAAAATAACACTTCTCAGACTAAATCTAATAATAACTATTTACGCTCTTTAGAGATTGAAGGATATACTATCGATTTTAATCGTGATATTACTGAATATGAACTTATTGTTCCTAAAGATACCAACCAGTTAAAGATAAATGTGACTTTAGAAAGTGATAAGGCCACTTATGACATATTAGGATCAGATGATTTAAAAGGAAATAACTATGTTGTTGGTATCCCCGTTAAAGCTGAAAATGGAAATGTAAAAACTTATCTTATTCGAATTAAAACGGATGAAGAGGTAAAAGAAAGTGCGGAGGTTCTACCAGAAGAAGATAAAGAATTAGATAAGAAGTATCTATATATTGGTGGCGGTATATTAGTTCTTCTTTTACTAGGTGGTTTTATCTCTTATCTTAAAAATCGAAAAATAGATAAAGCTTTGGGTGACTTATAAAGACATTGAGATAATTAGTACTAAATCGTACTAATTATTTTTTTGTATATTAAAAATTTGTTTAGTATGGGTAAAACTTGGAAGATAGAAAAATTTTTGTTCTGCTTAATTTACATACAAAAGTTTGATTAGTCATTAACAATAAGAGGGATTGCTATTACTAAGATGGTTAAAAGTTATCTGTTTATTCTTTATTCAAAAGATAGATAAATCTTCATGATTCAAAAAAGTATGGTAGCGATTTATCATGGGTAAGCCTGTCTAAAATAAACATTACTCTATTTGTGAAGTAGAAAGTTTAAAAGGTGACGACTAGACAGCAAATTTTATTTTTCATTTTATTCTTACTTGTATACGTAATTGGAATATTGTATAATGAAGTAGAGCAGAGTAGTTATCATATGTAACATGAAAAATTGGGGTATTGTATGAAAAGAATAAGGAAAAATAATGGCGGGTTTACTTTAGTTGAATTACTTGCGACAATAACGATTTTGGGTATTTTATTAGGAATTGCTATTCCTTCTGTTATAGGGTATATGAATAGGGGAAAACAGACATATTATCATTCTTTAGAGGATAGTGTGTTAAATTCGGCAAGAGATTATCTGATCGATTATCGGAGTTTATATCCTAGGGAAATAGGAAGTATGACAACAGTCAGTGGTACGGAATTAATTATGAATAAATATATTAGTGACATTGACGATGAAGATGGTAATCAGTGTGAAGCAACAGTAGTTGTTGAAAAAGCAGATAAAGATGAGTACGATTATCATGTATGTTTAAAATGTGGAGATAATTATTCTTCTAGTGATGAGTCTTGTGGTATGATTACCGATTCTGGAACAGCGAGAAATTATGTGATTGAAGTAGACTCTTTTCCAACAGAGATACTTCAGGGTGATGATTTAACCTTACCTAAAGCTAGAGTGTATGCGATTGAGGATGGAGTTAAAACCTTAATTACTGATCAGCTTGAAGCAACACCAAGAACTATTGATACTACAGTATTAGGTACTACTAATGTTAGATGGGTATATCGTTATAAAACTACTAATCCAGTATCTGTTAGAGTAGTTGATAAAGTTGCACCGGAGCGGCCAACAGTAGAACTTAGTTATGCAGATGGAACGGAATATGTTGCTGTGAATAATAATGGAAATATCAATGCTACATCGAAAATGCTTATTATGGAAATTACCAGTCGCGATTATGCTTGCGTGTTAGGTACAACATGTCGGAGTAGATATCCAGAACTAGAAGGTTCTGGTGTAAAGGAACTTTTGTATCGTGGTGAAACCGATTCTACTGATCGCGTTATTGCAACGAGTGATGTGACGACGAGATATAATGAAAATGAAACGTTATGGGGAACTGTTAATTTAAAAGCTGTAGATAACAGTAATAATGTCAGTGAAGAAACAACATTTAAAGTTTATTTAGATAACGTAGTTCCAAGTAAGACAACAGTTAGTTATTTAGGAGGAAGTAATACTCATAGTTGGAAAAATAATTATAAATTGAAATTAAGTGCTACAGATAATGTCGATGTAGCTTATTATGAAATTTATATTGATGGTAGTTATTATGGAACAACCGGTGAAGAATGGACGCCACCAAATAACTTTAGTAGTTGTAAAGTGACGTTTAGAGCCGTTGATTTAGCAGGAAATAAAGGTGCTTTCTCTGACAGCCATCATATCCATATGGATACTGAATCTCCAACGAAGACATCAGTGAATTTAAATGGATACTCTTCTGGTTCTTGGACTAATAAAAATGTTACTCAAACATATAGCGCTACGGATAATGTAGGAGTTGCTTATTATGAATATGCTCATAGTACAGGAGCAACTAGTGCGACTAAGATTTCTAATCCGTGGGTAATTAATTGGGATGGTGAATGGACCTTCTATGTAAGAGCAGTAGATGAAGCGGGAAATCGTGGTGCTTGGTCAAATGCCTATGTTGTTAGAAGAGATACAGTAAGACCTACTTGTAGTGTTGGGGTAACCAATAATCCTGCTAGATATGCTGACTGGTATATAGCAACTACTAACATTGGAATTACGGCAAGTTCCGATAATTCTAGTGGTGTGAGATCAACTTCAGTTAATAGACCTACGATAAATCAAACTACTGGGGCTAATGGTGATACTGTTACTGGTACAGTTACTGATAATGCTGGAAATTCCAATACCTGTTCAATAGTAGTAAAAGTTGACTTAACAACACCAACACCTAGTGCAAAAAGTAATCCGATTTCACTAGGAACTCAAGATTATAACTTTGCAGATAATATTAATCCAAACTTTGGTCCAGCTGGTGGAAATATAGTTTGTAATCCGGGATCAAGTTTAAAAACGGGTACCTACAATGTTACATGTACTGCCGTTTCAGTTAATGGTCGTACTAATTCCATTACCTTCCAAGCTCGTCATAGTTATCCGGCAACGTATGTACCTAGAACTTGTACTGACCGAGTCAATTGTCGTCAAGAAATGGTTTGTCCATGTGGTCAAGAATGGTGTGGTGATACTGGAGATAACTGCGATGGGGCAGGAACTTGTACACCAAACACTTGGTGTTGTAGTTGTTCTCGTGTAGAACAGGAAGTATGCGATACTGTTACACGTGATTGCTCATATTATACTTGTCCAAATGGAGGTTCACCAAATGGTTCAACTTGTTATTATTAAAATAATAGATGAATTTAAATAAAAGAAAAATATGAGTTGTTTGTATTTATATAGGAGATGGAAATGAAAAAAGCGTCTTTAATTTGTTTAATACTTGGAATTATTATTATTTCAATTGGAATTGTCTTATTTTCTTTACACTTTTCGGATGTTAATTTAAGTGAGAAGCCAAAAAATGATGAGGAAAATAGTCAATTAGAAGATAAAGAAATTTTAGAATATTCGGAAAATGTGTATTATCATTGTGAAAGAGAACCATATTCTTATCAAGGTAAAATAAATAATTCCGCTGTTGATGTTTCATATCGATTGATACAGCTTTATGATTTTAGGGTTTTTGAAGAAAATATTGAAAATGGTATACTTACTAATGAATATATTTTTGCATCAAAAGATGATTATGATGTATTTACTCAATATAAGAGTCAATCAGATAAGTTTCAAGAAAACGACGACGAAGAAAACTTGACGATTTATTATCAATCTCCAATGATTATTACTAATGAAGAGTTTCAGTCTACTAAATATTCATCAGCTTATTTACAACAGTTAGAAAGCTTGGGATATATTTGTGTAGTAGATGAGGATGGGACAAATGTTACATTTTAGAGTAGAATATTAGATGATATTTGTATTAGAAAGTTGTATGATAAAATTATTTTAGAGTGTTGATGAAGTTCAATACTCTTTTCTTTTTTATCGATCGATTATCTACTTTTTTGAATTATTTTTGTTTGATTTTTAATATAGGTGTTAATACTTCTAGTTATACTCCTGATCGAAATGGTACTTATCGAGTAGAAGTTCAGTGTCAAAATGTATCGAAAAGATCAAATGATTTTGTTGTAAAAGTGGATGGTGCTACTGAATCTTATACTTATACTGAGGTGAGTTAGTAAATAAATACTTTAATGATAAGTAAGAGAAATATATTTAAAATTTTATTGACTTTCTTAATTAAGAATGTTATATTATATACGCTAATAAATTTAGGTTTTGCTGTCTAGGCAAAACTTATATTTAGATAGAAAATGATACACCTGGATATGTGTAAAGAAAGGAGAGGAAAATACAATGCCTACAGTGAATCAATTAGTTAAGAAAAACAGAACTGATAAGACGAGAAAAAGTAAATCTCCAGTATTAGGATTTGGATTAAATACTATTCAAAGAAAAACTACTACTTTAGCTTCACCTCAGAAGCGTGGAGTTTGTACTCGTGTAGGAACAAAGACACCAAAGAAACCTAACTCTGCATTAAGAAAATATGCTCGTGTTCGTTTATCTAACGGAAAAGAAGTAGATACTTATATTCCTGGAGAAGGACATAACTTACAAGAGCACAGTGTAGTTTTAGTTCGTGGTGGACGTGTTAAGGACTTGATTGGTGTTCGTTATCATATTATTCGTGGTACTTTAGATACAGCTGGTGTAAAAGATAGAAAACAAGGTCGTTCTAAATACGGAGCAAAGAAACCAAAAGATAAAAAGTAAAATTGTAATTAGGGAAGGAGGATAAAATCATGCGTAAAAGACAAGCAGTAAAGAGAGATGTTTTACCAGATCCAATATACAATTCAAAAGTGGTTACTAAGTTAATCAATAGAATGATGATTGGTGGTAAAAGAGGTAAAGCTCAATCTATTTTATATGATGCTTTTGATATCGTTAAGGAAAAAACTGGAGAAAATCCACTTGACGTATTCAATAAGGCATTAGAAAATATTAAACCACTACTTGAAGTTAAATCACGTCGTGTTGGTGGTTCTAATTATCAAGTACCTATCGAAGTTAGTGCTGAAAGAAGTCAAGCATTAGGTCTTCGTTGGTTAGTAAATTATGCTAGATTAAGAGGCGGAAAAGGTATGGCTGAAAATTTAGCAAATGAAATTATCGATGCATCAAACGGAACAGGTGCAGCAGTTAAAAAACGTGAAGATACCCATAGAATGGCAGAGGCTAACAAGGCATTTGCTCATTACCGTTGGTAGGAAAGGAGAATATATGGCTCGTGATACGTCATTAGAACATACAAGAAATTTTGGAATTATGGCACACATCGATGCTGGTAAGACAACGACGACTGAACGTGTTTTATTCCATACAAAGAAAATTCATAAAATTGGAGAAACTCATGATGGAGAATCTCAAATGGACTGGATGGCTCAAGAGCAAGAACGTGGTATAACGATTACTTCAGCAGCAACAACTGCTTATTGGAAGGGTTATCGTATGAATATCATCGATACTCCAGGACACGTAGATTTTACAGTAGAAGTTAGTCGTAGTTTGAGAGTTTTGGATGGAGCAGTTGCATTACTAGATGCTCAAGCTGGTGTAGAACCTCAAACTGAAACTGTTTGGCGTCAAGCTACTGAGTTCTCAGTTCCTCGTATTATTTTTGCGAATAAGATGGATAAGATGGGAGCTAACTTTGAGTATACGTTATCTACAATCAAATCTAGATTAGGCGTAAATGCTAAACCAATCGAATGGCCAATTGGGGCAGAAGATGAGTTCCATGGAGTTATCGATTTAGTTACGATGAAAGCTTACGAATTTGATGGTAAGCAAGAAGAAGAGGCAAAAGAAATTGAAATTCCAGCTGACTTAAAAGATATCGCTGAAGAAAAGCGTAACGATTTAATTGAGGCAGTTGCTGAATTTGATGATGAATTAATGGAAACTTATTTAGATGGTGGAGAGATTTCAACAGACTTAATTAAGAAAGCTATCCGTAAGGGAACGCTTGCTGTAGAATTTTTCCCAGTTATGTGCGGTACTGCTTTAGGTAACATGGGAATTAAATTCTTACTTGATGCTGTTGTTGACTATTTACCTGCTCCTACAGATATTGCTTCAATCGAAGGAACAGACTTAGATGGAAATCCAGCAGTAAGACATCCATCTGATTCAGAACCATTCTCAGCTTTAGCATTCAAAGTAATGACTGATCCATTCGTTGGAAGATTAACATTCTTCCGTGTATATTCTGGACATTTATCTAGTGGTAGTTATGTACTTAACTCTACTAAAGATGTTAAAGAAAGAGTTGGACGTTTATTATTAATGCATGCAAATAACAGAACAGAGATTTCAGAAGTATTTACTGGAGATATCGCTGCTATTGTTGGATTAAAGAATACAACGACTGGAGATACTCTATGTGATGAAAAGAAACCAGTTATTTTGGAATCTATGGAATTCCCTGAACCAGTTATTCAATTAGCTGTAGAACCTAAATCAAAAGCTGATCAAGATAAGATGGGAATTGCTTTACAGAAATTAGCTGAAGAAGATCCAACTTTCAAAGTTCATACCGATCATGAAACAGGGCAAACAGTTATTGCTGGTATGGGTGAGTTACACTTAGATGTATTAGTTGATCGTATGAAGAGAGAATTCCAAGTTGAAGCGAATATTGGTCAACCACAAGTTGCTTATCGTGAAACAATTCGTCAAGCTGCTGATTGTGAAGGTAAATACATTAAACAATCTGGTGGACGTGGACAATATGGTCACGTATGGGTAAAATTTGAACCAAATCCTGATAAGGGTTATGAATTCGTTGATGCGATCGTTGGTGGTGTAGTTCCTCGTGAATATATTCCAGTAGTAGATAAAGGTTTACAAGAAGCGTTACAAACAGGTATTTTAGCTGGATATCCAATGATCGATGTTAAGTGTACATTATTTGATGGTTCTTACCATGATGTCGACTCTAACGAGATGGCATTTAAGATTGCAGCTAGTATGGCACTTAAAGAGGCTAAAAACAAATGTAAGCCAGTTTTATTAGAACCAATCATGAAAGTAGAAGTTACTACTCCAGATGAGTATTTTGGTAACGTAATGGGTGATTTAACTTCTCGTCGTGGTAGACCATTAGGTCAAGAATCAGTAGGAAATGCGATTCGTTTAGATGCGATGGTACCACTTTCTGAAATGTTTGGTTATGCGACAAGTTTACGTTCTAGTACACAAGGTCGTGGAAACTTCGTTATGGTATTTGATCATTACGAAGAAGTACCAAAAAATATCGCTGAAGAAATCATTAAGAAAAGCGGTAATTAATAGTTAATAACGGAAAAAACCGTTATTATAGATATTTTGTCATAAATGATAAAATAGTATCAAAACAGTTGAAAAAACTTCAATTGTTAGATAAAATATAATAGTAATTAATAAAAGGAGGAAAAAATATGGCAAAAGCAAAATTTGATCGTTCAAAACCACATGTTAACATTGGTACAATTGGACACGTTGACCATGGGAAGACTACTTTAACAGCAGCTATTACTAAACGTCAACATGATAAGAATCCAGCTTGGGCTGAATTTACTGATTATGCAAATATCGATAAAGCCCCTGAAGAAAGGGAACGTGGTATTACTATTAATACTGCACACGTTGAGTATCAAACTGAAAAACGTCACTATGCTCACGTAGACTGTCCAGGACATGCTGATTATGTAAAGAACATGATTACTGGTGCAGCTCAAATGGATGGAGCTATCTTAGTTATTGCAGCTACAGATGGACCTATGGCACAAACTCGTGAACATATCTTACTTGCTCGTCAAGTTGGAGTACCTAGAATGGTAGTGTTCATGAACAAATGTGATATGGTTGATGACGAAGAATTATTAGAATTAGTAGAAATGGAAATTCGTGACTTATTAAATGAATACGGATTCGATGGAGATAATACTCCTATCATTCGTGGTTCTGCTTTAAAGGCTCTTGAAGGAGATCCTAAGTATGAAGAAGCAATCGATAAGTTAATGGATGCAGTAGATGAATGGATTCCTACTCCAGAACGTGATACAAACAAACCATTCTTAATGAGTATTGAAGATGTATTCACTATTACTGGACGTGGAACTGTTGTTACTGGACGTGTAGAACGTGGTCAATTAAAACTTAACGATGAAGTTGAAATCGTTGGTATTAAACCTACTAAGAAGACAGTTGTTACTGGAATTGAAATGTTCCGTAAACAATTAGACTATGCTGAAGCAGGAGACAATGCTGGTGTATTATTACGTGGTATTGCTCGTGAAGAAGTAGAACGTGGTCAAGTACTTGCTAAACCAGGTTCAGTTACTCCACATACTAAATTCGAAGCAGCAGTTTATGTACTTACTAAAGAAGAAGGTGGACGTCATACTCCATTCTTCACAAACTATCGTCCTCAATTCTATTTCAGAACGACAGACGTTACTGGTGTAGTAGAATTACCTGCTGGTACAGAAATGGTTATGCCTGGAGATAATGTTAATATGACAGTTGAATTAATTCACCCAATTGCTATTGAACAAGGTACTAAGTTCTCTATCCGTGAAGGTGGACGTACTGTTGGTGCTGGTACAGTTAGCAAAATTGATGCTTAATTCAATAACTAGTATTGAAAAGCAATGTGTATAAACGCATTGCTTTTTTTTGTTTTTATTGATTGTATTTTTTGTTTTTGTTATACTCATTTTAGATAGAGGTAATTGTAGGATGAAAAAATTGTTTCGTAATGGTTCTGGATTATTAGAGTTAATCTTGGTTGGATTAATTATAGTAATTCTGATTATTATTGTAGTACCTGTTATTTTAGAGAATATTAATACGTCAAAGAAAAATAGTTATATCGATATTGTAAAAATGTATGTTGAAGCGGCAAGAATGGCAGTGATTACTGAAAAAATTGAGATTCCTTCTGATTTAAATCAGGCTACATTTATTCACTTTGATCAATTGAAACCATTCCTAGAAAATGGTGGTTCTTCTAGTTCTTATGGTAATGAGTGGGATATGGAACATTCTTTTATTGTTGTAGTTAATGAAGGAGCAGCTAACAATAGTACTAAATATGCTTATTATGTAGCGGCATGGGATGGAAAGCATGCTTTGGGTGATGCTATTGATGGTAAGGGTGAAGCAAGAATTATTTTAGAAAGTGATCTTACTGCGGAAAATGTGGTTAGTACAACTGAAGGAGCAATTGTTTCTTCTGATAACAAGTATACGAGAAAAGTATCCGTAAGTGGCGTTACCTATCTTACTTTAGATTCAAAGGGATCAATTCAGATGTTTGCTTTTGAGGAGTGATAGAAGTATCGAATAAAGAATACTTCTTTTTCATGTTATATTTTTCTTTATTTTTATTATTATAATAAAAAATACAGGCATAATTTTATGCCTGTATTTATCTTATAGTATCCTTTTTTTGAATTTATTTTTTTAGATTCTTTTTCCTTTTTTATCCATTTTCTTTTTATATAAAGAATAAGTTGTTTTATTGATGATCAAATCGAATTCTCCGATATATTCAATCGCGCTTGCGTTATATCCTAGTTTCATTTCATTTAATCCTGAATACTTATTTTTAGTTTCAAATTCGCCACTAATTCCGTTTAGGTTGAAATAGTTATATCCTTCATTGTTGTATTCTTTAAGAATTTCCCATTTGAGTAGATAATTAGGGTTATAATCACGATAGTTTTTGTCAAATCCTTCTATAATTAGGTTAACGCCTTTTTCGTATTTAATGATTAATGCGCCACCAATAATAATTCCATTTGGTTGTTCTTGAAAGAAACGAGTTGCTTTTAAAAGATTATTTTGATAGATACTAAGGTTTTTATCTGATTCCATTTTCGTATTGATAATTTTTTTAACACTTAATCCTCGTTTACTTCTTTCTTGTAGTATTTGATTATATTCTTCGTTTTTTTCAAGTTCTTTTTCGTAATAACTTTGACTGTATTTCACAAATTTTTCAGGATTAATATAGGCAAAATAGAGTTCTGCTTCTTCTTGAAAATTGTCTAGGAGAGCTTTATAATAGCGAATACTTTTATTTCTTTTTCTCTTGATGAATTCATAGAAGATTTTTAAATTTTCTTTGTCTGTTTTATCTACTTTTATAATGTCGACACCTTTTTTATTGGCGTTATTGATTTTATTACGTGTTTGTTTACTTAATTGTTGGTAGATTTTCTCATTATTGGTTGTTAACTTAGTGATCGCTACCCATCTTGGTTTATTGTTCTCGAAATATTTATTAAATCCATGATGGAGATAACCGTTTCGTTTTAAAATTTCTAAAATATCATTAATTTCGGGATTATAGGAGATAATTTTTCCTGTTTTATCCCTTTCAGCACAGTGGACTAGGGGATTAATTTTTAAATAGATAAATTTTTGTTTAATTAACAGTTTTTTTAAGCGACTTGTTAATTCTTCTATTAGATCATTGTTAGTATAATCGATTAGAAATCCGTATGGGGCATAAGCTACTTTATAAGTCATAAATACTTTTTTATATAATAAAAGTGTGGCTCCGATAAGATCATTACTATTGTTGATGAAGCCTAAAAAATGATAGTCATATCCTTCTGTTTTCATTACTTTTGCATAATTAGATGTTTGGTATAGACTTTTATATTTGTGGTTTCTTGCAAATTGATCGAATTCTTCTTCTTTTAGTGTGATTATTTTCATACTTATCCCCTCTTTTAATAATGGTGTTTATTATAACATTTTTTTAGTAATTTGACAATAGGATCCGACTTATGAAATTTTCGAGAACTGTTGCTTTTCTTGATATTATATGATAAACTATTTGTCAGTTGTGGAGGGATACTATGCAAACTATATTACTTATTATTTCCATTTTATTAATTGTTATTGTATTATTACAAAGTAATCGTGCAGAAAGTGGTGCTCAAATTATTTCTGGTGGTAATTCTGATTTGTTCTCTAACCGTAAAGAACGTGGATCAGAGTTGGTAATTAGTCGTATTACTTTAGTTTTAGGTATGGCATTTTTCTTAATCAGTTTTGTAATGGAATTTATTTAATTATGATGTTCTTTGAAGAACTTAGGAGATTATTTCTCTTTTTTTTTCGGCTTTTCCGGTGGTTTTGCTTACTTTTTCCTTCTTTGGTAGTATAATATAGAAAGGGTGAAGAAAATGTTTGAAAATCAAAAGATCTTGATTTTGGGATTTGCGAGAAGTGGTTACGAAGCCGCAAAATTATTGATTACTCGCGGAAACGAAGTGATCATTAACGATAATAAAAATAAAGAAGCTCATGACTCTTCTAGAATAGAAGAATTAGAGAGTATGGGGGTTCAATTCGTATTCGGTGGACATCCTGATGACTTATTAGATTCTTCGGTTCAATATTTAATTAAAAATCCAGGGGTTCCTATTGATCACAAATATGTGCTAAAAGCTAGGGAATTGGGAATTCCAGTGATTAATGAAACAGAAATGTCTTATTTACTCTTACCGAAAGATAAACATATTCAGTTGATTGCGATAACGGGAACAAATGGTAAGACGACAACGACTACGTTAGTTTATGAGTTCTTAAAAAAAGCTGGTAAAAGTGTTCATTTGGTAGGAAATATTGGTTATCCATTTTGTAGCTTTCTTTCTAAGTTAGAAGATGGAGATATTATTGTCGATGAAGTAAGTTGTCAACAATTGGAAAATTTAGAACAATTTCGACCTAATGTGGCTATTTTAACGAATATTAGTGAAGCCCATACTGATTTTATGAAAACTTATGAACATTATACTGAGGTAAAAAGAAAGCTGTTTAAAAATCAGGATAAGCATGATGTCGCTATCTTAAACCTTGGAAATGATGAGTCGATTCGAATTACTAAAGGAATTTCTTCTAGTGTTAAATACTTCACTAGTAAAGGAGAGATAAATGGGGCTTATATAAAAGATGGGGCTATTTATTATTATGATGAATTAGTTGTTCGATTAAAAGATATTCGTTTGATTGGTATGCATAATTATGAAAATATTATGGCAGCGATTATGGCGGTTAAAGAGTATCAGGTTCCTAATGAAGCTATTCAAGCAGTATTAAGTGAATTTGGTGGAGTTGAACATCGATTAGAGTTTGTTGCTGAAATTGAGGGAAGAAAATTTTATAATGATACAGAGGCAACAAATATCAAGTGTTGTCAGATCGCATTATCTTCTTTTCAAGATCCAGTTATTTTGTTCTTGGGTGGCTTGGAAAGAGGACAAGATTTTATGGAATTAAAGGATTACATGGTTCCAGTTAAAGCGATTTTAGCTATTGGCGAGTGCCGGAAACGGGTAAAAGAGTTTGGGGATAACTTAGGTATTCCTACTTATGAGTATGAATTTTTAAAGGATGCGATGCCAAAAGCTTGGGAAATCAGCACAAATGGTGATATAATATTGTTGAGTCCAGCGAGTGCTTCGTGGGATCAATATAAACAATGTGAAGATAGGGGAGCGGAGTTTAAAGCTTTTGCTCATTCTCTTCAAGAAAATCATTAATCGTCATATGTTTATTTGGTTTTTTCTGGATAAATATGATAAACTATAAAAGAAAGGATGAATGTTATGAAGATAAAAGACGTAATAGGAAGAGAAATATTAGATTCTAGAGGAAATCCAACTGTTGAAGTTGATGTTATTCTAGAAAATGGTGTGATGGGACGTGCCGCTGTTCCAAGTGGTGCCTCTACTGGTGAAAGGGAAGCATTAGAGATGCGTGATGGTGGAAGTCGTTATATGGGAAAAGGCGTTTTAAATGCTGTTAGTAACGTAAATGGACCGCTTCGTGATTTAGTTATCGGAATGGATGCTGCTGATCAAAAAGCGCTTGATTATGCCATGATCGAAGCAGATGGAACTGAAACTAAGTCAAAATATGGCGCTAATGCTATTTTAGGAATTAGTATGGCAGCTATGAAGGCTAGTGCGAACAGTTTAGGGTTACCTTTATATCGTTATATTGGTAATGGTACAACTTTACCTCGTCCAATGATGAATATTATTAATGGTGGTGCGCATGCAGATAATAAACTTGATTTCCAAGAGTTTATGATTATTCCAATGAGAGATACAATCAAAGAAAGATTACGTGTTGGCGCTGAAGTATTCCATCATTTAAAGAAAGTATTAAATCATAAAGGATTAGCAACTGGTGTTGGTGATGAAGGTGGTTTTGCTCCTGATTTACAATCTAATACTGAAGGATTTGAATTGATTATGGAGGCTATCCGTGAAGCTGGATATGAGCCTGGAAAAGACGTTTGTATCGCTATCGATGTTGCAGCAAGTGAATTTTATAAAGATGGAAAATATGAACTTGTTGGAGAAGGAAGAAGCCTTACTACTGATGAATTAATTAATTTCTATAAAGAGTTAGTTTCTAAATATCCAATTATTTCTATTGAAGATCCTGTTGATGAAAATGATTGGGAAGGATTTACTAAAATTACTGCTGAACTTGGTGACAAGATTCAATTAGTTGGTGATGATTTATTTGTAACGAACAAGAAATGCTTACAAATGGGAATTGATCGCCATGCGGGTAATGCTATTCTTTTAAAAGTAAATCAAATTGGTACCATTACGGAAACTTTAGAGACAATTGAACTTGCTAGAAGTCATGGATATAAGACAATTATTTCTCATCGTAGTGGTGAAACTGAAGATACGACGATTGCTGATTTAGCGGTTGGACTTGATTTAGGACAAATTAAGACTGGTAGTATGTCTAGAACTGATCGTATTTGTAAATATAATCAATTAATTCGTATCGAAGAAGAATTAGAAAAAGCTAGTAATTAATAGATTAATTTGAAGAGAACTTGTGATAAGTTCTTTTTTTCTTAGTTAGGGAAAATATGTTGATATGTTTATTATTTATTTAGAAGTTTTTAGCAATATAAATTTATTCTTTTAATTGGATTTGACTTTTTTATTAAGGGTACTATTAATTTTTCTTTTTGTTTACCTTTATTCGTGTAAATATTTATTTCTATTGATTGTGTTAGAGATTATTTTCTTCTATAATGGTATTATAAAGATAGGTGAGATTATGAAAGAAGAAATAATTAAGATTTTACAAAATAAGAATAAGGCATTAAGTATCGAAGAGTTAGATCGACTACTTCATCATCAAAATTTGGATGAATATCGAGAATTAGAAGATACTCTTCAGGAAATGTGTGATGACTATACACTTTATCGTTCGAATAAAGATAGGTATATGCTTTTTGATCGTGGACCGTTAAAGAAAGGGATTTTACGTGTTAACCGTAAAGGTTTTGGTTTTGTTGAATGTGAGGACGAAGAAGATGTCTATATTCCAATTGCTAATATGAATGGAGCTTTACACAATGATTTGGTTGTGGCGGAAGTTTTAGGAAGAAAAGAGAACAACAAGTTAGAAGGAAGAATATTAAAAGTATTGGATCGTAAGTTAAGTACAGTTGTTGGGGAGTTCTTTTTACGTAAAGATGGTAAAGGGACAATCGATTTGGATGAAGAAAAACTAAAGATGAGTATCGAGATTGATCCAGATATGATTCATGGTGCGGTAGATGGTCATAAAGTAGTCGTTAAATTGCTTGGTCTAATTGAAAAGAACCGTTATCGTGGTGAAGTAGTTAAAATTATCGGTCATCGCGATGATCCTGGTGTTGATATTTTATCGATTGTTTATAAGTATGAAATTGAAGATCAATTTTCTGATGAAGTAAAGGAACAATTAAAAACGATTCCTGAAGAAGTTAGTTCAGAAGAAAAAGTTGGTCGTCGTGACTTAACTAAAGAACAAATCTTCACAATAGATGGTGCGGATACCAAGGATATTGACGACGCTATTTCGATACGTGTATTAGAAAATGGAAATTATCAGCTTGGCGTTCATATAGCGGATGTTAGTTATTATGTAAAGGAAGGAACTCCATTAGATGTTAGTGCGATGGATAGGGGAACAAGTGTTTATTTGGTTGATAGAGTAATTCCTATGCTTCCTCATCAGTTGTCAAATGGGATTTGTTCACTAAATGAAGGGGTTGATCGTCTAGCTATTTCTTGTGTGATGGAGTTTGATCATAATGCCAAAATGGTCGATTATGAAATTTTTGAAAGTGTTATTCGTTCTAAAAAGAAAATGACTTATCAAGCAGTTAATTCTATTTTAGAAGATAATGTTGTACCAGACGGATATGAGGTATTTGAAAAAGATTTACGTTTGATGGCGGATTTAGCTAGTATTTTACGGAAAGCAAAAATTAAGCGTGGTTATCTAGATTTTGATGTTGATGAACCAAAAATTATTGTCGATGAGAAATGTCATCCAATTGATATCGTGGTTCGTGAACGTGGCATTGGAGAAAATTTAATTGAAGATTTTATGATTGCAGCTAACGAGTGTGTAGCTTCTCATATTTTCTATATGGAACTTCCTTTTATTTATCGTGTCCATGAGTATCCAAAGGAAGAAAATATTCGTGAGTTTTTAGATTACATCGGTACTTTAGGTTATCAATATTATGGTAATTTAAAGGATGTTAGGCCAAAGACAATTCAAGGTTTACTAGAATTCTTAAAAGATAAAAAAGAGTTTAAAATTTTATCTAGTTTATTACTTCGTAATATGAAGAAAGCGGTTTATAAACCAGAAAATTTAGGTCACTATGGACTAGCTAGTCCTTGTTATACCCATTTTACTTCGCCAATAAGACGTTATCCGGATACAACAGTTCATCGTTTACTTAGAACTTATTTATTTAACAATGATCTTCGTCCGGAAACGATTCGTCATTGGGAGGAAAAGTTACCGTTTGTTGCTGAACATTCATCGATGAAAGAGCGTTCTTCGATCAATTGTGAACGAGATGTTGAAGATATGAAAATGGCAGAATATATGGAGGATCATATTGGTGAAGAGTTTACTGGTATGATTTCTGGTGTGACTAATTTTGGATTATTTATTCAGTTAGATAATTTGGTAGAGGGATTATGTCGTTTAGCGGATATGAAAGATTTCTTTCATTTTGAAGAGGCAACTATGTCAGTAGTTGGGGAGAAGACTAAGATGAAATACAGTTTAGGAAATCGTGTATTAATTAAAGTTGTATCCGTATCTAAAGATGAAGGCATGATCGATTTTCAAATTTTAAAGAAGTTGGATGATGAAGATTCGAATGTTAAAGGGACTAAAAATAAGCAAAGAAAGAATTTTGAAGAAGATATTATTTAATTAGGTAGGGTAGTATGGAGAAGTTTTTAAAGGATTCTATCTGTTTGTTTATTATTCTTATTGTTTTATTGTTATTTTTGATTATCTATAAGATATTTCCTTTTTCTCTTTATTGGCAACAATTATTGATTCCTTTTGATTCTTCAGTGGTTCAGGAGAATAAAGATACTTCTCTTTCTTCTGAAGAGCCTCCTTTAAAAACAACGACACGTGCTTCCTTGTTTATGGTAGGAGATGCTTTGATTCACAGTGCGGTTTATGCTGATGCTGATACAGGAAATGGTTATGATTTTCGTCCGATGATTGAAGAAGTGAAAGAAATATCCAAAAATTATGATTTGGCTTTTTATAATCAAGAGACTATTTTAGGTGGTAGTGAACTAGGGTTATCTAGTTATCCCCGTTTTAATTCTCCCTATGAAGTAGGGGATGCTTTTGTTGATGCTGGGTTTAATTTAGTATCATTGGCGAATAATCATACTTTGGATCGTGGAGAGACTGCTATCTTGAACTCTCATCAGTATTGGAAACAATATCCTGACGTGATGACTGCGGGTAGTTTTTCTTCTAGGGATGAGATGGATCAACCCAATATTGGCGAAGTAAATGGAATTCGTTATGCTTTTTTTGCCTATACAGATTGGACAAATGGGCTTGTCGCTCCGTCTGGTAAAGAATATTTATTAGCGCGTTATTCTAATGAATTAGCTAAGCAAGATATCGAAAAGGCTCGTGGTCAAGTCGATGTTGTTATCGTATCGATGCATTTTGGTGATGAGTATTCTTTGAGTGTTAGTTCTAGACAGAGAGAAATAGCTACATACTTGGCTTCTTTAGGGGTAGATATTGTGATTGGTCATCATCCACATGTTGTTGAGCCGATCGAGATGATCGACGATACCTTAGTTATTTATTCGTTAGGTAATTTTATTTCTGCTCAACGAGGGGTAGAAAAACTGACTGGTATGATGTTTTCTTTGGATATCGTTAAAACTACAGAAGCTGGAGTTAGTAAAGTTTCTTTAGAAAACATGAAAGCAGGACTAGTCTATACTTATAGTGATACGATAAATGGTATTCGGCGTAATTTTAAAGTATATCCTTATCAAAACTTAACAGAAGAACTTTTACCTAATTATGAAATGTATTATAATAAATACATGAATCTCATTTTACAGAATGTTTCTAACGTAGAAAGATGGTGATGATGTTATGGAAATTGTCAATCGAGTAGCTAGACATGATTATTTCATCGAAGAAGAATATGAGTGTGGAATGGTTTTGACTGGTACGGAAATTAAATCTATTCGTTTAGGAAAAGCGAATATTAAAGATAGTTACGCTGTGATTAAGAATAGTGAAATCTTCTTGTTAAATATGTTTATTAGTCATTATAAAGAAGGAAATATTTTTAATCACGAAGAAACAAGAACGAGAAAACTATTATTACACCGTTCAGAAATCTTAAAATTGAATGATAAAGTTCGTTTAGAAGGATATACGTTAATTCCTTTAAAGATTTATTTTGTGAAGGGAAAAGCTAAGTTATTATTAGGCGTTTGTAAGGGAAAGAAAAATTATGATAAACGTGAGGCTTTGAAAGAAAAAGATATCAGGCGTCAAGTTGAAAAAGATTTAAAAAATAGATATTAAATAAAAATAGTCAAGGTTACTGGCCTTGATTATTTTTTTAAGGTATATACTTTATTGTCTTCTAGTGTTTCTTGAGATACGACTGCTTCACTGAAACGGTTCTGATTCTTCTTTTTTAATAGTTCAAATTCTAAATCGATTAGTGAAGACGCGACTAGTCGTTTAAGACTTCTGGCTCCGCTATTTAATTCTCTACTTTGTGTGATAATTTCTTGGATATAGCTTTGGTCCCAACGTAAGTTTACATGGAATTCTTTTTGAATTCTTGCTTGTTCTAAAAGAAGAGGGCTAATTTTAGAGTGTAAAAGAATATTGGCTAAGTCTTCGCCAGTTAATTGATTTAAGAAGAATACGTTACTCATTCTTCCAATAAATTCGGGCATTAATCCATAGTTGATTAATTCTTGATTGGTGTATTTATCTCTATTTTTTGTAGATAAATTATTTTGAATAAAACCGAGGCTTTTTCTCTTTTCTTTTTCTAAATCTTCAAAGGCTCCACCACATAAGATACTCATCAGACTAGTATCTATGGTGATTTCTACTTCTGGTGCTACTTTTACACTATATTCATGGCCTTCTATTAGTTTTAAAAGGGATGGCTGTGGATTGATTTCTTGATCATGATTTCTAGCCAGTTTATCGATTTCGTCAATAAACAAAATTCCATTTTCTGCTTGTTCGACATCCTTAAAGGCATTAAAGTAGGTTCTTCTTAGAATATCATCGATATCTTTTCCGACATAGCCAGCTGAGGATAAGTCTGGAGCAGAATAATTAGTAAAAGGAATAGCTAAGTAGTCGGCAATGATGTTAAGAATTTCTGTTTTTCCACAACCAGTTGGTCCGATTAATAGGCCTTTTTTTATTTCTTGTGGATTACTAGTTCGATAATTCATAGCTAGTAGGGTAATAATTCCTTTTAAATGTTCGTCTTGTCCAAATATTCTCTCTCTTACATATGCTTCTAATTCTTCGACGTCGATATCGATTCTAATATTATTATTTTCGTAGTTAGAGATTATGATGTTAATATCTTGTTCTGTTTTTTTATCGGTATCTTGATTATCTTTTTCTTCTAAGTTTGTTGACTCTATTTTTTTAGCATGTAAAAGTTCATTTAATTCTTGTGGTGACATGGGAGAAATTTCAATATGATTTTCTGTGTGATTAGTGGTTCCTAAGTATACTTTTTGACTAGCGTCGTCGAAATATTCCTCCATGCAAAGTTCGATATTATTACAGGAAAACTTTTCTAATAAATCTTTGTCGTCGATTGGATAATAGTAACATAACTCCTCTTTTGTTTTCATTAAGGTAATGGTATCCGCTTTGAAATAAGTTTGATCTTTAGTTTGGAAGCAATTGCCATAATTGTGTCCAATGATTGCTTTTGCAGGTTGAAAAAGATATATTTCATCTTGAAGAAGTTGTTTTTTCATTAGTATTGCTACTTGTTTTGTCATATTATTACATCCATAGTTGTTTATTATAATGATTTTTACTTATTAATGCAAGGTGAATTTCAAAAGTAAATTGTAAATCCACCAATAAAAGAGAAAGTGCAGATTTTAATTGATAAAATTTGCATTTTTTATTTGTCAAAGAGCATCGAATATGATAATATAATTATGAAATTAAATAAATTATTACACGCAAAAGAGGTTTTGCCAAAAATCGTGCAAAACTAAATTGACATTTATAAATGTGATATTTTGCTTGTTTATTTAGTTTTTATGTTTAGGTTTAGATAGTACTACTAATTAGTATTATCTTTTTTTTTGAATAAAGAATGATTAAGAGTTAAATCTTCATATCTAATTTGCTTATATC
>UQRY01000004.1 GCA_900543675.1 uncultured Mycoplasmatota bacterium
AATCTTGCGTAATCCCTACTTTCATTTCAATTGGCTTTTCTCCAATTCTCGGAACCACTAATTTAACTAAACTATAAATCGTTTCTTTAGGATTATAATCCGTTTCGATGATCTCCATCTTATTCGCTTCAATCTTAGAAATATCCAAAATTCCATTCACAATTTCCAACAAATTCTTAGAAGCCGTAATAATATCCTTCGCATCTTCCTTCGCTACCTGTAAATCATTCTCACGCAAAATACAATCACTAAAACCAACAATCGCATTTAATGGTGTCCTTATTTCATGAGACATACTAGACAAAAACTCTGATTTAGCAAGATTCGCTCTTTCTGCATGCATTCTCGCCACATTTAATTCTTCAATCATTTTAATATCTGGATTTTCAATCGTAAAGTACATAAGATAACACAAGATAGCTAATATTACATCATAGATAATAATTCCTGCGAAAAATAAACTCACAAAATATAAAATACCAGCTAAGAATAACAACAAAAAAATAGATAAGTACCTTACATCTTTCTTTTTAATATTTAAGAGAGATAAAAATAAAGAAAGAACGATAAATAAAGCGACAAAAATATAACCGATTTCAATAGTAGAACCTTTAACGTTAGTTACTGAACCAACCTCAATTAACTCAATATTGGTAAATAACATCACCCCAAAAAACACGAGAGTAAATATTCCTAAAATTCGGTAAAGCTTGTTAATATTACTCCGAATACTAGAATATGTAATCGTCAATATATAACAAAATAAGCAAGCAAAAATAACAACAAACATCGTAGACATAATTTTATTTAAAAAATTAAATAAAGCATAATAATGCTCCACAATATCAGAAAAATCAGTACAAGCACATAAAAAATGAATAAAAGTATCAATAACTGTATTGATTAAAGAACAGCTTAAAATAATACCAAAAAAGCGATTTTCTACTAATCCTACTTTCTTCTTAGAAAAATAAACAACACACAGCATTAACACAAAAATAAATGATATTAATGGTAATTCAAATTCTAACGACATATATGACACCTCTACTATAAAAAATTATAGCATAAAAAAAAGAAAATTGGTTTACTTATTCCAATTTTTCTTCATGTACACTTTAAAATCATATTTTTCTTCTTCTGGATCGATTAATATTAAAGGTTTTCTTTTTTCTTCAGGTATATATTCCGTTAATTCTTCATCCCAAATATCACGAGTCCACTTAAGTTTTTTATAAACCTGTCTACGCTCTTCCATATAATCTAATCGTGGATCAGAACCCAACTCAGAACGTTTCACTCTCGGTGCATGTTCTTCCATAATAGGATAAACTAATGAAGCTAATTGATCACGTAACACTGTTCTTGCTTCTTTTTTATCATAAATTGATAAATCTATTGGCTTTCCAAAACGAATATAAATGTCATTAGAATTTAAGCTATTAAAGGAAGCAAGCGGCACAACTTGAGCTCCTGTCTTTTGAGATAGTATCCACGGGCTAGAAAATGGTTCTAAACAAAGTAAATTTTCACTGTTATTGTAGCCACCCTCAGCAAAAATAAGTACGCTGCTCCCCTGATTAATCACCTTTTCCATTTTGGAAACGGCATCGTGTCTATTTTGTTTATCAGTGCGATCTACATAAATCATACCATTAGCCCAAGCAGCATACATTTGCGGATTATGTTCTATTTGATCCGTAGTTCCCATCAATATATAAGCATTTCTGTCAAGCGAAGCAATAGCAGCAATAATGTCCTCATCAAAAGAATGGGTGCTTACAAAAATATAAGGCTTGTCCTTTTCTAAAACAGGATACTCCCCTTCAAAATGAATATCGCGTTTTACCGCCAAACGCAAAACTTGTTTAAAAGCCGGAAAAATCATTCTTCTAAGTTTAATACCTACATTACTAGTAAAATTATCAATATTTGCAATTTCTAATCTTTTTAAACCAATATTACGATACATAAAATCCCTTCTATTTCATTATAATATTTCTAAATTTACATTACTCGCTAATTATACTACAAATTAGCAAAAAAAGGAAATTTTTATTCTCTATACTGTACAAAATACCATTTATGAATAATAAAATTTTATTGACAGTTTTCTACAACTAATTATATTTCTTTAATATCTGCTTTACACCGGACATCACATAAGCGTTATCATTTGTCAGTTTTGCATTTTCAGCAATTAATAAAAATACTTCTAATTCACTTTGTTCATTAAGCTCTTTATACATTGCTTTATTCTCGACTTCATGATCATAATAATCTACTTGAGCGATTAAACTATCGATATAATCTTTCCAATATTCATGTAAATTAGGATTTTCTTTTACTAAATCTTTTCTAGAATAACGAGAATACTTGTCCATCAATTCAAATTTTAAAATAGCCATTTTATCTCTTAATACTTGTAAACCTTCTTTTTCTGAATACTTGGAAATATCAAAGGCTTCCCCTAAACTTCCATAACAAGTATCTTTTTCGACATGCGTTGCAACGGGAGCAACCCAAGCACCTGTTTCTTTAGCTACTTTATAAATTCCAGAATATAGTTTTAAAATCAAAAGACACTCTTCTTTATTCAAAACCCCTTCTGGGAAAACAGTTAAATTTGAACCCAACTCAATCGCCCTTTTCATCTTTTCAACCGAAGCATGACGACTTGCCGGATCTTCTCTATCTACAATAATAGAACCATTTACCCAAGAGGCAATACCGTCAATTGTATGATAAAATTGAGGTAAGCTTCCAAATAGAACATAAGCATGATCATCGATTACTGATAAAGTATATAAAAAATCGTCTTTAAAGCCATGAGTAGGTGCATATATAATAGGTACATTCTTAGGCATTTTAGCCCTTTTTTCAAGTTTAAAACGATAATGACCAGTTGGTCTAGCTCCTATACGAAGAAGTGGATTAACTATTTTTCTCACTCCAATTCCATTTTTACTTATAACCTCTTCAGGATCATTACTTTTTAAGTATTCTAAAAACTGATTATACATCTTTATCCCTCTCTTTAAATACTAATTGTTTTTTCTATTGGCCTTGCTTATTTTATCATTTTATCTTCCCTATATCAAAAAATAATTATTAGGATGCATTTTTAAAATATAGGATTCGAAAAAACAGAACGTATATTTAAATAAAACTATCTAAAATCTAATCTTTTCAATTACAATTTTCTCTTAATTATCTTTTAATTACTTAACCAAATTATTTGTATTTATCTTAAGTAACTATACTGGAAAAAATTAGAATTTTCTTCTACAAATTAGGGATTTCACTCCACTCTACTTTACTAAAAATCACGTGTCCTTTTTTACAAAATATCTATTTAATTAATTGCTTATTTTTTTGTTCTAAACCCTCATCAACTTTTTGTAAACCAATTAAGAAAGGTACAGAATTAAGTACAACTTCTGGATCATCATTTCTCCCAATGACAAATCGACTTTCTTCATCTGAAGTCACATCTAATCCTGGATAACCGCTTTGTCTCATTTTTACCATTTCTTGCCAAAAAGTTGGATCGATTGTTTTTTTTTGCTGAATAGGAAATTGATTCCAAATATCAAATTTTAATGTTGCCAAAGTATCTTCTAATCGATTATTAACGGCAATCTTATCTTCACCCGCTTCAACAATAAATGGTTCTCCAAACTTGGCATAACAAACGTTATCCGTTAATTCGTAAAATTCCAAAGCTAGAGGAATAACAGGGCAATGAGCTCTCTTCGCAATATCAACCCATCCCCTACGCAAATGATTAATAGGAGTACTAGGCTTAATACACCATGTCTGCTCGGAATAAATAACATAATTCATTCCATTATTTATGGTACGCACAATATTGTCTGCCACTTTTTGCTGCTTTGTTGAATCACTACGATCAACATAATGCCTACCATTTAACTGAAAAAAAGCACGATCAAGAAGTTGTAGTTTTTGCTTCCCAACAAGTATATAAAAATGTTCTTGAAGTACTTCACATGTAACCGGTGCATCATATGGTGTAGAATGACTAACAATATATAAAGCTGGGCCATCAACTTTAGGTTTATCATTTAATACTACAAGATCAAAATTTCTTCTTCCAGGCATTTGTTTAAGAATAATTGGATGTAATGGACGTCTTACTAAAATTCCAACTTTATTAATTAAATTTTTACTTTGAATGATTACATTCGTTACTATCTTATTTTCCACAATTTTCCCCTCACTTAGTAACCACCATTTTAACATTGTCTCCATTTATTGTCAAAAATAAAGATTCTTTTATGCTCTATTCTTTTAAATCCACCTAGTAAGATCGTTTTAACTTTTTAAAATTCATGACCATTTGGGAAAGTCAAAACCAATAACTTCGATATATAAAATTCACCTTACCTGATACCATCACATAAGCACTTGTATACCCACTAATCAACTTACAATTTTTTATTCATTTTGTTTTTATTTCATGTACTAAGAAAATTCCAATATATAAGTCATAAAAAAGATTAGAATGATTGATTCTAATCTTTATAACTCTTCTAACTTTTCATTAACCAACTTTTTGTATTCTTCAACACCAGGCTGATCAAAAGGATCAACTTCAAGTAAATAGCCACCAATCGCCGCAGTCATCTCTAAAAAATAAATTAATTGACCTAAATAATAGGGAGATAATTCTTCAAGTTCAAGAATAATACTTGGTGTATCTCCTTTAAGATGCGCTTTAGCTACTTGTTCTACGACTAAATTGTTTAATTCATGCATATCTATTTTATACTTATCTAAGAACAATTCATCACTCTTCTTGATACGAATTACCGTTTCAAATACATTTCTTGTTCCTTCTTGAAGGTATTGACCAACAGAATGTAAATTTGTCGTATTCGGATTCACAACTGGTAAAATGCCTTTATGATTTTTCCCTTGGGTTTCAGCAAATAATTGTTGATACCACATCGCAAGTGATGTAAGTTTCTCTTCATATATCGTTACCATTTCGACATTTTTACCTACATATTCTAAACGATCACGAATAGTAGCCAACATACTTGTCTCTTTAAAGCAATCCCGCATACTACTAGCGCCTTTTAATAACTTATCGATATCAATTCCACTAATCGCAATCGGCAATAATCCAACCGCACTCAAAACAGAATATCTACCACCTATATTTTTAGGAACTTCAAAAGAAACATAACCTTCTTCTTGTGCTTCTCTTCGTAATACACCACTATCCTTATCAGTAATCACAAAAATACGTTCAGAATAAGAAGAAGTTTTCGTTTTTAAATAATTCTTTAATACCTCAAAACTAACCGCAGGCTCTAAAGTACCACCAGATTTAGAAATTACTACTAAGCAAACTTCTTTATCTTCTATATAGTGAAGTAATTCCTTTAAATAAGTAGAAGATAATTGATATCCAGCAAATAAAACTTCCGTTTCCCTGTTCTTATCAAAGTAAGGCAATAAGCTTTCAATAACCGCTTTACTACCCAAATAAGAACCACCGATACCAATCACAATAGCTACCTGATATTTTTCTCTAATTTGCTTAGCGATCTTTTTAATTCGATCCTTTTCTTGTTTAGAAACACAAGTTTCTATATCAATCCAATCAAGCATAGAAGTCTTCTCTTCTATGCTCTTTTGAATTTGATCTAATTTCTTTTGTTCATCACTAGTCACATAACTATAGCCTCTTACGTAATCCGTATTTAATTTCATTTATCCACCCCTATTTTTATTTGATGAATTTTTCCATCATTTACCAAGAGAATCTTATCTTGTTTTTTACCGTCTACGATTATCTTGGATTTTTCTTCTTTAGATACAACAATCTGATAAATAGTATCCAAATAATGATAATTAATTTTAATTTCTGTCCATTTAGTTGGCATATGTGGAGTAATCACTAATTCTTCTCCTCGAAGAGTAAATCCACAAATATATTCTAATCCAACTCGGTAAAACCAACCACTAGAACCAGTATACCATGTCCAACCACCACGACCTTTATGATCTGGGTTAGAATAAATATCTGCAGCGATTACATACGGTTCTACCATATAAGTTTCCACTTCTTTATCGGTTTTAGAATGTTGAATTGGATTTACCATCTGATAGATCTCATAAGCATCATCAAAACGATTTTCTTTAAGTAAAGCCATAATATACCAAGCTACTGAATGCGTATATTGACCACCATTTTCTCTAACACCAACTGGATAATCCATAATATAACCTGGATAATTTTTAGAATTTTTAAAAGCAGGAGTAAGAAGTTTAACAATACCCGTCTTCTTATCCACTAATTGATGTTCAACAGCATCTAAAACGCTTTGTTTTCTCTCCTCTGGAACTACACCAGAAAGGAAAGAAAAGCTCTGTGAAATTAAATCTATCTTACACTCTTCACTGCTAGCAGATCCAACAGCTTCGCCATTATCGAAGAAAGCTCTTAAATAGTATTCGCCATCCCAAGCGTCACTATTCAAATGATTCTTTAATTTTTCTCTTGCTTCCTGATAACGAGAAATATCGAGATTTGGATTGTAGGTTTTGGTGATTTGGATAAATCGTTCAAGTAAATCATAGAAGAAGAAACCTAACCAAACACTTTCTCCTAATCCTTGAATACCGATCTTATTCATACCATCGTTCCAATCGCCACCACCCATTTTTGGTAAACCATGTTTACCTAAATCATTAAGTGTTCTCTCGATCGCTAAACGACAATGTTCATATAAAGTTTCGTCATGTTCAGAGAAAGTAAAGCTTACTCCTTTTTCTTCTTCGTAATCATTCAACACATCTCCAACCACAAACGGAACTTTTTCAAATAAAATCTCCGTATCTGAAGTATATTTTAAGTATTCACTTGTCGCATAAACTAACCATAGATAATCATCTTTAAAGCGAGTTCTTAATCCAAAGTTCTTTGGTTCTAACCACCAGTGGAGAACATCCCCTTCTGCGAATTGATGTTTAGCATTATTTAAAATTTGACGACGAGTAACTTCAGGATAAACCGGACATACATTAATAGAATCTTGTAATTGATCACGATAACCAAATGCTCCACTAACCTGATAGAATCCAGCTCGAGCCGTTACTCTGGAAGCAAGTGTCTGATATAAATACCAGCCATTAACCATATAATTAAAGCTATCATCTGGTGTTTCTACTTGAACTTTACCAAGACGTTTTTGCCAATAAGATTTAACTTCTTCAAACTCGTTATCTATACTAGCCACATCTTTAAAGTGATTAATCACACGACCAATTTCTTCTTTCGTTGAACAACATCCAAGCAAGAAACCAATTGTCTTTGTCTCGTTTTTTTTAAGAGAAAGCTTCACATCGATCGATTTAACAAGAATCTGATTTGTATTCATATGATGAATTTTTTCAGTACTAGTCAAAAAGACTTGTTGATTACGATACTCTTTCTGATAAACATTACGTATCGATAAATAGTTTTCTTTTTCGTGTTCATCTACCAAAAGATATCTACTCGTTTTCTCCTCGAGATTTCCTAATACTGGATTCATCCAAAAAGTAAGTAAAATCTCATCTTCCTCACCTTTATTGGTAATCGTAAATCGATATAATTTAGCATTTTCTTTTAAGGCAACAAACTCCGTTAACTCTTCCTTAAAGTTTTCTGTTTCACTTAAGAAAGTAGTATAACCAAAGCCATGTCTTGTAATAACTGGCATAAAACTTTCATGATTAATTCTAACGCCTTCTGATTGATCGAAAGAAACAATATCATTCGTCCAAGAAGTAAGTTTAAAATCCTGACTATTATACGCATAAGTAAATCCCGCCGCATTATTGGTAACCAAAGAACCAAAATGAGAATTAGCTAAGACATTCGTCCAAGGTGTTGGTGTATTAGGATTCAAAATAACATATTCCTTACCATTTTTGGCAAAGCCACCATAACCGTTAAAGTAAGAAAGTTCTTTCTCATCAAACGGAATCTTAATCGTATCTTGCTTCTTAATCATCTTATAATTACTAGCACTATTTTGACTTTGTAATTCATCGATATAAGCTTTTAAGGAAGAAGTTTCCCGACTATCTAAGCGAAGACGAGCGACTGTATTTAATAAAATTTCTTCTTCAGAAGTAAGATCTTCATGTTCAATATAATAAATATTACCCGGTCTTCCACCAAAAGAATTAGTCTTTTGAATTTGATAAATCGTAAAATCAATTTCCTTCTTTAAACTCTTATCGTAAGGATTTTCTTCTGCATTAATTAAGATAACATCGACATAAATTCCTTTATTTTTAAAATACTCATAAGCCTTTAATACTTGTTTGGCTAAACTAACAGAATTAATATCATGAATCGTTAGTGTAATCATCGGACGATCTCCTGAAACACCAAACTTCCATAAGTTTTCTTGGGAAAGTTGATTTTTCTTAAGGAACTCTTTTCTCACATCATTTATGTTAATTTTACTTGTCTGATACAAATAATTAAGCATCGCATTATAAAGACGCATATCTTCCCCATTAATATTGAGCTTTTTCATACTGTTAACATTAGTAATGGTAGCAACTTCAAATGCCTCTTCAATCTTTAGTGGATCTTCATAACGTTTAACCGCTTCAATGACTTGTTTTCGACTAGTTCCAAAACAATTTAAAATATATACCTCAACCATCTCTTCAGGCTCAATTACTACTCGATTACGCATACTCATAACTGGATCAATTGGAGTTCCCACTTTATTAGAAAGTTTCTGGAACAAAGCAATTGGATCTTTAGCTGTATGATTTCGACCAATAAAGAGATTTCTTCTTGTTTCGTAGCTATACTCCTCTATTCCATCAGGAACATATAAACGATGAAGTAAATAATAATGATTATCACTATTTCGTACCGTTTTCTTCATAATTAATGAGTCAGTATCTGCATCAAATTCACTATCTAAAAATAAACTGTTGAATGTTCGATGCGTAACATCACTAGCATTTTCGATAACGGTTGGTTCTAAATAAGTCGTTAGTTCGATAGTACGAATATCTTTACTATTATTCTTGATCGTTACTTTACGAATTTCCGCTTGATGAATTGTACTAACTACAATTTCGGTCGTCGTTGCGATTTCATCTTCCACCAAAACATATTTGAGTCGGTCTGATGCGAATACAACTTCATACTTTTCAGGCTTTTTATTCATTGGAGCGAAAGTATTCGACCAAGTCTTTCCCAATTTAACATCTTTTAAATACAAGAAAGTACCATAGTCTTGTTCCGTTACTTTACGATAACGATTTAATTGAAGTTCTTTATAACGACTAAATCCGTCCCCACGATCATTCATCAAAACTGTATATTTTCCATTAGAGATAACGGAAACTTCTGGGATAGCAGAAGGATAAGTAAAGTAACGCATATCATTTTCAACTACTTCTTTCTGATAATTGAAACGTTTATATTTCGCAATCTTCCAATCGATAACTGGATTAAGTTGAATCTTTTCTTTTGTTAAAATCTCAAATGCCTGATTATTCGTATCATTCATAAATAAATCTTGTATGATACCATCTGTCAAATAATTGGTAAGAGAAGCTAAAATCATGCCTTGATGATGAGAAAAGTACGCATAAACAGGGCGATTAGTTTCCGTATCAAAGGATTCGTATAACCCATAGTTCGCTTCCATCTTTAATTTCTTTAAACGTTGATAATTATGATAGACTTCTTTTGGTTTTTCCGTCACTACTAACATCGAACTATAAGGAGAAATGACAATTCGATCATCAATTACTTCCTGTAACTTTAAATAAGGAATCGAGAATGTTTTATATTTATAATTAATTCCGTTATCCAATTCATCGTAAGCACATTCTGAAATTCCCCATGGATAATTTGGTTTTCTTTCTCTCATGTATGCCCGTTGACAAACATAAGCAAAATCATAACTTTCATCTAACAAAGTATTTGGATAAGACTTCATAAAAATTAATGGCATATAATACTCGAATAAAGACCCTGCCCAAGAAGCTAATCCTTTATGTAACTTAAATTTCGTTAGTGTCTTATCTAAACAGAACCAATGTTTACTAGGTACATCCCCTTTTGCGATTGCTACATAACTAAGTAATCTACTTTCACTCGCAAAGCGATTATATTTATAAACAGATAGTTCATTTTCTAAATCATTATATCCAACGCTAAATACATCGTCTTCCGTATATAGCTTAGAAAAATCGGTATCATCGATCATCTTCTTAACCGTTTTCGCCAGATTATCTTCTTTTACTTTTAATAAAAATTCCTTTACGACAATCAAAGAAGCAACAAAGTTACCACTATCGACACTAGATATAAAGTGAGGAAATAAAACCTTCAAATTTTCAGTGTTGTACCAATTATACAAATGTCCATGCCACTTATCTAACTGTTCAACAGTATCTAAGATATGTTCTAAATAAAACAATGCTTTTTCATGACGAATAAACCCTAATTCGTAAGCAGCTACTACTGAAGTTAGTGAATAACCAATATCTGTAGGTGATGTTTTGTTATCGGCTTTAATATCTCGATTCTCTTGATAATTATCAGGAATAAGATAATGATTTTCTTTGTTTAAATTCTCTTCAAAGAACTTCCAAGTTCGATAAGCAAGTTCTCTAAATTCTGATCTTTCACTTTGCCCAAGTTGAAATCTACTTCGTCTAGATTCTTTACTAATATAATAAGTAATATAAGGTGCCAAAGCGAAAGCTAAACTAATACACATAGCGGAAACTAAATTCTGATTTTGGAATAAATAAGTAAAAACAATAAGTACCGCAATCACAACATAATTAGGTCTAAAGTTTTCAATATAATTGGTAAGTGTATTTTTCACTGTTTTTTCTGCTTCTTCAGCCGTTAACCAATTTAATAATTTCTTTTTACTAATCAACATTCGATAAAGAGATTTTACTGTTGCGTTAAAATACAAATTGGCTTTATAAGGAATCGTTGTAAAAGAAATAACGGTTCTAATAATAACAGCTTCTCCACTCTTGATGATATTGGTATATGGCTTTACTTTAACTTTACGATTAAACTGATGACGTAATTTTTCAACTAAATAGAAGATGACTGGTAAAGCGATAATTAAAATAATGTATAAGCCCCACCAAGTAAGATTAATATGGCTATTGAAATAAGCAATTAATAGGATTAGTAATAAGAAAAATTCAATAAAACTACGACGAATATTATCAAATATCTTCCATTTTTCAATTAAAGTCATCGGATTATGATACTTATTTCCTCGCTCATCTTTCACTTTAGAAAATAACCATGGAGTAACTTGTACATCTCCTCTCATCCAGCGATGATGTCTTGTCATATCCGTCAAATAGCGACTGCAAAAATCATCAAACAATTCGATATTGGACGTATAACCGCTGTGAAGAAGGTTACTTTCTACTAAATCATGACTTAAAATCAATTGTTCTGGGAATCGATGATCAAGTACTTCATCGTATGTTTTTAAATCATAGATTCCTTTTCCCATGAAACTACCTTCATGAAAAACATCTTGGTAAAAATTAGAAACTAATGTATTGTAGACATCAAATCCACCTAATCCAGCAAACAACTCTGCATACATTGACTTATTCGAAGATTCAACATCGACACTTAATTTAGGTTGAATAATCCCATAACCACGAATAACTTTATTTCGTTCTTTGTTTAAGACCGGACGATTTAATGGATGATTCATCGTACCCACTAAATCAGTTACACTATTGACGACTAACTTAGTATCTGCATCTAATGTGATAACATATTTAATTTTTTCTTTTACTTGAGAAACTGTTTCTACACGAAAATATTTTTCTTTATCTTGTTTAGAAAATTTATGAAGCAAAAGATAATTAAAATGAATTAGTGCCCCTCTTTTTCTTTCCCATCCAAGATAAGACTCTTCACTTTCATGCCATACACGATTACGATACGCAAAGTAAAAAATATTAGTATGATATTTTTGATTTAATTCATTGGCTTTCTCTACCCCATAGCTAGCTACTTCATCATCTAATTTAACGACTGGTTGTTTTTGTTCACTACAATCCCCTAACAACGTAAAATATAAATGTTTGGTTTTATTGGCCAAGTAACAAGACTCTAAATTTCGATACATTTCATCGATCTTTTTTGTATCTTTTAAAATCGTAGGAATAACCACCATTACAGGAGTTTCCTCTTTTAGCCCTTTTGAATAATCCATTTTTGGAAGAGCTTTAGGTCTAAACATCCGAATTAAAAACTGATTAATGATCTGAATAACTAACTCAGAAGTTGGAATCCATAAAATGAAAAGTCCAAGGAACCAATAAGGTGTCAATAATTTTCCTAAAAAATAAGAAATTACCGTTGTTAAAACAGCAATCGTCGTTACATAAGCAACTTCTCTAACTTTAATGTTTGGTTCTTTAAATAGATAAAATCCAATATGTTTTTTCTCTTTTTCTCCCTTGGCCACTAACCTTCTCGCATAAGTTAATTCCGCTACTTTTTGTTTTTTGGCAAGCTTAACTAATTGTGCTCGGTAACTAGCCTTAGTATCAGAATCCATAGCTTTATAGATCTTATCCGTATTTAATTCCTTTTCTGTCTCACTAATTTCTTCATACAAAGTCTCAAGCTTTAAATTCTCATTTAATTTTAAAATATGAAACAAATTACTAATAATTAAATTATTATTGATTCGATCTTGATAAACCCCATTCAAAACTTTCTTTAAATTGGTATTATTCTTCTCCAAATTTTCATTTAATTCATAAAAAAGAGTACTTGCTTCATGATTCAAACGATGAAGATTTTCATTTAAATATTCTAAATAAATTGGATACTCAATGATATCTTCTTGAATGGTAATATACTGATGAATATTTGCATCTTTATTTTTCTGTAATTTCTTTTCTAAATAAGCAATATCTTTTTCTGCTCGTTTCTTCTCTTCTAAAGTATGTCGTTCAAAGTCACATAAAATACGTGTTTGATGAATAGCAATCATCGATAAAATTGGTCGAATCAATAATAATTCACGATAAGTAAAAAAGATTTTATTATTCTTTTGATATTGTAAAAAACAACGAATTAAATTTCGTTTAGACATTTTAAAATGACTACCTTCAAGATAATTACTTAAACACTTCCAAATAACGTCCCCACTATCTTTGAAAGATAACATAAGTTTTTCATCCCCATAATATTCTAAAACCATGTTTTCATGTTCCAATATCGAAGCATAGTTATCGAGTATCCACTCATTAAAAGCACCAATTACTTGGTGATCTTTCGTTAATTTAACCAAATAACGATAATATTTTTCAATTACTCGCAAATCCTGCTTGAATTGTTTTAATTTTTTATACATCTAAATCACCCTTACTCTATTTATATTATAGCATGAACTTATCCTTTCCTTAAGTATAAAATTACTTTTCAAAGAAAAATTCACAAACAGTTACCCGATGTTCAAAAAAAATAAGAGTTTCGAGTACAAACTCTTATTATTTATATACTAGCCATCATCATCTCAAAAGCGACACTATCACTACTCTTACCACTTTTCATTTCTAAATCGATTGTATGTAATTTAGATAAATAAGAAAGAAGAAGAGATTCTGGATAACGAAAAGAAGCTTCTCGCGCTAACTTAACTGGATAAGGATGAACACCTAAGGTTTTCGCTATCTCTTGATCACTTTTTCCCATCTTTAAAAGAATTTTTACTTGATAAAACAATCGTATTTTATTCGCTAACTTACTTAAGATACTAGCCACCTGTTCCCCATGAAGAAGTAAATCTTGATAAATCTCAAAAGCTTCTTTTTTCTTCCCAGACAATAAATCATCGATAAAAGTAAAAATATTATCATCGATACTTTTACTAACCACCGTTTTAATATCGGAAATCGTAATTTTTTTCGTGTCTAGACAGTATAATTTTAATTTCTCCCACTCCATTAGGATTTTACTACTATCTAAACCACAGTATTCAGTGAAAAAGGCAAGTGTATCATTATCGATGATATAGCCATCTAAATGTTTACGAATATACTCCTGAGGAGAAACCTCTCCTTCTAATAAGACAGCATGGGATAAACAAAGAGAAACTAATTTTTTTCGTTTATCCAAACTATCAGTCACTAAAACTAAGCGATTATCTGGATTAGGATGAGTAAGATATTTTTCTAGACTTTCTAAATTATGTTCAATCGCCCCTCGTTTTTTTTCTGCGGTTAAAAAGAAAGCTTGCTCACAAACCACAATCTTCTCTTGTTCAAAAAAATTACAAGTATCTAAGTCCTCAATTGCGCGTTCAACAGGAACTTCACGAAGATCATAATGAACAAAAGTAGCTTGAGGATTTTGTGAAGCAATCTCTTCTAACCGTCTTTGAATCGTAAACGGATCACTTGAGACAATAAGATAAATCAAATTCATATTAAATCTCTTTTCTGATCATGTCGAAGATCTCATCAATATATTCTTTTGTCTTACCAGCTCCTTGAGCAAAAGTCTTAGAACCGCCACCGTTACCGCCTGATTTCTGAGCAGCTTTTTTCACTATATCTCCAGCGGATAAGTGAGTATTACTACGAGCAATAAAATTAACAGAATCTCCCTTACAATTAGCAAAGAAAATAAATCCTTCCTTCATTTTATTTAATAACGTATCAACAAGTTCTTTTAAAATTTGAACATCTTGATTTTCCGTACGCATCAATAATACAGAAACACCATTCACAGTTTCAATTTTTGCCTCGTATTCCTCTAAATGACTAACTGCTTTCTTCTGTCTTTCCGCAAAATAGGTTTTTTCTAACTCTTTTACTTCGTTTTGCGTATATTCTAATTCCCCACGCTCTTTTAAAATGTCTTGATAACTCGTTGGCTCCTGATTATCGATATCGATGTTGAAGTTCAAAATAATGCCTTCACTCTTAGCAGCAGTAATCATACTACGAGCCTTCATCAACAACTTAATTTTTTCGTCATTATATGGTTTGATCACTTCCATAAGTGCTTCTTCAACCGCATCGTTGGTTACTGCTTCAATTCGATAAACATTGCTGCCTTTAGATTCAACGGATAAAATCGCTAAACGTTTAATTTCATTTGTATTCTTAATATGTGTTCCCCCACACAATTCTTTAGAATCACCAATCGTCACTACTCGAACTTCACTACCATATTTTTCACCAAATAAAGCCATTGCGCCAATCTTTTTGGCATCTTCAACACTCATGATCTCAGTTTTACTAGGGATATCTTTTTGAATGTACTGATTAATAAAGTTTTCTACTTCAACAACCTGCTCATCTAAAATCTTACCAGAATACGTAAAATCAAAACGTAAAGAATCTTCATCTACTTTACTACCAGCTTGATGAATTTTATCGCTAATTACCGTTCTTAACGCATATTGTAGTAGATGTACTGAAGAATGGTTAACTTCTATTTTCTGACGACGCATCTCATCGACACTAGCCTTGACTTCATCTCGAAGCTTAATCTTTCCATCTAATAATTTAATTTTATGAAGATGTTGCCCATTTGGTGCCTTTAATACATCTAAAACACGGGCTTTAAATGTTTTTCCAATTAACATTCCAGTATCACTAACTTGTCCACCACTTTCCGCATAAAAACAAGTCTTATCTAAAATAACATAACCTTCCTTTTCTAACTTATCTACAAACTTGTCGTCGTCAATTAATCCGATTACATGTCCTTTTACATTATAAGTAGAATAAACAAATTCACTAGGTTCCTTAAACACAAGTAATTCTTCATTTTGTATATTCATATTGGCTTCTTGTTTTCTAGAAGATTTAGCTAATTGTTTTTGTTCTTCCATGAAACGATCAAATTCTTCACGAGACGTCGTAAAACCGTTTTCTTCTAAGTATTCTAAGGTTAATTCATAAGGGAAACCAAAGGTGTCATAAAGACGGAAAACTTCCTCTCCAGAAATGGTATGATCAGTAGATTTTTCCATCAGTTCTAATAAACGTCTTTCTCCTGATGCGAGTGTTTTATGGAACAATTCTTCTTCTTCATAAACTAAAGCTTCAACAATACCCTGATTCTCACGCAATTCCGGATAAGATTCTTCCATAATCGTAATCACTGTATCGACTAACTTATACATAAAAGCATCGTTCATGCCTAGTTTTCTACCCATTCTAACACTACGGCGAAGTAATCTTCTTAATACATAACCACGACCAACATTTTCAAACACAGCACCATCAGACAAAGCTACGGTAATGGCGCGAATATGATCAGCAATAATCTTAAATGAAGCATCCCCATTATAAAGTACGCCACTTAACTCTTCTATCTTTTTAATAATAGGAGCAAATAAATCCGTATCGAAATTAGAATCTACATTTTGAAAAATACAAGCCCAACGTTCTAGTCCCGCACCAGTATCGATGTTTTTACTTGGAAGTTCTTGATACTGTTCACGTGGAACACCAGTCTTGGCATTGAACTGACTAAAAACATTGTTCCATATCTCAACATAACGTTCTTGATCAAGATCTTGTGTAAATTTTTCAAACGCATCACCATTAGGATCATACTTTTCTCCACGATCATAAAAAATCTCACTATCTGGACCACATGGACCTTCACCAATCTCCCAGAAGTTTTCATCTAAACGAACCAAATGATCTTCGTCGATCCCAACACTAATCCATTTTTGATAAGCCACATCATCAGAAGTATATACCGTCACATAAAGCTTATCTTTATCGATCGCAAACCAATCAGGAGAAGTAAGTAATTCATAAGCAAACTCGATAGCTTCTTCTTTAAAATAATCACCAACAGAAAAGTTTCCCATCATCTCAAAGAAAGTCTGATGACGAGCCGTTACCCCAACATTTTCGATATCATTAGTACGAATACATTTTTGTACACTAACAATACGTCTGTTTTCTGGTACTTCTGTTCCATCAAAATATTTCTTTAATGGCGTAACCCCTGCATTAATCCATAATAAACTATCATCATTAATTGGTACTAATGGCGCACTTGGCATCCTCTTATGCCCCTTACTTTCAAAAAAGTCATACCACATTTTTCTAATTTCTGTACTAGTCATCGTTCTCATCTTTTTTACCCTCGCAATCTACTATTCTTTCTACTTGTTGTTTTAAATCTTCAAGTGAAGTATTTAACACTTCATAATCAAAATTATGATAATTGGCTAATGCTACTTCTGTATAATGTTGTTTCTCCTCAAAGGATAAATCATTTTCATATCCTTCCCGTGTAATATTAATACTAACCGCGCCAGGAAACCGTTTCTTTAATTCTTCTATCTCAAGAGGAAGTCTAACATCAGTAACCATAAACACATCGAAGAAATGAGATAAAATCTCGATATCTTCCGTCAAACGGTCGATAAAAAAGAGCGGTTTATGCATTTCTTCACGGATAAGTTCAGTTCCCATTTGCTGAAGAGCTTCCCTTGGTTTTGTCTCTTCACTACCATCCCAACCAAAATATTCTTTCAAATATTGTTTTAACGGTCGCATCAATTGAATAAAACAAACTTTCTTACCCATTTGCTCATATTTTTCCGCAATCATTCTACTCATTGTATCTTTACCATGACGAGCACGACCACTAACTAAAAATATCTTCATTCCTATTCCTTCTTTCTTTATTAGCGAAAACAAAAGACCTAAATATAGGAGTGCGAATAAGCACGGTACCATCCTACTTAGATCTTTTTTTACATAACGGGTTTACCGGATAAACTCAACTCCAAAGTAGCTTCATATAATTTTCTTACTAAGTTCCACCACCCCTTAGCTCTCTAAAAAGAAATATTATATTACTCATCTTTTTCCTCGTTTTTCATCAAATATATTCTCTAGCCAAACTAGTTGAAAACTATTAACAGTATATCAAAATAAGAAGAAAGATGCAAGAACTGTTTCATGACATTCTCTTATTTTTTTACTGATTTGTTACCCTTTCCATCAAAGAAAATTTTTCGTTAATAAACAAAAGAATCGTCTTCATAATAGCAATAATTGGTGTTGCAAAAATCATACCTAAAATACCGAAGAAACTACCAAATAAAAGTAAACCAATCATAATCGTTACTGGATGAAGTTTCATCGTTTTTCCCATCACTAATGGCTGTAAGAAGTTACTTTCTAATAATTGAGCAATCACTACCGCAATCAATGTACAAATTCCTGTCATTGGACTAATTGACAATCCAACAATAACAGCAGGTGCACCACCGATATAAGGTCCAATGTAAGGAATAACATTCGTAACTGCGCAGAACAAGCCAAAGATCATCGGTGCTGGTAATCCGGCTATCCAAAGGGCAATGGACTGGAAAACAAATAAAATGAGCATAATCCGTAACGTACCATGAACATAACTACGTAAATTAGCATTTAATCGTTCCATCAAATCCTTGATATCCTTGCGATAACTTTTTGGAACACAATTAAGTAAATGTTGTTTAACATTCCCAAAATCAAGAGACATATAAAAACCGATTAATAGACCGATCAATAAATTAGCTCCTCCAGTAATCACAGTACTAACTACATTCATAATCGTCGTAGGTAATCCCACGGTTAAAGAGTTCCCCAAATTATTGATCATCTGATAAACATTATCTTGTGCATCCTTTAAATCATAACCTGACATATCAGATACTCGATCAAAAGCCCCATCTATCCAATCCTTAATACTATTTAGAAATGATGGTACCGAAGAAATCAATTCATTTAACTGATGCCAAACAGTAGGAATCATCACTCGTAACACTAAATATACAGCACTTAAAAAAATCACATAGACAAAGATTGTGCCCAATGTACGGTGAACCCCTCTTTTTTGCAACGCTTTCACCATTGGATCAACTAACCAAGCAATCAAAATACCGATAAAGAATGGCGAGATAATAGATAAGATTCGACCAATCAACGGTAAAATTTCCCAATCGCGTAATAACTTACTACAAACAAAAATCAAAAGAGCAACTGCTAAAATAAAAATAACACGTAAAAGATTTACTCCAATTCCTATCCCTTCATTAATTTTTTTGTAATCTAACGCATCATCTTTACTTTTTCTTCTAAATACACCCATTTCACTCTCTCCTTATAATTACTATTTTTATCCATATATTTACTTACAATTCTTATTATATGTCAAAACAAAAAAATGCGCAATCAGAACTAAGAAAATAAAAGAAAAAGATAAATATACAATCTTATTCTATGAATATTTATCTTAATTTACTATATTTCTTAATATACTGTTTATCGATTTCTTGATGATTATTCACACAGATAAGAGGAATATCCATTTCATATAAATCCTCTAAATAAAACAGTTGGATAATTTTTTCTATATCCGTAACTTTGGCCAAGAGTGCTTTAACTTTTTCGATAGGAATAGAGCGAAAAACATGATACTCACCATCAAAATTAGTCAAGCGATACGGATAAGAACTACTAGCAAAAGCAAATCCTATATTGGGATTATTAGGATATAGCTGATTTTTATGAACAAAAAGATTTTTCTCTAAAATCATAGTACCTGTAGTAGCATACTTCTTATAAGCATCACTTCCTATTTTGGCAACAGAAATATAGCGTCCTCCATTACAGCCATTCCCTCCTTCATGGTTTCCATACAAAGAAGCAGTAATCACTTTTTGACGAAAAATAGTATTTAATGTTTTTAGAGAGTTAGTTGTATGAGAGTAACCTTCTTCCAAGCCAAGTTCTTTCTGATTACTTACTTCTTGTAAATATTGATGGATTTTATCTGAATCAAAGGAAAAATTATGGATATCTAAAATTCTTTTTTCTTGATCATTTATTGGAGAAATAACTGGTACAATAGTTGGTACAACTAAAATCTCTTGTTCCAAATATGGTTTTGCCTCTTCGAATAACCGATCATCATTTTGAACATAGTAGAAATCTTGTTTCCCATCTGGTAAATAGCCAACAAACCAATCCTCGTTAAAATACCCTCTTTTATAATGAGAAGATAGAGGAATATATTTTTGTCCGTGTTCAAGGCAATACTCATAATAAATCGCATTTATCTTTTTATTTAACTCAAAAACAGATAATGAAGAAAAGGAACGAACAGGAAGTCTTCGATAAAGATAGATAGCTTCACTATTTCTTGTATTTAATTCCGGAGAATATTTTCCTACAAGAATTACTTGCTTTTCAGCTGAATCCTTTAAATAAAGTTCATCTGTACAACCATCTGGTTTATACAAAGTATCTGTATAATCATTTACTTGAGGAAGAAAGTCAATATAACGATTAGAAATATCTTTAGGATTTCTTCCCACTACTACCAATTTAACACCGCCTTGTTCTTCCTGTTTAGTGATTTCTCTGATAGTTTCTCCAGCTAATTGATAGATTTTATAAATGAGTTCCTCACTGTTTTTTACTTTTAATACTTCTTCTGTAATTTCAATATTATCAAAACAAACCACTTCACCACTACGCCAAACCCAACTATACGCAATAAGTTTATTTTGATGCATCACTTTAAAAAATCTGCCATTTGGATTAAGTGCTCCATGCCTTAAACAACTAGCTGCTTTACCATTAGGGGTCAAACAACTAGAAGCTTTTTCTCCATTAGGAAACAAGTAACGGCCAATTCCATTGGATAATATTTCAGGACTATGTAAATCAACCATTTCATAATCACACCCCTGATATTTTCCTTTCATATCTGGAATGGTAGAAGTTAAACGATGACGATACTCCTCATACAAATTAATACCCGCTAACTTTTCACGAAACGGATCACCCTTAGCCACTAAATTCAGTTTTTCTAAATAAGGAAAAAGAAAATAGTTATGCGGAAGTAACAAAAACTTCGAAGAATAAATCGCTTTTTCTAATCTAGGAAAAGTAATTTTATCAATACCTTGAGTATAAAAAGTATCAAAAGCAGTGAAAAAAAGAGATAAAGATAATTCATGTTCTGATGACGAAGTCACAAATTTCCCTAAGAGTTTTTTACTTTTTCTATATAAGTTTGATCTTTCTTTATCAAATATTCTACTACTTCCTTTAACGTACACTTAGAAGATAAACAAATTTTTTTACATAGTTCAAACCCAACAAATTTAACCCCTGAATCAAAAGAGAAACTTCTTCATCACTAAGTTTTCCATGACAAGATTGTTTTTCTGTTTTTTTAGAAACAAAAATATTTCTAAGTACAAAATACTGTTTAGCTTTGTAATTGCCTATTTCTTCCTTTGAACAAGAAAGAGATAAAACAAATTCATCCGTTTTATAATAATGAATCAAACTTTTTTCATTATCTAGTTTTAACATCATAAAAAAATCTTTTCCGTTAATCGCCCGTTTAAATAAAATTTCAACAAGAAAAATCACTTCATTAGTAATGGGATCTCGATAATGACGAACAAACTCAGTGAAAAAAACACGAAAGGTTTCTAAATACAACACATTGTCCCCAAAATGACTAGCCTCCATTTGTTTCAATTGATTTAATGCTTTTAAAAACGAAACTGAAAAAAGTTCTTTTACTTCTCCTAGTCCTTCTTGATCATAAGATACAAATTCTCGAAAAATGGAAGCATATGTAGCTCCAGAATAATACGTATAGGGAAGACAAATCTCTTCAAAAAATTCTTTAAATAACATTAAACTAGCATTAAAACCAATTGACTGAAAAATAAGAAACCAACTATTGATTAAAGATTGATCTACTTGCCTATTAACCGATATAGAGAGAATTGTTTTTAAAATAAGTTCCTTATCCTCATTAGAAAAATCAGTAGTAGTTAATAAATCTAATAGTTGTTCTATGGATAGATGAGAGATAATTTTAGGAGTAATATGTACTATTTTATCTTGTTCAAATAATTTAATCTCTTTAGAAAAATAATGATATAGTAAATAGCCGTTAAATCTATCATACCACCATCCTAGTTGATAATGATTATTTGGATAAGTATAGTCCAAAACGAATTGAAGTTCAAACAAATCGGTCAAATCATCTACTTCTAACATTCTATCAGCAAAGACATGACTTTTAAAATAAGCAAGCAAAAACTCATAATTAGTTTGAATATATTGTTCTAATATTTTTTCGTTAGGACATAACAAAAGCAAATCAAATTTTTGTTCAGGAGTAAATTTATCTTGATACTTACTAAGTAGTTTCCAAAAATAATCCTCTAACTCGACATTAGATTCCAGTTTTGCTTCATAAAAATCAGAAAGATTCCCTAGTAAATGAAAAACTTCTTGGTTAGTCATTACCGCTTTCTCTTCTAAAGCCAAATTAACATCTGTTAAAAAACTAGAATATGCATCCTCTATCTTTTTCTTATCTTTACTAAGAAGAGTCGCAAATATATCTATCACTTTTTATCTGCCTTTTTCTTTTTTACGAAAGCCATAGAATCCAAATTTAGGTTTTTATCAAAAAGTTGAAAAAGTTCTTCGCGAGAAAAAAGTTGACTTTCTTCTAAACGTTGAGTAAAAGAAACTAGCTCCGTTAATTTAGCTTGGAGAAGTTGATAACAGGTTGTTTCATTTTCAGCTAATTGTTGTTGAAGGAAAAGTTTTTTCTGTACTAAATCCGTTTCTTCCATCATAGATAAGTCTTGAATACTGATTTGATCTTCCAAAGAAATAATATCATCAGGAATAATTATTTTTCTTAGGAACACAGCCTGATTCGTTAACTCTTGTAATTCACTAATTAGTTCCTGTAAATGAGAAACCTTTGATTCAATAAGAAGTAACAACCTACTTTTATCCTCACCCTCTTCTAGTGTCTGTTCAATAACTTCTGTTAACTCATTTAAATCACTTAATCGATTGGCACTTGTAATTTTTTCTTCAAAGGTAGAAATCTGCTTCTCATAAACTTGACGAACTTCCTGTAAAAGTACTTTTTCATCTACCAAATCGAAAGAAGTGCAAATATCTTCCAAGCTATTTATCACAGTAAGCTTAGGCTTTAGAGTCAATTTTTTAAAAGAATCGGTTAATGTTTTTCTTATTTTTGTATCAAGATTAGGCCATAAAAAGTCATATTCTGTTTGTTCAGGAACAAAAGAGTGATATAAAGAAAGAAGATGATCTAATTCTTTCTTAAGTTGTACAATTGAGGAATAACTATCCATCAAATATTCTTGTGAAAGAGAATGTGAAGCAGTAAGAAATTGTTGTTTTAGTTCTGCTAATTCCTTTTCTAACCCATCTAAAGAAACATTAGCTAGTTCAACAATTCTTTTTATTTCTTGTTCTTCACTATCTAATCTCTTGTACCAAGCAGAATTATTTTCTGATTTTGCTTCAGCGCGATACTCTAATAGTGCTTCATAGATATTGTGATCTTGATTATCTTTACAAGTACAATCAAAGTTATCTCCTAATGCCTTAATCAAATCAACAGTTTTCCCGCTATACACTTCGCTAGCTAAAGCAGTATGAATAATACTATCATGTTCTAAATCCACAATTTGTACATCTAAGCCATGAGAAACCGCTAGCTGAATAAGTTTAATGGTAAACTCTGTCGAATAAGAATGATCCTCTCCTGCTTCATCGGTATAACCATAAAGTGCCAAGTGAATAAAACTATAACCAGTAACTTTCCCTCTTGTATTAACATCAACTCCATGTTCCAAAAGACACTTCATAAAAGCTAATACTTTATCTTCTGGATATTGATGATGAACAGTCGCATGTAACAAACTACCATAATCATTTTCTACTTGAAAATCAGGAAAGTGTTTTTTTATATTATGGATATCTATTTCAGCTACTGGATACTGAGAAAAAAATTCATCTACACTTATATTCAAATCTGTTTACATAAGTACCTCCAAGGTAACTTTATTATAAAGAGACTAAAAGAAAAAAAACAAGAAAAAAAGAAACTTTATGAAGCAATCACAAAGTTTCCATTACCACTACCGAGTTGTTCTTGTAACCAAGCTTGTTCGGTAGCGTCTTTTACGGTTATTTGAATAGTAGATGGAACATCATATAACATATAATCATAATTGGTTACTGAAGTAAACGTGGCGTTTCTGAAATCCAGGCTGGTTAAACTACTACAACCATCAAACATAGATTCCATATCCGTTACTTGCGATGTATCAAAATGACTTACATTTAAACTTGTTAAACCGTTACAGTCATAAAACATAAAACTCATATCCCATACTTGTGATGTATCAAAATGACTTAAATCTAAAGTTGTTAAACTACTACAGCTAGAAAACATATTATACATAACTGTTACTTGGGATGTATCAAAATGACTTAAATCCAAACTTGTTAAACTACTACAGCCAGAAAACATAGTCTCCATAGTAGTTACTTGCGATGTATCAAAATCACTTAAAACTAAACTTGTTAAACTACTACAACCTCTAAACATATAACTCATATTCCATACTTGTGATGTATCAAAACCGGTCAAATTTAAGCTTGTTAAACTACTACAACCATGAAACATAGACTCCATATTAGTTACTTGAGAGGTATCAAAATGACTTAAATCTAAACTAATTAAACCACTACAGCCATCAAACATATAACTCATATCCCATACTTGTGATGTATCAAAATTATTTAAATTTAAACCTGTTAAACTACTACAGCCGTAGAATAAACTTCTCATATCGGTTACTTGTGAGGTATCAAAATGACTTAAATCTAAACTTGTTAAACTTCTACAGCCACTAAACATTTCCACCATCTCGAGTAACTGTGGTGTATTAAAATGACTTAAATCTAAACTTGTTAAACTACTACAATCACTAAACATATAACTCATATCTGTTACCCCTGAAGTATCAAAACCACTTATATCTAAACTCGTTAAACCACTACATTTAGTAAACATATTACCCATATCTGTTACTTTTAATGTATTAAAGTCACTTAAATCCAAACTTATTAAACTTTTACAGTTATAAAACATATAACCCATATCCGTTACATTAGAAGTGTCAAAACTAGAAAGATTTAATTCATTCAAATTACCACAACTTTGAAACATAGTTTGCATTTTCGTCACTTTTGATGTATTGAAATTACTTAAATCTAAACTTGTCAAACGACTACAGCCAGAAAACATATAACCCATATCCGTTACATTTTGCGTATTGAAACTACTCAAATCAAGAGTAGTTAGTTGATTACAATTATAAAACATATTATTCATATTGGTTACTTGCGAAGTGTCAAAATTGCCAAGATTTACTTCTGTTAACTTCTGACATTGATAAAACATTAATTGCATTTCTGTCACATGACTGGTATCAAAACTACTTAGATCAAGACTGATTAGATTATTACAACTAGCAAACATATTTCTCATAGTAGTTGCCTTAGAAGTATCTAGATTATTTAATCCATCAACTGTTTCTAAAAGTACAAATTTTTCAAATAATGATCTGCCATTTTGATTCAAATAAATTTTTCCATCCGCTTGAATGGTTACTCGGTAAGTATCACTATTTTCATTAGGAATTAAATAAGCGATAACACTACTATTTTGCGCATCACTAACATCAAAACTTTCTGTATAAGAAGTTGGCGGAGTCGTTGTCGTTAAAAAAGAAACATTAGTAATTTTATCACGATAACCCCAAAAAGCATCAGTAGTTAAATAAGTTTTCCCGTCTTTTTCATAAGTTACACTACGTAAATAATTAATTAAAACAATCGGTTTTCCTTTTTCTAATACCAAATCCTGATTCATTAAGCCACCTTGAGCACCAATTTGATACACCACATCTTTTGAAGTAGGATTCTTAAAAATTAAAGTAAATTCCTTAGTATCAGACTGTACTATAGTACCAATTGATTCATTCTTAGAACTAGGACTTAAATTTACTCGTAAAGAGGCAAGTTCATCGTTAGAAAAATCACTACTATTTTGAACCAAATAATACAATTGATATTTCATCTCAATAGGATTTTGAGTATTTAACGTTATTGTTATTTCCTGTTCACCACTAGCAGGTACCGTTACTGTATTATTCGTATCCAAATTAGTAAACGTATAATTTAAATCCATCGTCTCTAATACAATCGCATCCCCAATTTCTTCTTTTAATTCATAATACGCAAACGATGATCTTAAAACGAAAAGGCATATAACCAAAACAACAACTAAAATCGCTATTTTAGCACTTCTACTAACTCTTTTTATCATACCATTCCACTCCACTACTACTCTACTATTTATCTTTATTTTAAAACAAAGCAAACTTGAAATCAATAAAAAGGCGAAAAAAGACAAAAGAAAAAGAGATTGATCTCTCTTTCTACATCATATTTTCAATACTTTTCTCTACATCTTTACTCATTTTTTTCATATCTTTTTTCATGTCAGATGCACATTCAGGACAAAACTTTTTATAAGCACACCATGCCCCATAACCGCACAAGGCTAGTCCTACTACTACGCCACCTACGACACCAGTTTTTTTCATTTTATCACCTCTTAATCAAAAATATGATCAGTATATTTCTATACCATTTATAGAATGTGATTTTCTTTTCAATTTTATTCATGAATATTTTGAATTAAAAATTTTTTTAAAGAAGTATTTCTAATATCGACATCATTATTTTGAATAGCCATACACAAAGCATCAATTTCTCCTACTAAATAAAGCTTCTTTTTGGCTCTTGTTACCGCTGTATAAATTAGTTTTCGATAAAGCATTTTTCCGTATCCCCTAACAATCGGAATAACGACAGTATCAAACTCACTACCTTGACTTTTATGAATACTAATCGCATAAGCATGTTTAAATTTATTAAAATTACTAGCCGTATAACGTACTTTATTCCCATCGAAATCAATCCAAATTTCTTTTTTACTACCAACAACGCGAATTTCTTCGATTATCCCAATATCCCCATTAAATACATTCTCGTCAGGCATATTCGATAACTGAATCACTTTATCATTTTCTCGAAACAAAACATCATTAATTAAAATTTCTTTTTTCTCTGTATGTTTTGGATTAAAGACTTCTTGTAAAACTGCATTTAACTGATCAATTCCATTTATTGTCTTATACATAGGTGCGAGCACTTGAAAATTCATTAATTTATCTTGATATAAAGAAGCAATTTCTACTACTTTTTCTTTTACTTTAAGTGGGGGAACTGGATCAAATAATAAATCTTCTTGAAGATTAAAAATACTTTGATCTAAACAATCATCTTTAATCTGGTAAGCTAAAGTAACAATATTTGAACCTGATGATTGACGATATAACTGTTTAAGTTCAACCGTATGAATCATCTTACTATCGATCATATCCTTTAATAATTGTCCAGGACCAACACTAGGTAACTGATGATAATCACCAACCAAAATTAATTTTGTATCATAACGTAATCCTTTTAATAAATGATCGAAAAGATAAGTATCTACCATACTAAATTCATCAATAATCACTAACTTAGCGTCACTTTTATTATATTCATTAACCGCGAAATAATCCCCTTCTTTATTCCACTTTAAAAAACGATGAATCGTAAGAGCGGGTAAAAAAGTAGATTCACTAATTCGCTTACTAGCTCTTCCTGTTGGGGCTAGTAAAACAACTTCTTTTTGTAAACGTTCGTAAGAAAGTTTATAAATTCTACTATAAAGCTCACAAATTGCTTTAATAATTGTAGTTTTACCGGTACCTGGACCTCCAGTTACAATGAGAATATTTTTTTCCAAAGCTTTTCTAATTGCCTCTATTTGTTCATCATTATAAACACAACCAAAATGAGCTTCAACTTCTTTCAAATAAGTAGTCATCTTCTTATCAGAAAAGTCAGCTTTACGCATTAAATAACCACAACGTTTACTAATATTCTGTTCAGCATCATACATTTTTCTTAAATAATAATGCTCATCTTCAAGAATAATCTTCATATCCGTTAATAACTGTTCTAAAGAAGAAGATAACTCACTAGGGGCAATATCATTACCTAAAGCTCTAACCACAAAGGCATGAATCTCAGGAAGCGACAAATAACTATGCCCATATAAATTACACACTTCATCGATAACATACAAAATAGCTGCCATTATTCGTCTCGCATCATCACGTTTACCACCTTGCTTTAAAAAAATAGTATCTACTTTTTTAAAACTAATCTCATCAATATCTTCCATAAACAAATAAATATTTTGTTCTAAGACATCCAAAGTTTTTTGCTTATAAGCATTATAAATTATTAAACTATCTTTTGTTGAAAAACCTAACTCATTAAGTTTTAACACGGTTTGATAACTAGCTTCGTATTCTTCTAATGTACGGTGTAGATTATCGATTTGCTTTTTCGTTATACCCGGTATTAATAGTAAATCAGAAGGATTTTCTAAGATGATTGTTAACGTATCTTTTCCTAAATAAGAAACGATTTTTTCTGCTGTCTTCTCCCCGATTCCTTTAAATAAACCACTACTTAAGAATTCGACAATCGCATCTTTTTCTTCAGGCAATACTCTCTCGTAGGAATCAACTTGAAACTGTTCTCCATATTTTTCATGTTCAACTAACTTTCCATAAAATAGATAAGTATCCTCTTCGTTAAGTTCATGAAAATAACCTGTAAAAGTAATGGTATGATTCACATAGAACACTAAGTCCTCACCAGTTGCTTCTTTTACCTTAAATAACCCGATAACATACCCTTTATCACTTTTATAAATATATCGTTTGAAATTTCCTTTTAACGTTTCCATGTTATCACCTGTACTTTTATTTTACTAACGAAAGAAAAAAAATCAACGGTTATTGATTTTTATTCTGCAGGCTGTTTTTCTAAAAATAATTTCATCGCTTGATCGACTTCTTCTTTATTATCTAATCCCTCTAAGAAATTTTCATCATTCTTGACTACTTGTTTACGAACACAAAAATCATTAGGATCTTTTATATTAGACAAATAGATATAAGAATCAATCTTTTCGATAACTGCATAAGTATTACCATCTTCTAATGTTATTACACTATTATTAATCACACTTATCACCTACTCTTATATTCTTCTATAGTTTGGTCTACCGTTTTATCGATAGAATCTTTCGTTAAATCAGACAAAGGAAATAACCCATCGGCTTCTTCTCTAGTCATAGACTGTGAATTATCGACATGTCCTCCCCACGGAGTATAATCACCAGATTGCTTCAATATTTCTTTATTTTCGTTGATTTTGTCTAAATCAGCCATAGCATTATTTACCACATTTAATACCCCATCACGTTCTTGATGAAATATTTCTTGTTGATCAGCGTTTAATTCTGTTTTTGCATCATGATTTAATAGATTATTATAGCTAGAAAGAGTTTCAGCTTTATTTCCAACAAAAGCAATACCAGCTATCACTCCAACAGTAGTTAGTCTAATTACTGCGCCTTTCACATAATTTTGAAATTTACTAGTTCTTCCTACATATAACTCGCCAGCTATTTTTTGGGATTTAGAATGTTTTTCATCTTGAATACTTTTTTGATAAAAGCGTTCAATAACTGCTTGTTTTTCTTCTTCTGTCATTCGCTTGGAATGCTCGTTCGCTATATTCATTAGTGTTTCATCGATTTCCTTCATATTATCACCTACTATCCATTATAAAACAAATTTCTATTGTTTGACAACCTCTTTTTCTGTTAAAGGAGAAGCAACACAACAAGGATAAGCAACTTTTAAAATTTTAACAGGAATAAGATCACCACTCTGATAGCTGCCCTCTAGCTGAACAAAAAGATAATTTCCTGTATGTCCGTAACTTATCCCATCACGTTCACGCTCGATTAAAACTTCCACAGTTTTTCCAACAAATTGTTCCATATAAGATTTTTCTAAGTGATTAGACAAAGACAGTAAACGTTTTACTCGTTCTTTTTTGATTGGCCCTAATACTTGATCTTTCATCTTACTGGCTGCTGTTTTAGAACGAATAGAATAAGGGAAAACATGAATTTTCGCAAAATTTATCTCTTCACAAAAACGGTAAGTTTCCATAAAGCGTTCCTCATCTTCACCTGGGAAACCAACAATCACATCCGTCGTAATCGCAATTTCTGGGCGAATTGAACGAATCTTTCTTATTTTTTCTCGGTAATAAGCCGTATCATATTTACGATTCATCCGTTTTAAAATTTCATCACTTCCAGCTTGTAAGGGAATATGTAAGTGATTGACAATAACCTCATTAGCGGCGATTAATTCAAGAACACGATCATTTAATTCTGTAATTTCTATCGACGATATCCGAAGTCGCTTCAACCCTTTTAACTCTACAATATCAGCTAGCAAAGAAGCAAAGTCAGTACCTAAATCCACCCCGTAATTGCCAGTATGAATTCCTGTTAAAACAATTTCTTGAAAACCATGTTGAATTAAACATTCTATTTCCCGTAACACAACATCTTTCTTTTTACTACGACATCTTCCCCTAACACGTGGGATAATACAATAACTACAAAAATTCTCACAGCCATCTTGAATTTTGACAAAAGCCCGTGTACGATTTTCAAAATCTTTAATCTCCATATCTTCAAACTCATCGCCCAAGTCATCATATAGATCACGAATTGTTTCTTTCTTAGCGAAATATTCCTCTACCAAAGAAACAATCTTACTTTTGTCTTTATTTCCTAAAACGATATCGACACCATCTAATGAAATATCTTTATTCGCCTCAATAAAACACCCCATCGCGACAATACAAGCATCGGGATTCCTTCTTACTACTTGATGAATCATCTTTCTACTCTTCACATCGCTCTGATTCGTAACCGTACAAGTATTAATAATATAAACATCACATGTATCTTCGAAATCAGCTATTTTGTACCCTGCTTCACGAAATAAACTAGCTATATATTCACTTTCATAAGTATTTACCTTACACCCTAAAGTATAAATTCCTACTTTCATATTACCAACTCCAAAACTTCTCGTATTATATCACACCGAAGATAATAAAAGCAATTCTTCATCCATAATCGAATAAAGATAAATATTAACTACTTTACCACTCACTGTATTCAAATAATGTTGATAACCACGTAACTGTTTCAAATAAGCTTCATCTTGAATCTTCTTTAATTTATAATCAACAACATCAATCCTATTTTCTCGTTCTAAGAAAAGATCGATGATTCCATGATAAACCTTATCCTCTTCTTCGTACATAAATTCATACTCTTGATAAATATTAGTATGTTCTAAATCCTCTAATAACGGTAAACTTAAAAAATGTTTTATCTTATTCATTAGAAAAGGATTTAATCCTAAACGATCTAAATTAGGATGACGAAAATCTAGACATTCTAATAGGTGGTGAACGGTTAACCCAAACTCCAAATTATGGGCTTTATCTTTATCGATAAGATCAATCATCCGTTTAGAAAAAGTAACTTCTGTTTCTTCTAATTGAGGGAAAATTTCTACTTCTTTAACGGTTAATGGCTTCTCCGTACCAACAGAAACACTTTTCTCAAAATCAAAACTATTTAACTTCTTATAATCCATCGATAAAGACACTTCATCTAGAGAAATTGGAGTAACAAAAGAAGAAATATCTTCATAGATGCTTTTTAAAATTTCTAAAAAAGAATTATACTGTAGTCGTCTATCTAATGAAACAACCCCATCTTTGTCAACTAACATCTCTTCTTCAGAAAAATTTCCGACTAAGATCATTTTCTCTTTACACCGAGTTAAGGCTACATAAAAAAGTCGAATTTTCTCACTGATCTCTTCTAAATAAAATTTCTGTCTAAGTAAAGTTTTATAAATCGTATCTCCATACCCTTCTTTAAAATAAGGCGTAATAATACCATAAGTAGAATCATACAAAATCTTATCTTTTAAATCGCTAACATTGAACTTAGCGGATAAACCAGTATAGTAACAAATAGGATATTCTAACCCTTTGGATTTATGAATAGTCATAATTTTAACACTATTATCAGAAGAAAGAGAGGAAGGGATCTTAATTTCTTCATTTGAATCAATTGTATCCTCTAAATAAGAAGAGAACTCTTCTAAACCAAATCCCATCTTACCAAGATTTTCGGCTGATTCTGTAATGTACTCTAAATTAGCAATTCCAAGCTCAACATTTCCTGTCGTAATCTTTTTTTGATAAAACTCAAAACAAGTAATAATCTTTTCCATCAATGTAGCTAAATCACAAGCCTCTATATCGACAAGTAATTCACTGATTTTATCCATAATTGGATTATGAAAATAATCATGACTAGTAAGAATAGTAAATAATTCTTGATCACTCATTCTAAATAGATAACTTCTACCAATACTCATCAAAGCGTATTGAAACGTTTGATCAAATTCTTTCTTTCTAGTTTTAATTAATAACTGTAAAATATGATGAACCAAGTAAATCTCTACTTGTTGCATAATATTATCATCTTTCAAAATCGTAAGAGGAATTTTCTTATACTCGAATATTTTCTTATAAAGTTCAAACTTACTACTTCTATCCATCAAAATAACAAAGTCTTGATAAGTGGCTTCTCTTAAAATACATTCATCTTTATCAAAAATCTGATAATGTCCTTCTACTTTCTTCAAGATATCATCCGCTACGATAAAAGCCTCAATTTCATCTTTAGAATATAAACTATTTTTTTCATATTCATACTGATAAAGTTCAGTAGTATAGTTTTGCGTTGTTTTTCCTTCTTCTTGATAAGTATGATTTCCAAACACCATTCGATGACTAACCGAATAAGCTGCACCTCCTACTTCATCATCCATAATAAAATTAAAAATATGATTAATATCTTCTAGAACTTCTTTTCGACTACGAAAGTTCTTTACTAAATCAATTTTTTTACCGCCATTATTATTCGCATAACGATCGTATTTATCTTTAAAAATATAAGGATTCGCATTACGGAAACGATAAATCGATTGTTTCACATCTCCTACCATATAAACATTATTGTTTTCGATCAAACGAATAAAATCTTCCTGTAGATCACTCGTATCCTGATATTCATCGATCATAATCTCATTAAAATAATCTCGTAAACTCGTTCTAATATCTTCATTTTCTTTCACAATCTTGATTGTCATTTTACTAATATCGACAAATTCATAGGTATCATGTGCTTGTTTATAAAGAGTAAGTTCATGATCTAATTTTAAAATAATCGAGATTAAACAATCGACATAATCCTTAGTAGAAAGAATCGTCTCTTTAATCTCTTCTTCCGACTCATATTGACACATCGATTTAAGATGAAGAAGAAGTTTGTTGATGGCTTCTTTTTGAGCCTTAACTTCATCACTTGAACCACGCGGTAACATCGGCATTTTAACATCGAGATGAGAAATAATTTCATCATAGTGCTGACACCCAAGTAATCCCGCCAAAGAATCAGATAGCTTCGCAAAATAATCCCCATCGACCATAAGGGAAATTGTATTTAGTCTTTCCTCAATCTTAGAAATATCCTCAATCAACAAATGACAATAAGAAGCAATATCTTGGTCTATTTTTTCTATAGAAAAATTCTTATCATAATTCTTTAAATAATCTTCCTTATCATAGCGCATATCTAGTTTATCATTTAATTTTAAAATAGCTTCTCTGATTTCTCGATCATCTTTTAAACAAAAATCCGTCACTAACCGTTCAAACTTTTCATCAGGATGTAAATATAATTCATCCATAATCTTATCTAGAGTGTTTCTTTTAATAAAATTACTGACACTTCCATCCATAATGCTGACATTTTTACTAATATTTAAACGATCATGATACTTTTTCACAATAGACAAACTAAAAGAGTCAAAAGTCGTAATATACGCTTTATCAATTTTAGCTACCTGTTCTTCTAAGCCCGCTTGTTTAATCTTCTTTCGAATCCGAAGCATCATCTCATAAGCCGCCGCTTTCGTAAAGGTAAGAATAAGTAAACGATCAATATCAACACCCTCTAACACTTTACGTAAGGCTCTTTCGGATAATACGGCCGTTTTTCCACTACCAGCTCCAGCACTAACAATAATATTCATTCCTTCACTGTCGATAGCTTCTTGTTGTTTCTTTGTCCAACTAGGCATCTTCTTCACCTCCTAAAAACTCTAAATTTTTATATTCTTTCAAATAGACAATATCTTCTTCTCTCCTAAAACAAATATCTTGATAAGGACAATAAAGACATCCTACCAAAGAAGTTCCTATTTGTTTAGGATTAATCCTAAAATCTCCTGCCAAAATCTTGGTTGATGCTTCCTTAATTCTAGAATCAACAATGGTATCTAGCTTTTTAAATTTATCTTGACTTAATACTTTACTATAGTGATAAAAGCCATTTTTTCCCATCTTCATTCCCCGAATTAACTGACTATCCTGATAAGTCATATCAAATTCAGATAAAAGTTCCTCATCTTCTAGAGAATAACCCACTAATTTTAAATTATTTTCTTTTTGCGTAAGATAAGATTCTCCTAATTCTCTACGCAACTCCTTATTGATAATCCGCTGTAAATAAATGCCTACAACAATTGGATTTCTAAACTTATTACTGTGTAATAATAGGTGTAAATAAACCGGTAACTGCATACCAATTCCATAAATAGTACCATTTAAATTATCAGGAAGATTTCCTGTCTTATAATCGACAATGCTAAGATAGGTACCTTCTGGTTTTTTTACATACATGATTTTATCGATCACACCCATAAAAGTAACACGAACTTCACCTTGACTAACGGGTAAATAAAACTTTTCTTCATGGTATTCTTGATCAAACTTCGTATAATTTTGTTGTTTCTTTAACGTTTCAAGATCAAACTTCAACTCATCTTTTAATTTAGAAACCAAAAGTAGTTCATTTGCTGAAAAAGAATATTTTTCTAATTCGGAAGAAAATGCTTGTTCAAAATCAAAATCAGTATCTAAATAGTGACTTAACACATCATGAAAAATCGTACCAATATTCGTAACCAAACTCTCCTCAAACAAACTAAGTTTTAAAATATTCGCTAAATAATAACGAAAAGAACAGCGATAAAAATTATCGATACTAGAATAGGATAACAATAGCTTATGATCTAAATAGCGATACAAGTCATCTAAATTTACCCCTGTAAATTGATTTTGATAGGTAAGATAAGGAATCTTAGGATAAGTCACATATAATTCTTTCAGTTGTTCTTCCATTATCCCATATTTATTTAAACGGTCTAGTTTTTCCGCTAAAACAATCTGGTTAAACCGATGAGAATCACCATAAGATAATGTTTTCTTTTCTACAGGTAACTGCCATTCTTCAATAAGTAAGGAAGGATTATAAGTATTAAAGGCACTTTTTTCTTTATACGAAACAAAAAGTAGAGAAACAGAAGCTAACTTTTGTCTAACACGCTCCTTTTCACGGATATTTTTCCCGTCACTTGTCAAAAGTCCAACTTTTTGTTTTTCCTCATCAGTTAAAATATCGACATCTTGGTAAACAACCGGAATATTCTCTTGATTAAAACCTAAAACAAAATAATACATAGAAGAATCATTGGTCATTTCGTCTAGAGAAATTACTCGAATCGCATTTTTTAAATGATTAGTTTTCCGTTTTGTTTTCTTTAACTCTGCTTCCAAAAGAGGATAAAATAACGTTAATGGTTTATCCCACCAATAATAACGATTGAAAATGGTAATAAGCTGATTGATCACTTCTTCCTGATGGGGATATTTTTCCTTCAATTGATCCACTAATTCAAGAAAACTAGAACAAGAATCAAGTAAGGATAAAACCGTATTTCCCATTTCTGTTTCATATAAAGAACTATTTGTTTCAAAATCAAGGGGCAGATGATACCAACTAAAAATTCGTTTTAGTGGTTGACGGTATTCGCTCCCTAATGCCACGATTGAAAAATGAGAAATAGGAACTTCTTGATCAAATAAATTCTTTATCTTAGAAGCACAATAAGAAATTTCTTGATCGATAGTCACAAAAGAAGATACCGTAATATCTGGATTACTCCTAACTTCGTTAGAAATCATTGTAGCCCCTAACGAAAGAAATACTTTTCTTTCATAGGGTTCTAAATTCTCTTCATCAACAACCGCAATTGTTTGCCCTTTTAAACCATTCAAAAAGAAAGGATCAAAAATCAGTAACTGATTCTTTTCTAAATCATCTCTCATTTCTTTCAAAAAACGCAATTTATTCGTCGATAGCTCTTTCGTATTTAAAGTATACATCGCTTGTAAATACTCTAAAACAATATCATACTTTAACTGATACTTTTCCATACAATAAAAAATTGTCTTCTCGTCATAGTCAAAAAAATAATGACGTTTGAATTCCTCTTTGGTCATTATCTTTGAAGAAACAAGTTTTTTCTTTCTACTCATCATAAGAAGAAACTCTTTCTTTAATAAAGATGGCATAATGACTAATGAATATTTTTCCATTTCTTCAAACACAGTTATCACTTCCCTATTCATCATTATACCATAGAGAAAAAGAAACATCTCACCTCAAATATAGAAAAATAACTATTTCTAAAAAAACGAAGCTGTTTATTTATCCAACAAAAAAATTACTTTCCAACAAAAAAGATGAGTACCTATTTTGTTTCAATAAATACTCTATCTTTTATTCTCCACTTATCTTCACCAATTACTTTTTTAACCACTGAAAAATATTCTCTCTTTCTTTTAATAATTGTTCATTACTCGTAGCAGTAAACAGAAAATCATAGCGGAAAAGCGAATAACCATAACTTGGATAAATAGAATCTTCTTCTGATTTTTCTTTATCGTTATTTTTAGCTCTTTCTGTTATCACTTTCATCTGTTTTACCATAATATCATCATTTTCTATCCATTCATTGCTACCATTCTTCGCATACTGATCAACTTCCCCCGCTTTATACAAAGCCAAAGCAGGATAGATCAAAACATCATTTTGAATTAAACTTTCCCATTCATTTAACGTATCAATAAATGGTTTTGTTCCATGATAAAATCCATAATAAATCTGTGGCATAATATAATCAATATATCCATCTTCTTTTAACCACTTCTTGATATCGGCATAATGCATCTCATAATTATTGGCAATATTACCATCAGGACTAATCCCAAACAGTACTTCAGGATTTTCTTTCTTTATCGCATCATACACCATTTTCACTAGTGTATTCGTATTACTTAACCGATAATCTTCTAACGAAATCGTATTCTTTATTTCTTCATAATTTTCTAAATCTATCGACTCATCCGGATAAAAATAATCATCAAAAATAATCCCATCGACCGAATAATTAGCAACAATCTCCTTAACTCCTTCTACGATTAAATCCATCACATCACTATCTGCTGGATTATAATAAATCCCCTTTCCTTCAATCACTTTTACCTTATTGGTATTTAGCCATTTAAAACAAGGATTTTCTTCACTGATTTCACTCGTATCCGTAGTATTTCGAATCCGGTAAGGGTTAATCCAAGCATGGAGCTTTAAATTATTTTTATGGGCTTGTTCAATAAAGTAAGCAAGAATATCAAAGTCTATTTTTCCGCCCTCTGTCCCCGCTACTGTATAACTAAGAGGAAAAATACGAGAAGGATATATCGCATCAGAAAATGGTCTAACTTGTAAGATTATCGTATTCAAGCCACTTGTCTTTACATTTTTAATCATGGTATCAATCTCTTTTTTCACCCCAAGATCACTTTTCTCATCAAAGTATTTCATATACTCAATATAAGAAATAAAAACAGCTCGCATACTAGTATCTTTTTCTTGAAAAGGCGTAACTTGAATCCGACAATAAGAAAACAAAAAAACAGTAACGGCAACCGCTACTGCACTTAATACCAATACCACTACATTTTTCTTCATGATATCACCCAATATACTTTATGGTCAAGCTATCCTTTTTATGCTTTTTTTGGACGAACAATTACCGTACTAGTATTAGAAAAATCAATACTCTTTAACGTTTTATCTAATTCTTCTTTCGTTAAAGAACGGAAAATATCTATTTTGTTTGGAATAATATCTCCATAAGTAATAATATCATAAACCATATTTTCCAAAGTCATCACAATATTATCTACCATGACTACTTCTGATGAAATCCAAACTTTTTTCAATCGTTCTACTTCCTCTTCTTGAATATCCATATGAGCAAGTTCTTTTTTGATTTCTTGAACAAACTTTTCTGGCTCTTTACTATCCGCAATGTATGTCAAAATCAAATAATCGCCAATAATCTCTCGTTCTAAATAGAAAGACGTCATCAACTTTAACTGTTTCATTCTTTCTCTAAACTTAGAAGATAAACCAAATACAATGTTATTCATCAATCCTAAATAAAGATTGAACAAATACCTATCTTTTACATTTTTTAAAGGAATTTTAATCCCATAAGCAACTTTAGTATTCACAACATTAAATTCGATTTCTTTTTTACTTATCGCTACTTCTAATGGTTCTTTTACTTTCTCTTCAACAATTTTTTCATTCGTTACGGCTTCTTTCAATGCTTGATTATTTTTTATTACTTGAAGAGCCTCATCGCAATCAAAGTTACCACTAATCACTAAAACCATATTACTAGGTTGGTAAAATGTCTTGTGAATATCATATAAAATTTCTTTGGTAATTTTCCCAATTGACTCTACAGTACCACCAATATCTAGACGAGTATTATCTTTTTGAAAAATTGCTTTTCTAAGTTCCTCATCAAGTACCCAATCTACTTCATCGTCATACTGCATAATCTCTTCAGCGATAATTCCCTTTTCTTTTTCAACATTTTCATCTGTAAAATAAGGATGATGAACAAAGGTTAATAGATAATCTAAATTTTCTAAAAATCCTGTATTTCCTTCGAAATAATATCTCGTCGTTCTATAACTGGTCGAAGCATTCGAAGAAGTCCCTGTTTTAGCCGCAAAAGTAAACGGATCAACACCATCCTCTTGTTCAAACATCTTATGTTCTAAGAAATGCGCACTACCTTCTGGTACATGAAGCATCTTATCTTTCCCAACCGGAATAAATGTCGTATTCACTGATCCATATTTCGTAATATAATGCATCGCATAATTAGCTTTATTTGGGTAAGGAACCATATATACTTTTAATCCTGAGGATAATTGTTCATAATAAACACTTTGGTCTAAGCCTTTTAATTTAATTTCCTTCATCTTCTTTATTCCCTTCTAATAGAAAAATGGTATCGATCTTTACTTTTTTCGCTACTTTAACAATATCCTCTTTTGTTACTTTTTCAATCATCTGTTTTCTCTCTTCAATATCCCCGAGATTTAATAAATCTTTAGCCAAATAAGTTTCGATAATCGCATTTTCATTATCTTCAATTTCTTTCAACAACGTTAAATAGTTATTCTTCGCAATCACGATATCTTCGTCTTTGAAATTTCCTTCTTCCATTTCTTTCATTTCTTTTTTGATTAATTTCACTACATGTTCAAAATTGCTTTTAGAAATTCCTGCACGAATCAACATCAAACTATCTAATTTATTCAAGGAAGAATAAACATAATAAGCCATCGAATGTTTCTCTCTAATAATTCGGAAAAACTTAGATTCACTACCACTACCTAATATCATGTTATAAATGCTAAGAACATAATTACGTTCAAACTCTGTTAGTTCACCAATCTTACACCCGATAGATAACTTCGATTGATTTCCATCTATTTCTTCTTTTCTTACTTTGGAACGTCTAGGTAATTTCTCCTGTAAAATTAACTGAGACACTTTAGGACGTTTAAACGTCTCAAACGCCATTTTTTCTTTTAAAAGATTAAGCATTTCTTCTTCATCGAAAGAACCAATCACATAAATATCTACTAAACTACTAGAAATAATCTTGTGATAATACTCTTCTAGTGATTTCTTATCTATCTTCTCTAAATCCTCTAAATAACCATGTTCATGATAAGCATAAGGCATATCAGGATCCATCTCTTCTAACATTCTAACCGCACTATATAAAGTTGGATTTTCCTTTAAACCTAAGATAGACGTCTCCATACTTTGATATAAAAATTGGAAAGCTTCTTGAAACTTTTCTTCATCGTAAAAATTAGGATGAAAAATGATATCAGCTAGAAAATCAAGAGACTTAGAAAGCATTCCTTTTTCTGTATACTTCTCATTTAACATCGATAAGTAGAAACTAATCATGTTAAAACGTCCAGCTCGATAAGATTTTGTATAAGCATTAACCGCATATAAATCTTGAGCCTTTAATACTAATTCTCGTTTAGTTCGATAAGTATCCGTCGAATAAGTTAAGAATGTCGTCAAAAAATTTCGTAACGTAATCTCTTCTTTTACGATATTATCTCTTAAACAAACACGAACAGTAATCGTTTTAAAGCGATCAGTTTGAATAAAATGTAGTTGATAAGATCCCATATCTATTGTTCTATAATTCATCTCTTCACCTCGTTCATTTTTATTATGGATCAAATTTTTATTTATAAACATGATTCTAACGCAAGAATAACCATGTCTGTAAATCCTTTTTCTCTCATTTGGCTAGAAGTTTCTTCTCCTGTTACAAAATGATTAGAAATTGTCAAAATACAAGCAGCCTGTTTATGATGTAAAGCGGCATGATGAAAAAGGACGAATGACTCCATCTCTACAGTTTTTAAAGAATACTTTTCGATAATTTCTGGCTCTTTACTTGGATAAAAAACATCCGTAGTATAGATATCTTCTAAATGAATTTTTTTACCTAAACGTTCTGCGGTAGAAATAATTTTTTCATTTAACGGCCTAGAAGCCTCCATGTAATTACCAGAATAACCACTCTCTACCATCGCATAATTAGAATCTGTATAACTACGTTTAGCCAAAACGACATCCAAAATAGGAATATCTAAATCATAACTTCCAGCTGTCCCAATTCGAATAATTCTATCGACATCATAGTAATGAAATAATTCATAAGAATATATTCCCATACTACCCATTCCCATACCCGATGCGAATACGGTAACTCTCTTTCCTTTATAAGTCCCCGTATAAGCTAGTATATTCCGAACACGATTAATGCATTCGACATCTTCTAGAAAATTTTCCGCAATAAACTTAGCACGTAACGGATCACCAGGCATAATCACATCTTTAGCGATCTTTCCTTTTTCTGCTTCAATATGCGGTGTAGGCATAAAAATTCCCCCTCTTTCTGCACTATTATGACATAACCATTATACTAAATTAATAATAATTATTCTATAGGTAAACTTAAACTTATTGACATTTTGTTAATTTTTTAATAAATTAATGAACAAGGTGAAAAAAATGGCACGTTATCATTGGGATTTAAATAGAATAAAAGAAAAAATTAAAATAGTCGAAGAAGCAATTGATGCTATACAAAAACGTCCTAACAGTAGATACACTGAATATGTCATTGAAAATCTAACTCAAATTAAGAACATTTATCACTTTCTTCTTTCCTATTATAATATTTCTAAAAGTTCAGATGTTTTTTACGATTCACCCTTTTACGATTCTGAGCTTGGAAAAGCAGAAGAAATGGCTGATGAAGATCCAGAAGAAAAACTAAATGACTTTCTTTTTAACACTCATACGATCTCTAAATCATTAATTACTATTAGTACAAACGGTTTAAATTATACAAATGGCTATTCAATAGTTGATATAGATACACCTACTCTTTATATAAATAATCAAGATCTATTAGAACTATTTGATGATTTCATTCATCAAATGGGATGTCCTCCTTTATATCATAAAATTGATCAAGAAAGATCGCACATCGAATTAAATATTCAAAAAGCCCCTGATTATGACTATTCTCTGGAGGGTTGTTGTTTTGTCGATAGCTTGTTTAATGACAAATACATCAATATATCTAGAAGTAATACGGTTCAAGATATAGTTACGTTATGTCATGAGTTTTTTCATGGATTTTATACAAATTTAAATTTCAAAGATACTTATCATAACGAATTGTATTATTTTTCTGAATTAGAGGGAAGTTTTGCGAACCTTTTAGTCGCGGAATATTATCGACAATTAGGACAAGAGAAAATCGCTTATTATATTGATACCAGTTATCTAGAAAGTTATACTCTTCGCAATTTTGAATTAAATATCGGTTTCTTGTTAACAAAGCAAAAAGGAAAAATTACTTTAGAAAGATTTAACAAAAAATTAGCAAAAAAAAAGATCAGAGAAACATTCACCGACATTGATGAAATATTTGAGTATTTAACTGAACCTGCTTCGTTACTCTTATGTTACAACCTCAGTTATTTGGCTTCTCTTGATTTATTCGAATTATATCTACAAGATAGGGAAAAAGCCTTTGTTGAGTTAGAAAAGATCAAAGGAACAAATTATCACTACCATTTAATTGGTTTAGCTAAAAAGTATGGACTTACGTTTATAGAAAAGGATTGCCCATCTTTACAAAAGCACTTAAAAAGATTAGAAAAAAGCAAAAAAGATATGTCCTAAACAAAAGACATATCTTTTTTAGAAGCGACCGCCTCCGCCGCCTCCACCACCGGAGCCTCCGCCGAAAGACGAACCGCCACCAAATCCTCCACTAGATGAATAAGAACCACCTCCTGAAGAATGACTAGAAATTGTCGAACGAGCACTAGAATAAGAAGAAGAAACACTTCTAGTGATCGAACGAGATAAATTGTAATTAATTAGAGCATAACTAGAAAGATAAGTAGAATCTGACGTGAGTGATGTCATCTGTAGTTTCATTCTCTTTTGCACCCGTTTAGCTAAACGAAATACCGTCGCTGTAACTAAATATCGTTCCCATAAAGAAACTTCTGGCAACTCTTTTTCTGGAAAACGTCCAAAATCTTTCAAAAAGCGACGATGAGCAAGCCACATAGAATAAACTTCTGCTCCTCTTTCTGTACGCTTATAATATCTATTTAATGTGACGAAATAGAAAATAATAACACCAAATAAAACGCCTTGATAAATAAGATACAAATACCACTTAGGGAAATGACGTAAAGCAAAAAAGATCAACATAAATTCAAAAAAAGCAATCGTAACAACAATCGTTGTTTTAAACCACGTCTTCTTAGGTTTATCTGAAAAGTACTCCTTTCGTTCCACTTCTCGTTTATTAAGCTCTGAAAAATTGACAATTGCTCGTTGAATACTTCGTGCTTTAGACTGCGATTTAGTTCCATATTTTTTTAAATCATTCAACTTACATTCTCGCTTTTTCCCAACCGTTTCAAATAACAGATCAAGAACTTTAGATTCTGCTAAACTTGGAACATAATCCACATTTTCCAAATAAAGACGTACATCTTTCTTTTTTCCTTCACTAATCTCCGTAGCTGTAATTACTTTTTTTCGAATCAAATCTAAAATCGTAGCGGAAAATGAATTTACAGTAACTTTATGATAAACTAAATACTCTATTTCTCCTGGGGCATCATCGGTTGGAAAATCTCGATAATAACGATGTTTAAATGTTTTTCTTTGTTTCCTATCCGCAAAACACATTTTTAAAGCAACTAAAAAAATGATCAGTAACGGAAAACCTAAAACTAAAGTCGTAATCAATAACTCCTTTTTCCAAGCCTCAGTCAAAATTTCTTCTAATTCAGGAATCATTTGGCTATATTTATCTACCGCTTCTTGATCAAATCCAAGATTAATCATTTCTTTTAATTGATCAAGTTGATATTCTGAAGGATACTCTTTAAACCAATAAATATCGTTCTCGATTTCTTCTTTCCAATTTTGATTTACAGCCTCTTGAGTCGCATATATTCGGTTCAAAAAGCTTTCTTTTTCTTCAGTATCATCAGGTAAAGAAGTTACTGCTTCTAACGCATAAGTGTAATTATAAATCGTCATATCTTCTTCCAAATCGATTACTTTAGAAGAAGCATCATTAATTGCTTCAAGACGATGTTGTTCGCGATAAGCATTTGCCTCATCCGCCATTACCTGTTCAACCTTTAAAATATTTTCTCTTCCTAAAACATGAGAATATTTCGTGCCATTAGGGACAAGATTCAAATTAAACATTAAACGGATGGTCTCTGCCTCATAACTACCTACATCGGTATCCTTGAACCAGACCGTCTTAGCATCAATAATCTTATTTTTCCCTGTTAACGGTCCGTGTGTCCATACCCGAAGATCACTATCTCCATCACCAGGTAAATGAACCAAAACTTGAAAATCCTCTATTCGTTCTGTATATCCATCTCCTAGTACATTCCAAAAAAGTTCCGCTACATCATCATGTAGTACTACCGCATCTGTAATTGTGTATTCTAAATAAAAAACACTATTTTCTTTAGACGGCATAAACATCTTAAGGTATACGCCATCATCCCTAGTAGAAAGGGTATATACTCCACTATCGCCATTAGAGGCATCTTCTACTAAACGAAACTGATCTTTCTTTTTACTTAAGTCTTCAATATGAAGAAAATCTGCTTTATCAATTCGATAAACTTTTAAATCTTTTATTCCCGTTCCATTATAGATATCAGTATTTCCCGCAAAGTTACTATATAAACCGGTAAAAGGATAAGCATAAGGATTCTGATAAATGATATCACGATAAGAGCCATTATACTCTCCGGTTAATGAGATGGCTTCTTTTACCGCAATATCTCCATTATCCAAAATCGTTAAATCAATATAAAAGCGATCAGTTCCTTCTGCAAAAACAAGACTCGGAATAAAAAATATAGCGAAAATAATACTACTAAATATCCATTTTATTCTTTTCATGACTTCCTCCAAAAAAACTTACCATCAAGGTAAGTAATTCATTAAAACGATACTTTAGGTGTGCTTTTTTCACTTTCTTCTACTTCAAAAAAAGTAGCTTTTTTAAAGCCAAACAAGTTAGCAATAATATTAGTAGGTACCGTCTCTACTTTATTATTATAAGTGAGTACAGTATCGTTATAGAACTCGCGTGCCATCGAAATTTTATCCTCAGTCTCTTTTAAATCATTTTGTAGACTTAAAAAATTCTGATTTGCTTTTAAATCCGGATAATTTTCCGCAAGAGCAAACAATCTAGAAATTGCATTCGTTAACTCGTTATTTTTCTTAATTTCTTCTTCTGGTGTTTTAGCAGATACCAAAGAATTTCTAGCTTGAATAATCTCTTCTAACGTTGAATTTTCATGTTTAGCATATCCTTTTACGGTTTCTACTAAATTAGGAATCAAATCTGCTCGCCGTTTTAACTGTACATCAATTTGAGCCCACTCGTTATCCTTCTTATTTCTTAAAACAACCAAACTGTTGTACATAATCATCACAATAATGATTAAGACAACAACTACCCCTAAAATAATCCACAACCACATGTTTATACTCCTCCTATCTAATTTAATTATAACGGACGATGAAGAAAAATACCACAACTTTTTTTACAATTTAGGAACCAAAAAAGCACTTCGTATTTTTTCTAAGAAGTGCTTAAAAACAAATTAATTTTTTTGACCAAGAAATTACTCTTCATCATCCAACTTTACAAGTACTTCACGAGGCTTACTACCATTAGCAGGACCAATAATTCCTCTTTCTTCCAACAAATCGATACATCTAGCTGCTCGGTTATATCCTAAACGAAATCTTCGTTGTAAAAGAGAAGCGCTGGCCTTACCGGTCGTAATAACAAACTCGACAATCTCATTATATAAAGGATCATCATATTCTTCAGGAGCATCACGCACTTCTTCCATACTTGGATTATCGTTATTACTACTCTCTCCTAAGTTCATGAAACGTTCATCGTATTGTGCTTTTTGCTGAGCAACTGTATAATCGACAATTTTTTGTAAATCTTCATCGGAAACAAAAGCACCTTGAACTCTTACTGGCGCATTTTCACCCATCGGTAAAAATAACATATCTCCTTTACCAAGTAATTTTTCTGCTCCTGTTGCATCCAAAATCGTTCTAGAATCGATACTACTAGAAACCGCAAAGGAAATACGAGACGGGATATTGGCTTTAACTACTCCGGTAATAACATCCGTAGAAGGTCTTTGCGTCGCTACAATCAAATGGATACCAGCAGCACGCGCCATCTGAGTAATTCTCATGATAGAGTCTTCTACTTCTTTACTAGCCACCAACATCAAATCAGCAAGTTCATCGACGATAACGACAATATAGAACATATGAGGAATTTTCTCCTCTTCACTTCTTCCTTCATTTTGCTTATCGACCCATTCATTATAAGTCGCAATATTTTTGACCCCTTTATCACTAAAGATATCATATCTGTCTTCCATTTCCCGAACAATACGTTTTAACGCATCACTCGCTTTCTTAGGATCTGTAACAACCGGAATCAACAAATGAGGAATCCCATTATACATACTGAGTTCAACTTTTTTTGGATCGACTAGAACCAACTTAACTTCAGTAGGTTTTGTTCTCATCAAAATAGAAGCAATCATGCAGTTGATACAAACAGATTTACCACTACCCGTTGAACCAGCTACGAGTAAGTGAGGGGTCTTATCAATTTCACAGAAAATACTATTTCCCATAATGTTTTTACCAAGAGCTACCAACAATTTACTTTTCTCTTTATTCGCAGGAACCGACTCCAAAATTTCTCGTAAACCAACAGGAGTGATAGTATCATTGGCTAATTCAATTCCTACTGTCGATTTACCAGGAATTGGCGCTTGAATACGAACATCTTTTTTCGCAAGGGCTAAAGAAATTTCCCTACTCAAACTCAAAATTTTATTTACTTTAGTCCCTGAAGAAATTTCTAACTCGTATTGAGTAACACTAGGTCCAACATTAACTTCTACTACTTTAGCGATAATATTAAAATCTTTTAATACTTTTTCTAGTTTCACAATATTCGCTTCAATTACTTCGTTCCCATTAGTATTCTTTGCTTTCTTGGTATGAGGAATCAAAGAAAGTGGTGGAAGTTGATAATGATAATTGGTATGATCTTGAATCTTAACAACTGGTTCATTCGGTAATTCATTAGCTCCTGTCTCTGCTTCTGTTACCAAATGACCTAAGTTTCCTTTATCCTCTACCTCCTTATGTTCATCTTTAATCTTGGTAAGTTCATCGATACTATGAATACGAATCTTATTATCTTCATTAGGTACTTCTTTTAATACTGACGAATCATTGACGATAACCCCAGTATCTTCCAAACTAGATTTCTTTTTCTTACGATGAAGTTTTTGAAATGGTTTTTTACATAACCCGATCAAATCAACACCAGTTAATAAGACAATACTTAAAAGAAGTAAAACTACAGAAACAATATAAGTACCTTCTATCGCAAACAACTTATAAAAGATAATACTAAACGTCGCTCCAATAATTCCTGCACCCTTTAATGTAAGTGGAGCACCATTCATGATATTAGAAAAATTGGCTAATAGATTATCGATCGTTGCCTTAAAAACAATCAAAATATCGCTTGTATTTTCCTTCACATAATTAATATGTCCAAGTACCAAAAGCCCAATAGCAAGTGCATATAACCCCATAAAACGTCCAGTCGCAAAATTAGGTGCTTTTCTTTTATATACCATGTAACAGCCAACAACAAAAGTAAACAACAACAACACTTGATACCAAGTACCAATTAAAAACATCGCAAAGCTAGCACCTAACTGACCAATAAACCCAAGGGGTGTTGGGACAATACTCAAAATAGAGATAATAATTAATACAAGTCCTACTAATTCATTCCAATGTTCAAATTTCTGTTTTGGACTTTCTTTTTTCTTTTTTCTTTTTGCCATAATTACACCTCGTCCGATTCTTCTATATATCCATTATAGCGAGTTTTAAGAAAAAAAGAAAGGAGTTAACGTAAAATCAAAGAAAAAGATAAATTGAATTTATCCTAGCACTTCACTAAATTTTTTAATCGCCTAATTACTTTCTTTTCGATCCTAGAGATGTAAGACTGACTAATTCCTAGTAATTCGGCAACATCCTTTTGTGTCATTTCTTTATGTCCCATTAATCCATAGCGAAGCATAATAATCTCCTTATCTCTTTTTCCAAGTTTATTAATCTCTTCCATCACTAAATTTCTTTCAGTTTCTCGTTCCAAATCTCTCGTGACAATATCAGGATCAGTTCCCAAGATATCCTCCAAATGTAATTCGTTCCCATCGGCATCAAAACTTAATGATTCATCAAAGCTAATCTCTGTTCGTACTTTCTTATTCTTTCGTAAATACATTAAAATCTCATTGTCAATACACCGAGAAGCATAAGTCGCTAACTTGATATTTTTATCCATCTGATAAGTCTTAATACCTTTAATTAATCCAATTGTCCCAATACTCACTAAATCTTCTAAATCTACTTTTGTATTTTCGTACTTCTTAGCCAAAAAGACCACTAACCGCAAATTATGTTCGATCAATTTATCCCGTGCAAACAAATCTCCATCCTTCGCCATCACTAAATAATACTCTTCTTCTGCCTTAGATAACGGTTCTGGTAATACATCAGTAGCACCTACATAAAATAAAACATTCGCCCTTTGAAAAATTTCACTAAGCAACAATAATAACCATAACACTTTTCTTCATCTCCCTTTCTTCATTTTATGTTTTTCTCTTCCATTATAGAAATAAGAATCTTAGAAAACTGTCGAAGAAACTATCAAAATCAAAAAAGATCTACGTGTAAAATCATAGAAACACCATCTATTTTAAACGGTTCCTGACTAAGTCCAATTAATACCTTTTCCTTTTCTATCGTTCCATCGATAATGAGCTTGTCCGCTACTATACAAGGAATAACACCTGTATGATTAAGACCCTCATATGGAGTATAAATCAACTTCGTATTTTTCTTTATCTTTAATTTAGGATCATAAAGTAATAAAACCGGTCTATGCTTATACGGATCATATAATTTATTTCCTGTATCTAGGTAACCAGTATAGAAATAACTTTTCCCAAAACAGATCAACTCTACTTGATAATAAGCATGATATGTAGTTTTAAAACTCTTTGCCTGTTTTAGATAACACCATAAAATAATCGGGCTTAAAATAAACAATAAAATAAAGTTAATACTAAATCCATTATGAAAAAAGATTAATCCCTGATTCTGATAAGAAAACTCTAGATTTAAATAATAAAGAAATCCCCCTAAAAGAATACTGATAAAATAAAGATATACAGTATTAGTAAAAAAAGTTTTCCAAGAGAAAAAACCGAAAGTAGCCCATATCATCAAAAAAGAAATCAATACTTTTAATAAGAATAAAGTAACGCTATTTAATGGTAAAAACAAAAAGAAAATACTTAATGCGCCAATCCCACTTCCCAACAAAATAGAGGAAAGTCTTCGGTTTCGCTTTAATACTAAATTCACCGTTAATAATAGTAAAAAATCAAAACCAAAATTCATAAAAAAAACTAGATCGAGATAAACTTTCATCATCTCACCTCTAGTTTTTTTATAACACTTTAAATCACAGAATTTTGTTGAAAAAAGAAAAAGACGCTTATTCAGCATCTTTACTTACTACTTCTTTTCCTTTGTAGAACCCACATTTAGGACAAGCTCTATGTGGACGAATCATTTCACCACAATTTGGACATTTAGTCGTACCTACTGCTTCTAACGCATTGTGACTTCTTCTCATTCTCTTTCTTGTTTTAGATACTTTTCTGAATGGTACTGCCATGTTTATCACTCCCCTCCCATCATTTTTTTCAAATCATTAAAAGGATTATTCTCTACTTTTAACTCTTCTTCACTTGTTAATTTCCATCCGTCACCTTGGTATTTACTATAATCATCTACTGTAGTAAACCGTAATGGGACTTCTAACATAATATTTTGCCATAAAATCTCCGTAATATCAAGAGTATTTTTCATCTTTTCCAGTTTTATTGGCACTTTTTCTAAAACTTCACAAGTAAACGGATATTTTTCTTCCTCTAAACTAATCGCATCGATTAAAATCATCTCACCAGTCACATTAACTTGAAGATTAAATTCTTCCCCATCAAGTTGTAGTTGCCCTTTGCCTACCACGTTTTGTAAAGCTTTGATATCGGTATTTTGATAATATTCTTGAGGAATATCTATGGATTGAACAAAATCAAGTTGTTTAACGTTTTCTGTTAACAAAGGAGTTATTTCTATTTCCATACTATCACCACCGCTCATTCATTATACACTAAGAATAAGTTTTTTTCAAACTTTTTCTAGTCCTTTTTTCTTTTTTCGTGTATGATATAGCTATCAAGGAGGTATTTTATGAAAAGTGTCGGTATTATTTGCGAATATAATCCCTTTCATAATGGACATCTCTATCACTTACAAAAAGTAAAAGAAATGTTTCCAAATACACCAATCGTTTTAATTTTATCTGGAAATTTTACCCAAAGAGGAATTCCAAGTATCTTAGATAAATGGGATAAAACAGAAATTGCACTTCATTATGGGATTGACTTAGTTATAGAATTACCTTTTTCCTTTGCGACACAAAGTGCCGATATTTTTGCCTATGGAGCGATTCGCCTACTTTCTTTATTACAAGTAGACTATCTTGTTTTCGGAAGTGAATCGAACAATGTAGATCAATTAACAAAGTTACTTCCCATCGTTAGTAGTACTAAATATCATGAATTAGTCCGCACCTATCAAAAACAAGGAAATAATTACCCTACTTCTCTAAATTTAGCTTTAAAAGAATTAGGTGGCATCTCCCTTACAACCCCTAATGATCTACTAGGATTTAGCTATATCAAAGAAATTGCCAACCAACACGCTAAAATCACACCAATTACCATTCAAAGAACCAATAATTTTCACGAGATAGAATTAAATCAAAAAATTTCTAGTGCGACTAGCATTCGTCATGCGTTAAAAAATAAAGAAGATATCTCTTCCAGTGTACCGGATAAAACCTTAACTTATTTAATAAAAAACGACCATAATATCGATCGCTTCTTTCCTTTTTTAAAATATAAACTCTACTCTGATACCGATTTAAGTAGATATCAAACTGTCGATGAAGGAATTGAAAATAGAATTTTAAAACAAGTAAGTTCCGCTATTAGTTGGGAAGATCTTATAAAAAAAGTCAAAACCAAACGATATACTTATAATAAAATTAGTCGATTACTTACTCATATTCTCTGTGGATTTACCAAAGAAATGGCAGCTACAACAAAAGAAATAGAATATATCCGCATCTTAGGATTAAATGAACAAGGAAGAAAATATCTGCATGAGATAAAAAAGGAAATTCCTGTTCCCATCATCACCAAATATTATAAAGATCGTTTCCCAGGTTTAACCTTAGAAAGACAAGTAGATTTAATCTATACCTCTATTCTAGAAATAGATATACAAAAAGATAAAATTCAAATACATACAAAATAGACTGACTAGGATGTCTATTTTCTTTTTTGTTTATTTTTCTTTTGTCCTAAACCATAAACTGCTTCTTTGTTTTGATCAATCTGCTCCAGTTGAAAATGATGACGTTCTAAAAAATCTTGCGTCTTCTGATCAACAACTGGTGGTAAATGCATTTTTAATTCAGAAAATGAATAATTAGGAAATACCTGTTCTTCTAACAGTTGAAACACCATATCCCTATAGACAGGATAATCTTCTTGGGGACGCAAAACAAATTGAAATACAAGTGGATAATAAATAACCTCATCATAACCTGGTATTCCTAAATAACAATGAGGTAATGACTCTAAATGTAATGCAGCTACTCCGATTAAATCCTTTTTTCGATAAATCCCATATAAATCATAGGTTAAGATGAATAGATTAGTAGATTCTTTAATAGAAGAAAAATAATTTTCTTTATCCCAAGTCATCATCTGCTGAATAAACATTTCATAATTATCTATTCCTAATTTTATTTTTTTTATAATTAGTTCGTTCAATTTCTTCACCCTTTAGCTAAGAACAGAAAGAAGCCACTAAGTGACTTCTTGCTTCTTATGATATTTTTGTTTTTACTAAATAATTTCAATCTTCATGAAATTAGTATGTGCATCTTTAGGGAAACCACCAACGATAGTAATAATATCTCCAGTTTCTAAATTCATTAACTCTTTTGCTGCTTTGATTCCTTCTTGAACAATTGCATCCGTATCAGCACTAAATGGAACAACTTTTGGATAAACACCCCATTTTAATGCTAAGCTGCGAGCTACTTTCTCATCAGTTACTGTTGCAACAATCATCGAATTTGGTCTTAATGAAGAAATATCCAAAGCAGTCTTTCCTGTTAAAGTAGAAGCAACTACAGCTTTAACTGGTAACTCAATTGTTGAATCTACTGCACAACGAGCGATTGTGTTATGAATTTCTGTTCCTCTTAATTTATATTCACTTAAGTTATATTTAGTAATTTTTTCAGTCTTTTCACAAATAGAGGTCATCATTTGAATCGTCTCTATTGGATAATTACCAATTGTCGTTTCATCACTTGTCATAATCGCATCGCATCCAGCTAAAACAGCATTAGCTACATCGGTTACTTCAGCATTAGTTGGACGAATATTCGTCTTCATACTATACATCATTTGAGTAGCCATGATAACACCCTTACCATTAGCATGACAAGCATCGATCATCATTTGTTGATATAATGGTAAATTTTCTACTCCTGTCTCGATTCCTAAATCACCACGGGCAATCATAATATAATCAGATACTTCAACGATTTCTTGAAGATTATCCATTGCATATTGTGTCTCTACTTTAGAAATAATTGGCATATTAGGTTTACCAAATTCACTACATAACGCTTTTACAGCAAGAACGTCTTCAGCAGAATTTACAAAAGAAATAGCTAAATAATCTCCATCCATATCACAAGCGTATTTAATATCCTCACGATCTTTATCAGAAATGTAAGGTACATTTAACTTAACACCTGGAATACATACTCCACGTCTACTTTTGATTGTTCCAGAATTTTGAATTTCACAAGTAATTCCATCTTCTTCTTTAGAAACAACAATTAACTTATAAAAACCATCATCTAAAAGAATAGTATTTCCTACCGGAATATCTTTTAAAATGCCTTTATAATTGAAAGAAATTCTCTCTTTTGTTCCCAAAACATCTTCTTCGACAATACGAATTGTCTTTCCTGCTTCTAATTCAATTAAATCATTTTCAAAAGTACAAGTTCTAAGATCTGGTCCTTTCGTATCATATAAAATCGCAATATTGGCACCTAATTCTTTGTTCGCACGTTTTACTAATTCTTCATCAAGATGTCTTTCTTCAAGTGTTGCATGAGAAAAATTAATACGAGCAACATTCATTCCAGCTTCAACTAATCCTTTAAACTTTTCCCAAGGATGAGTAGCAGGTCCAATACTACAAATAATTTTTGTCTTTTTCATTTTATCTATTACTCCTTTCACCAGCATACATTTTATCATAAATTCTAGCTCGTTTCAATTTTTTTCTTACATTTCTTAAGTATTTGTTCGTTTTCTCCTCTATAATCATTATTTTTCTACATAATACTAACTTTTTCTCTTGACCTAATTGTAGTCTTTTATATCTTGCCTCTGACACTCTGGACAATAATAGGTACCACGACCATTCACTTTCATTTTGATAATCTCAGTTCCACATCGCGGACAAGGATTCCCCGCTTTAGTATGGACATACAAATGATTTTGGAAAAGTCCTGACACCCCTTCTTCCGAAGTAAAACTATGAATTGTAGTTCCCCCTTCTTGAATTGCCTTATCTAAAGTAATCACTGTATTTTTAATAATGGATTCTAGCTCTTCATCCGTCAAAAGACAAGCAGGTTTAAGGGGATAAATATGAGACAAGAAAAGAATCTCATCATCATAAATATTCCCAATTCCCGTAATAATCGATTGATCCAATAAAGCTGTCTTAATCGGTATCTTTTTCTTTTTTAGGTGTTCTTTTAGATACTCTACTGTCAAATTTTTATCCCAAGGTTCTAACCCTAACTCAGTAAAAGGAGGCATGGTTAAAATTTTATCTTTAGGGATTAATTTCATCCGTCCAAACTTTCTAACATCTTGAAAGTGAAGTTCTTCTTCGTCATCGATCGTAAAAACAACATGATGATGTTTTTCTAACGGAACTCTTTTTTCGCGAAAGAAAAACTTTCCTTCCATTCGTAGATGAACAAGTAAATAATCTTGATCTAACGTAATCACAATCCATTTCCCACGAGTAGTAAACTCATGCATGGTTTGCCCTTTTATTCGAGTACTAAACTCTTTAGCGCTTGGGTAATCAATAATCGGGTCATAAATCACTTGACAATCCGTAATTTTTCTTCCCTTTAAACGACGTTCTAACTTCTTAGTTACCGTAATCACTTCTGGTTTTTCTGGCATAATAATTCCCCCTAATAAGTATCAAATCCATTATTTGGCTTCGTACCAATCACTACCACTTTCAATATCTACTTTTAATGGTGCATTTAACTGATAGGTATTTTCCATAATTCGTCTAACAATCTCTTCTACTTCTTCTTTTTCCTCATAATAAACATTAAACACAAGTTCATCGTGTACTTGAATTAACATTTTACTTCTGATTTTCTTATCATTAAATTCACGATAAATTTCTATCATAGCCTTTTTCAAAATATCGGCACTACTTCCTTGAATTGGAGTATTTAAGGCAATTCTTTCTCCTTGACTACGAACAAGATAACTCTTATTTTTCAATTCATCGATTGTTCTTTTTCGATTCATGATCGTCTTAACATAACCATCTTGATAAGCTTTCTGAATTACTTCATTCATATATTGTTTAATCTCTGGATAAGTATTTAAATAACCCTCGATAAAGTTTTTCGCACTAGCGATATCAATCCCCAAATCCTCGGATAATCCAAAACTACTAATTCCATAAAGAATTCCAAAATTAACTGCTTTAGCCGTACGTCTCATATCTTTTGTTACTTCTTCTAAAGGAACGCCAAAAATATCTGAAGCAGTTTTCGCATGGATATCCTTTCCTTCTTCAAAAGCACGAATCAAGTTATCTACATTGGCTAACGATGCAAAAATTCTAAGTTCAATCTGAGAATAATCACTAGATAAAATACAAGCATTTTCTTCTGGAATGAAAGCTTTTCGAATCAATCTTCCCTCTTCAGTTCGAATCGGAATATTCTGTAAATTAGGACATATTGAAGAAAGTCTACCTGTTCTAGTTAACGTTTGGGTAAAAATAGTATGAATCTTGCCATCTTCAGCCACTTCCGCTAGCAATCCAGTTACATAATTACTCTTTAATTTCGTCAACATTCGATAATCCAAAATCTTTTCAACGATAGGATAATCGTTAACTAATTTATCTAAAATTTCTTTACTAGTCGAATAACTATGATCTTTGACCTTCTTTGGATATGGTAAAGCTAATTTTTCAAAAAGAATAGCCCCCAACTGTTTTGGAGAAGAAATATTAAATACTTCTCCTGCTAAATCGTAAATTTCTTGTTCTAACACTTCAATTTTCGCATCTAATTCTTTTCCCATTTGATTTAAAAAATCACAGTTTACTCGAATACCAGTAAGTTCCATGTCCATTAACACTTCCACTAGTGGCATTTCAATATTTTGGAAAAGTTGAACATCATTTTCACTTTCTAATCTTTCTTCTAATTCAGTTTTACTCTCATAGATAAAGCGAGCCTTTTCGATTGTTTTTTTAGCGATAATTTCGATATCTGGTTCGACTTCTTTTCCTATTTTACCATACACTTCTTCATAAAAAGAAATATTATAATCTTTATTGTTCGCAAGATAAGCAATATCATCTTTGATATTATCATTTAATAAATAGGCAGCTATCATAGTATCAAAATGGCAATTTTTAATATCTAGGCCATTCTTTTTCAAGATATACCATACTTTTTTCAAGTCATAAGTATATTTTTCTTGTTCGCTACACAAAAAATCTGGAGCTTGTTTTAACACTTCAAACGGAATATAAAGACTAGTATTTTCGTTATAAATCGCAATACCAAGTGGCTTATCCTTATGATAATTACTACCTAGTATCTCCAAATATAAAGCATAATCGCCTTCAATCTTAACCTTTTCCAAATCGGTAACAATATTCACTTCGACTTCTTGCATTTTGTTTTCCTTAACCACTTCTTCAGGAATATTCATTTTCTTAATTAGTGAATAAAACTCCAATTCTTCTAATAGTTCGACATATTTTAAAACGTCTACTCCCGTATATTTAATCTTCTCTAAATCAGTATCAATAGGAACATCCCGATAAATCGTCGCTATTTCTTTACTCATAAAAGCATTATCTTTATCATTTAGTAATTTTTCCTTGGTCTTTCCCGTTACTTCATCAATATGATCGTATAGATTCTCAATAGTCTGATACTTAGAAAGAAGAGATATAGCCGTTTTTTCTCCAATTCCTTTTACACCAGGAATATTATCGCTACTATCCCCCATTAATCCTTTAATATCAATCATATTAATTGGTTCTACTTGATAAGTCTCTTTAAATAGCTTTTTATCCATACGAATAAAACCAGTTTGTTTTAAGAGTTTAACATCAATTTCATCACTGATTAACTGTAACAAATCTTTATCACTACTGATAATGGTCGCATCAAAGTCAGGATCTTCTTCAACCTTTTTCGCAAAAGTACCAATGATATCATCAGCTTCATAATTATCAATCTCAAAGTATTTCATACCCATCGCCGTACAAATTTGTTTCGCAACCGGAAATTGTTGTTTTAACTCTTCAGGCGTTTCACTTCTTCCACCTTTATAGTCAGGATATTCTTCATGGCGAAACGTTTTTCCTTTATCAAAGGCAATCATAATATATTCTGGTTTTTCTTCGACGATGATTTTATTCATCATATTAATAAATCCATAAATCGCATTCGTAGGAAAGTTCTTTGAATTACGCATAATTGCGCCTGTATAACTAGTAGCATAATAACTACGAAATAAAAGATTATTTCCATCGACTAAAATTACTTTTTTCATTTTTCTTCTCCTGTTTGACATTGTTTTGGTTTTATTATAACACGGTTTAGCTTAAAAGAAAATGTCTATCCCAAAATCAAACAAAGAAGAAAAATTAGATAAATAAATAGATATAATAACAACAAAAAACAACTAACATGATAATTCCTTCTTTTTTAGAAATTTCCTTTTCACTACTTGCGAATAAATATAATAAGAAAGACGACAACAAAACAACAAAGATATCAATAAAACTAAAATCAACTAATTCTAAATCACCATAAATTAAAATTGGTAATCCTAAGACGATACAAATATTAAAAATATTAGTTCCGATAATATTTCCAATCGCCATATCAAATTCTCCACGTTTAGCCGAAGTTACCGTCATGACCAATTCAGGAAGTGAAGTTCCAACAACAACCGCAATCATTGTGATAATTTTAGGGCTAACATGAATTCTTTCCGCCAAAGACAAAGCATTATCGACAATTAAATCACTACTATAAATGATAACAATCGTAGAAATAACAAACAAAATTAGGGCGACTGGTAAATTATACTTCTTTTCTACTCCACCTTGATCCTGTTTTTTATTTTTCAATAATCGAATCAAATAATAAACAAAAATCCCAAACGAAAGAATTAAAACAGCCCCATCAAAACGAGAAAATGAAGTTGGGGTATTAGGGTTAAATAACCGATCCATCAATAAAACAAAAAAGATACTGGTAATTAAAAATAAAATAGGTAATTCTTTTTTTACTGTTGAGTTCTTTACTTTAATCGGATTAACAATCGCAGCGATACCAATAATTAACAAAATATTGACAATACAACTTCCAATCACATTAGCTAAAGCCATACTTCCATTATTTGCCGCTACACTATTAAAAGAAATAGCCACTTCCGGTGCACAAGTACCAAATGAAACGATCGTTAACGCAATCAACATCTTAGGCACTTTACAAAGTAGAGCAATCGAGGAAGCACAATCAATCAAAACATCACTTGCCTTAACAATCAAAACAAATCCTATTAATAACAATACTATCTCTAAAACCATATTTCACCCTCAACTATCCTATTATTGTAGCTAGTATATCATCTTTTTTTAGGATTTGCCACAGCCAATTATTTTATACGTAAAACAATCGCCTCATTACGATTAGATATATCTTCTTGACTTTCTAGTTTTTCTACTCGAAGAGATAGAAGATAGAAAAATAAAATTGCTCCTACATAAATTAATACTAACCATTTGTATTCATTTTTCATATCAATCACTCCTTCTAAACAACCTCATTCTATTACAAACAATTGTTCGTGTCAATGCAATTCAAAAAATATTTGAACATTTGTTTGACAATTGACATAAACTATGTTAACATAAACATATAAAAGGAGGTCAAATTATGGAAAAACTTACTGAAAAACAAGCCATGATTTTAGATACATTAAAAAAAGCTATAGCGGAAAAAGGATATCCACCTACGGTTAGAGAAATTGGAAAAATGGTACATCTTTCCTCCCCAGCTACTATCCAGTTTCATTTAACTAAATTAGAAGAAAAAGGATATATCAAAAAGGATACCGCCAAAAATCGAACAATCGAAATCCTAGTACCTAATGAATATTTAGAAAAAAACGATAAAGTGGCAGAAGTTCCACTACTAGGAAAAGTAACAGCTGGAAATCCAATCGAAGCGATTGAAGTTCCAGATGAATTTTTTTCTATTCCTACCAGTTTACTTCCCAACAAGAAAAAAGTGTTCACTTTAAAAGTAAGTGGAGAATCCATGATTAACGTTGGTATCTATGATGGAGATATCATTATCGTAGAAAGATGTGAAACAGCAAATAATGGTGACACAGTAGTAGCTATGACGGATGAAAATGAAGTCACCGTAAAAACATTCTATAAAGAAAATGGTTACTTCAGACTACAGCCAGAAAATGATTTTATGGCTCCTATTATTTTACCAAACGTAACTATCTTAGGAAAAGTAATTGGATTATACCGAAAATTGTAAAAGCTTCGCTTGTATGCGAAGTTTTATTTTGGTTTTTATGATTTCTTTTTAGCAACAACCAACAAATAAGAATCTTGCGGTTCATAATAACACGTTTGTAGAATCAAAAGGTGATCCTTTTCATCAAGCGAAACACCTGTCGAATATAAAAATTGTTCCTGTAACCATTCTAAATGTTGTCGCCACTCATCATCAGTAAACTCTAGTTGCATATGAAAAAAATCAGAAGTAACAACTAAAGTTCCCACAATCGAATAAACATCCAAAGATTCTTCCGTTTGCCAAATAAAAAAAGGATGTTCATAAAAAAAAGAAATATCGAGATAATTTTCTAAAAATTGAAAATCAGTAGTGACGACTTGTGAATTATGACCATAAATCAATAATTTTCTATCTTCTAAAGTATTTCGATAGTCTAAAAAGGGATTTCCTAATTCCGAAACTTCTCTTTTTACATTATGCTGCAAGTAAAATGAATTATCTTTAGTTTGCGTAACCAATACTTGAAAATCCGTTTCTGGAACAAATAAATTACCAATAATTTCCGGATTTTGATAACTAATTCGATAATCCTGAATCGTTTTTCCAGGAGTTTGACGATAAAATGTACCTTGTACATAACTATCTACCTGATTAGTGACTTTCTCATCATCTATACATAATAAATACGTTTTTACTCCTAGTGCAACAATAATCGCAATCATTAAAATTTTAAGGCTGATATTTTTATTTTCCATTTCTTATTCCTCACTATTCAACCAAAATAAAAGATTAGAATAATATCAGTTTATCCTAATCATTTTCAATAATTTGTCGAATAATGTAACTAGCGATTAATATTCCCGCACTAGCTGGCACAAAACTAGCCGAAGCTACCGTTCTTCCTGGTGTAGAAAGTGGAACTTCTTGACTAGAAACCACCATAATTTTTTTAGTAATTTTCTCATCTCGAATGAATTTACGGAGATGCTTCGCAATCGGATCATAACTAGTTTTTCTAATATCCATAATCGATAGTTTACTAGGATCAAGTCGCTTACCCGTACCCATACAAGAGATAAACCCAATATTTAACGCTAAACTCTTCATAATAAGCGCTTTCTTTGTCGCAATCGTATCACACGTATCTACAATATAATCCAAATCATATTGATCCAAAATATCTATATTATCCGCTGTTAGAAAACAATCTAAAGCTGTAACATGACAAGTAGAATGAATATCCTCTATTCGCTTTTGCCAAGCTTCAACCTTTTTCATTCCCAAAGTAGAATCTAAAGCAATCAGTTGACGGTTTTTATTAGTAATATCGACAGTATCATGATCAATCAATACAATATGCTCAACTCCACTACGAACCAAGGCTTCAACAACATAGCCACCAACGCCACCTAATCCAACGACTGCTACTTTTTTTGTACAAATCTTATCTACATTTTCCTTGCTAATTAACTGTTCTAATCTTTCTAACACGGTAATCACTCCAAAAAAAATCCAGAAGAACGGTTGTCAGGCGATAAAACCTGCATAATCACAGGTGGGTGTCCATACATAGTTCTTAGGATCCCCAATTTAATTGGGTATTCAACACAAACTATAGATCCGAACTCCCGTATCGTCACTTTAGTCGGTTTTATATGTTGACAATTATCGTTTCTTCTAGACAATACTATTATATCATAGTTTTCCATTATTTATACCATTTTTACAGAAGTTGACAATAATTATTTTCCAAAGAAAATAAACTCGTCCACCCTACTTGCATACAATATAACAGGTGAAAAAAATGAACTATCCCTATGAGTTTGGTAATCTCTATTATGAGAAATATGGTAGTGGCAAAAAAAGTATGATTATCCTACCCGGTTGGGGAGATATCCGCACTTCTTGGAATTATATCATCGACTTTCTAAAGGACGACTTTACCGTTTATATCGTAGATTATCCTGGTTTTGGAAATAGTAAATTTCCAGATAAAGACTTAACTATCTATGACTATACAGATATTATTTATAACTGGATTCAAAGCTTAGAAATTAAAGATCCAATTCTAATTGGGCACTCCTTTGGTGGAAGAATCATCATTACCTTAACCGGCTACTATCATTATCCATTTAAACATATTGTATTAATGGACAGTGCGGGAATTAAACCTAGAAAAACTCTTCGTTCTATCTTAAGAAATAGCTTTTATAAAGCATTGAAAAAAGGACGCTACCTGCTCCCCAAAAAATATCGAGATAAATATCTGACCAAAATATTTTCTATCTTTGCTTCCCCTGACTATCGCAACTTAGAGGATAAAATGAGACCAACATTCAGAAATGTCATCTCTGAAGATCTTCGCCATTACTTAGAAAAAATCAACGCTAATACCCTAATTATCTGGGGAAATAAAGACACTTCTACTCCTATCCAAGACGCAACTTTAATGCATCAAAAAATACCCGATTCAGAATTAATCGTCTTAGATAAAGTAGGACACTTTCCCTATTTAGAACGACCAAATCTAATCTGTAATATTTTATATGAACAATTTAAAGAATTTATTGCTAAATAAAGCAAGCGAGCAAAAAGGACTATCCGGTAAAAGGAAAGTCCTTTTTATCTAACTAATTTTCGTTCTGGTTCAGTATAAGTATTAGCAATTTGATTTTCTAACTCCGCAATTTCATTTTGAGTACGAATAAGTTGTTCATTTAAAACTTCAAGTCGTTTTTTTGCTGTTTCAATAAATTGATCCATATTGACAGAAAGATGTCCATTACTCATTGTCTCTAAAGAACGTGGTTCATAAATTTCATCAAAAATTACATACTTTGGTTTTCTTAACTCGCTTCTTTTTATACGATAAGTAAATAATGGATTAATCTCTTGTGTTTCAACTGGTGTTGAAGCTAAATCTTTATTTTCATCTACTTTAGAAGTATCTATTGGTTTATTACCTTCTTCTAACTCTACCTCATCATCATCTAATTTCAAGATATTTTTAACTTCATCAGAAACTTCCTTTTTCTTCTTACGACGAAACTTAGATAAGAATCGTTCTTTTAAACTAGGCTTATCCTCTAAATCTTGCTCTTCTTCATAATTCTCTTCTTGATCATCTTGCTTAGCCATGAATTTTTCATGAAGTGCTATTCTAGAATTTTCTACCTTTTCTTTTAAGCTTTGCCATAAAGTGCTTGTTTTTTCTTTTGCTTTACCGAGTATACTCACCTTAGCATTTCCTTCTTTTGTTTCTTTTTCAGCTGTTTTCTTTTGTTTTTTTCTATTAAAAATTTTAATCACTGAACTACCGATGTTTAAAGCTCCCTTCACAACCATTCCTACAGTAGCGCCAACAGCAGTACCAAATAAGCCAGTAGTAATCAATGAAAGCCAAATAGGAGCTCCTAAAACAGTAGGAATCATTGTACCTAATATAAGTCCAAGTACAGCAAGATAACTTGCCTTAAATTCTACTTTTTTCTCTTGATTAACCGCTTCACTTTCTCCTGTTTTTTTATTTTTAGAAAAAAATGATAATATTGACATATATATCTCCCCTTCTTTATATGTCGCATATTATAGCATAAAGTCCTATAAAAAGCAAGATTTTCTCCCATATACTGTAATCATCGTAGATTTTTATTTGAAATTCCGTTTTATGGCAAAAAGCTGAAATAAGTCTGAT